>JAQUOM010000088.1 GCA_028717105.1 Candidatus Omnitrophota bacterium
ATCAGCGAAACAAACATCGAGACCCAATAAATCCTGAACTCCCTGACCCGTAAAGAAGAAAACATATGATGGATCTCCCCGGGCTAAAGCCAAGGAAGGTTTAATAGCCGATAAAATCTTCCGTAACGATCTTGTCTTCGGGGACAGATAACTTATTCATGAGCATCTTGGCCATCGCATCCACCATGGCGGGGGGTCCGCAGGAATAGAACATCCGCTCCGCGTAATCCCCGATCTCTTGACGGACCATATCGGCATCGATATATCCCTGCCGGCAACCCTCGATGCTTTCATCGCAATCCGTCAGAGTATAGATGATCTCCAGGCGGCTGTTCTCCTTATGCATCGCGGCGAAATCATTGCGGAAAAGGAGATATTCCGGCGTCCGGCTGGAATACAGAAGCACCAAGCTCGATTCAAGTTTTCTGTCCGCCGCGTATTTAAAGATGCTGCGCACCGGCGTAACACCGATACCGCCGATCAGGAAAGCCGCCTTGGGGTATTGGCCGTAAAACGTGAAGTTCCCCATGGGGAAACGCACGTTGCACTTCTGACCGATCTCCAATTCGTTCAACTCCTTCGAGAACGGGCTTTGGCTCAATTTTTTTGTGAACTGAATGAATCCTTTTTCAGTCGGCGAGCTCGAAAGCGAAAACGCCTTGGACACCGGGCGGCCCCCGATGGAAAGCGTCAAGACAAGATACTGGCCAGGCAAATATGTCACTTCGTCCTCCAGGGCAAAACGAAAAGTCTTGACGTCGCAACAATGCGTGGCGATCTCTATCAGTTCCAACTGATAATTTTGCACGAGAAACCTCGCTTTAAAGCTCTTTGAGCGTCCTCTTGATCAACCTGTCTTTTTCTATTTTCTTGCGTCCGATGAAACAACCGGCGACATCGGGATGCCCCCCTCCGCCGAACTCTTCGGCAATCAGGCCGACGTTCACCCGCCCCTTGGACCTCAGGCTGACGCGCCAGCGGCCCCCCGTCATCTCCCGGAACAGAAGGACGACCTTGACGTCTTTGAGGGTACGGATCTGGTCGGCGATCGGATCGACATCCTCTTCGCTGGCGGCCAGGCGTTTGAGATCGGCCGCCGTCACGTACGTCACGGCCAGGCGTTTATGCTTGAAGAAACGAATACGCGAAAAACATATCCCCAGAAGCTTCGCCTCCTGGGACGTTCGGCTCCAGTAACTTTTCTCGACCAGGTCGTAATAATCCACACCCCGGGAGATCAGATCTGCGCAGATATTAAACGTCTTCGCCGAGATGGTCGGAAGCCGGAATGATCCGGTTTCGACAATAATGGAAACCAAAAGACAAACCGCCATCCTGCGATCGAGGGGAATGCCCATCATCCTGATCAGATCGTAAATGATCTCGCCGACCGCCGCGGCCCTTTCATCGATCAAACGGCATCGTGCAAAAGGCTTACGGAACGCATGATGGTCGATCTCGATCGTCTGCCGCGCCGGCCGAAATATCTTTTCGTACAAGGCACCCAGCTGCACCCGGGAAGCGCAGTCCAGCGCGATAGCCAGATCAAAAGAACGGCGACCGGCATCTTTCAGCCGGATAGAACCGTAAAACGGCAGGAAATGATATCGCCGGGGCAGGACGCTCGGAGAAAACAAAGTCACATCTTTATGCAAGCGCTTTAACCCCATGGCCAAAGCCGCCATGGAACCTAACGCGTCGCCGTCGGGAAACATATGGACGAAAATAGCGATCCGCCGGGCCTTCCTGATCGCGTCGGCCACCCGCCTGTAATCCCTGACGTTCCACAATGCCATGGTATTCATCTCGTTGCCGCCGCGTGTTTGGACAAAAACGGCTATCCTGCAACCGCCGCGACCTTTAAGGATCATGGAAGGCTCGGCCGCGGGGCCTCACTCGCCGATCACCTTGACCAGAACGCGTTTTTTCCGTTGCCCGTCGAATTCCCCGTAAAAAACCTGTTCCCAGGGCCCAAAGTCGAGCTCTCCTTTGGTCACAGCCACAACGACCTCCCGACCCATGATCGTACGCTTGAGATGCGCATCCGCGTTATCCTCGCCGGTCAAGTTATGCTGATACGCGTCTTTCCCGAACGGCGCAAGCTTTTCTAACCATACGCCGAAATCCCCGTGCAGGCCCGACTCATCATCATTGATGAAAACAGAAGCTGTGATATGCATCGCATTGACCAGGCACAGCCCTTCCTTAACACCGCTTTTTCTAATGATCTCTTCGACATCCGGTGTGATATTAATAAACTCCTGCCGGTTTTTCGTCTGAAACCAAAGATATTCGGTATAGGCCTTCACGGCTATCCGTTCCTTGAGTTCATAGAGTTTATGGAGTCCTGGAAGACAAGCTCAGCGAACTCCATAAAATCAATAGACTCTTTTGTAGTTTTTATACGCGCATCGATATGAACCGGCCCACGAGCCTGAAAGAACCTTCCGGACCGGCGCACAGAGAAATTCGTTACCATGGATCGTCCGGCGCAGGCCGAAGCGATCCTCATAAATACGGCAATAGTAACGGCCATCGGCCCCTCGCGCCAGTTCACGACAGGGATCTTTTTCAAATAAACCGCAGCATCCGCCGCACCGCCGGCATAGACCCTCATAGTCCTGGCTGGCTTTTCTTAAATACGCTTCGTAAGCGGCTTCATCCCCCATGGCCCCATCCGTATCCCGGTTTTCCAATAAACACACCTGACAGATGCGTTTTCAGTGATCTTGATGTCAGACTCTTTGCCCATGGCCACAACACCGTGCCAGATGCCTTTTTTAAGAACAACGGGCTTATCGAGTAAAAAGCAGGCGATATCGCCGGCCTTGCGCCGACGGGCAACGAAAAGAAGGCTGCGGCCGCACACAGGCTCAAAGCTCTCCAATGAACAGGGATGCTGCTCTAATCTATCTATAACTTTATCACGCACAACCAGATAAGCGATGCGCCATCCTGCAGCATTTCTCTGACGCACAACAATCCTGAAAAGATTTCCGCAGCGGCGCGCGCCTCTTTTCGGATAATCAATGATCCATCCGTAAGGCTTGAACAACTCGCCCGCCCGGGATACCCTCATAAAAGGATACGCTATCGATGGGCTTATCCGCGCGATCATTTTTTTCATCTGTGTCAATGGGGAACGTTCGTTTTCCAACGCTCCCATCTTACCGAAAACCGGGGGGTTTGACAAGGCTGAAATTGAAACGGCGAGGACTTCTTTCAGACGGGAAAATTCATATACTTATCCCAATAATGATAAAGTTCCCTGGTCGCAGCGACGTCCCTGAGACAATAACGCGCAATATCCAAATGGCGGCTGTCTTTAAAGAGATTTTTGACATCGAGTCCTGTGACCCCTTCTTCTTTCGGGCTTTTGATACCGAAGGCATTGCACCAGACATGCAGGCTGAAGCGCCTGCGCACAGCGCCAAGGAACGTCAATTTTTCCATCAGATCGACATGCATATTGGATCGATACCTGTCGGGCATCAAGTTCTTTGTCGCCTTCAAGCGGTGAACCGCCGAACGCACGAGGATAAAAGGACAATCGAATCCGCGGCCGTTGAATGTGATAAAAGTGTCGTATTTCGATATTTTCGACCAAAAGAGCTCCAGGAGTTGTTTCTCGTTGGGAACGGAGAAATATTCCGTCTCTCCCTCAACGGTGCGTTCCGGCTGACGCGACGGCACCTGATAATAGACAGAGGCCTTGTCCGTCTCGGCCTCCAGCATCGCGATCGTCACGATCTGGGCCGTGACAGGATAGAAACTGAGGGAATCGCGCACCTCCTGCTCTTCCTCGTCGGTCTTGGCAAACTTCAGGAGATACTCCTGGGTCGCCTGGTCAAACGTATCGAATTCCGCCCCTACCGTTTCGATATCAAAAATAATCTTGTGATTTGTCGTCATCGAAATACTCCGCTAATTTTTGGTAAAGCCCTTCTTTGCCCATCCGGGGGACCTGGGAATCGTCAAGCCGAAAACCCGCGTCCTCATACCAGACATAATCCGTTTTGATCTTTTCTAAAACCCTCGGTTCCGAAATAAAACGCGACAGCCTGTTAAAACTATGCATGCCGCCGTTACGCCCTTCATTATGAAGAGACAGATGCAGTTGTTTCCTGGCCCGTGTCACCGCGACATACAGAAGCCGCCGCTCTTCTTCAATCGCGTCATCGTCATCAAGGGCATACGACACGGGGATGCTGCCGTCGACCAGGGCGATCAGAAAAACGGCATCCCACTCCAATCCCTTGGCGGAATGGACCGTCGAAAGGGTCACGGGACGTTCGTCTTCCTTTTTTCCTTCGCCGTCCAAACGGCTGCGTTCCGGCGGCTCAATCGTAACAAAATCGACCAGAAACTGTTCTAAAGACGCGTAGCCGGCGGCGATTTCGACAAACGCCTCCAGATCTTCCTGCCGCGCGGGATAGTCATCGAATTTCTTCTTGAGGATAGGCGTGTAGAACTGGATAACCTTCTTGATCTTCCCGTCGATGGTTTCGATACCGGCCAGGCGACGGAAGAGTTCCGCGAGCTTCAACACGTCCCGCCGGACCTCGGTGCTTTTAATGACCAGGGCGACGTCCTTCTCAAGGGCCTGCGCATCCAGATTCAAGATCAGGTCTCTCACGCGTTCAGCCGTACGCGGACCTACGCCTTCCAGAAGCATAAGGATCCTGGCAATGGAAATCTCGTCCTTGGGGTTATGGTGCGCTTTTAAAAAAGCCAGGACGTCTTTGACGTGAGCCGTCTCTATAAATTTCATGCCACCGAAAACGGCAAACGGGATATTCAGTTTTGACAGGGCCAGCTGAACAGGCAAAGACAGGTAATTCGACCTGTAAAGGACACCGATCGAACCCAGCGGCGTCCCGTCATCCCGTAGTTCCTTGACACGGTGCGCCACCCATTCGGCTTCGGTGAAAGCGTCTTTAAAATAAGACAGGGTCGGTTTTTCATCGCCGGGACGCGTCGTAAAGAGGACCTTGGAGTATTTCTGTTTCTCGCCTTCGATGACCGCATTGGCCACGTCCAGGATCGGCTGCGTAGAACGGTAATTGTATTCGAGCTTGATGATCCTGGTGTCGGGAAAATGCCTGGGAAAATCGAACATATTCTTGTAATAAGCGCCCCGGAAACTGTAGATGCTTTGCGTGTCATCTCCGACAGCCATGCAATTGTTGTGCCTCCGGGCAAGGGCATAGACGATGTCGGCCTGGATCTTGTTGGTATCCTGAAATTCATCGACCATGCAGTAACGGAAATGCGATGCAACTTTTTCGTTGATCGCCGGCGTCTCCAGAAGAAACTTCAGATAAATCAGCATGTCGTCATAATCGATCAGATTGCGCTCGACTTTGAATTGCGTATACATTTTGCGCAGGTCCTCGAGCTGGTGTGCTATCGCAACGAAATGAGGATAATCTTTAGCCAGGACTTCGCGGATCGGCTGATTGCGATTGATGCTCATGCTCAAGACCGAACGCAGCGTATCTTTTTTCGGAAACCGCGACTTCTCCTCCAGGAATCCCGCCTTGGCGGACAAAAGATGCAAAAGATCAGAAGAGTCCGATTCGTCCAGAAAAGAAATGATCTCTCCCAATCCCAAAGCGCTTTTGTACTGGCGGATCAAGCGATAGGCAAAGGAATGAAACGTCCCCCCTTCTATCTTTCGGCATCTCGGATCATGAAGGGACGCCCGGCTGAGCATCTCTCTGGCCGCCTTGCGCGTGAAGGTCAAAAGAAGGATCTGTTCGGGAGCAATGCCTTTCTCGATCATGTAAAGACATCGATATTCGATCACCCGGGTTTTTCCTGTCCCTGCCCCCGCGACGACCAAAAGAGGACCGTCAATGGTCGACACCGCATCCCACTGAGCAGGGTTAAGGAACTGCTTGATATCCTGGGTCTTGAACTTTTCCATGGAAAAACTATTCCGGCTTTTCTTCTTTGTCTTTGGGATGAAAACCGGGGATCAGGGTTTCCTTCTTGGACTTCTGCTTGTCCCGGGCAGCATCGAGAGGCTTACCCTCGCGCGGCGTCGAAGGCTTCCCTTGGGGCCCCTGGCCCTGCTCCGGCTGAACGATGTCAGCGGGCTTGGTCTGAGGAGGTTCCACGGGCTTATCCGGGGTTCTCTGAGAAACGGGGAGAGGATCTTTCTTTTCCGGAGGACCAGGCGGTGCAACCGGCTTGTTGGCATTGATGAAGTCCGTTAGAGAATTCTTGTCCTTCGCCGATGACGTTGAAACATCGTCCGCTTTCGATCCACTGGATGGTTTTTCTAACGGGGTAAATTTAAAAGGCTCCTCAACAGGAGCTGCTTCCGGCTTTTCTTCTTCGGTCTGAGGTGCCGAGGCTTTAAAAAATTCAACGTCTCCCGGAACGTCTTTTTTGATATCAACCTTCGTCTGGACGATCTTGGTAAAGCCGGGGATCTCGTCGGATTTTAACTCCGGCTTGACCGGCTCTGTTCCTGGAGCTTTCTGGCCCGCGATTGCCGGATCAAGGCCGAATTTTTTTTCAACGCTGACGTCCTTAAGAGGAGTTTGTTCAGCCTTGGGTGGTTCA
>JAQUOM010000089.1 GCA_028717105.1 Candidatus Omnitrophota bacterium
AATCAAGATACAAATTCTCCCGTAGCGCGGGATCCCGCTTTAGGAAATATTTTTGGTCATTGTTCGGTTATTACCTGCCCTGCGGGAGTAAGCCCGCGAAGGCAGGTATCGCGGAATTTGATTATTTCCTGATGTTTTCTTCGACGGCCTTAAGCAGCGTATCCGGTTTGATCGGCTTTTCCAGCACCGTCTTGACAGGGAGCCAGTCGGAATCCGGCTCAAAACCGAACGGCAGGTTCATCTCCTTACGGATGCCTGTGATCATAATGACAGGGATATCCTTTGTCGCCTCGTCGCCTTTCAGGTTCCGGGCGATATCGAAACCTTCGCTCTTATGCGTCATCATGACATCGAGTAAGATCAGGTTCGGGACTTCCTTCTTGGCTTTCTTGAACCCCTCTTCGCCGTTCGGCGCCGAAATCACATCGTAGTTCTTCGCCGTCAAAAGCGTGCTCATCGCGTCAACGTAATCCGCATCGTCATCAATGATAAGAATTTTCCCGGCCATTCACCCCTCCTTGATTTTACCTATAACAAGGTATTTTTCCCTCAAGCCCTTCCCTTATGCTGCGGGAGAAGGCCTACCCCTCGTGGGTTACAAAATCAACTCCTCAAATGTATCCTTCAGTCTAAAGTCTTATTATATCACACCTTTATCTTTAATGAATCCCCCCGGCCATAATTCACACAACGGCCAATGGCAGAGGCCATTGTTTCCATGCAGGGAACACACGCCCCGGAGACTTCCGTCAGACAGCGCTTATGCGGATATATCTCGTAGGCCTGCCTGTAAGGCTGAGGCGTAAAATTCGGCATGAGAACATTGGCGCCGGCCTTCAGGGCCGCGAGGCGATGATCTTCCTCGAGACTCCCCACGGCTGTCGTTGCCGGCATGTGCGCGTTTTTGACCGCGATCCTCGTTGTCGCGAGCACCCTGAGCACCGCGTCAATCTCCCCGTCACCCTCTGACCCCAAAGGCGTGCCGGGATGCGCGATAAAAGGGCCGATGCCGATCATATCGAAGTCATAACGCTTGAAAAATAAAATATCCTGTGCCAGGTCCTCAAGCGTCTGGCCCGGAAGCCCCACGATGCTGCCGGAACCCACCTGATAGCCCAAGTCCCGCAGAACGCGCAGGCACTCCATCCTCCTGTCGATATCCATGTCCGGATGGAGCTGCCGATACAATGCCGGGTTCGTCGTTTCGATCTTCAGCAGATAACGGTCCGCGCCGGCCCGGCGCCACAGGGCATACGCCTCCTGCGGCTTTTCCCCGACAGAAAGCGTCACCGCCATATCACTGCCGGACTTGATGGCCCGCACGACATCCGCAAGCCAGGATGGATCGAGCGTGTCGTCCTCCCCCGACTGCAGGACCACCGTCTTGATGCCGCAGGCCGCGGCCTCCAGGGTCGATGCCAGGATCTCCGCCGTGCTCATCCGGTAACGCTTAATCTGCCGATGGGCCTTGCGCAGGCCGCAATAAGCGCAATCCCTCGAGCACCTGCTGGAAAACTCCACGATCGCGCGCAACAAAATCCCGTCGCCGAAACAGGCGCGGCGGATTTCATCGGCGCGCGCAAAAAGCGCATCCGCTTCCTCGCCCGAGGCATCCAGGAGCGCCACGATATCGGATATGTCCGGCGCATCGCCGACGGCAACCCTGTCAAGCAAAGTTCCAAATTTAGACATACACATCGCGGATCCCTTTTTGAATGTCTTCAAAGAAGGCGCTCAATTGCCGCCGGCTGCTTTCATCCAAAAGCGTCTTGGCCTGTTCGATGAGGCGATATCCCCGTTCCTTGACAACAGGAGAAGCAAAATCATCCAGATATTCCTTGAGCGTGATCAGGGCATTCATCTGGCACTTGCCTTTGATCGTTCCGGGCTTGGCCAGATCCATAAATGTCGAACCCGTGCGCTCCTTGCGGTAACAGGCCGCGCAAAAACTGGGACACAACCCTTTTTCAATCAAAGATCCGATCACCTGATCCAGATTACGCGCATCGTTCGGGAAAAACTGGCCGTCGTCTGCGCCGTCTTGCGTATAGCCGCCCGGCGATGTCCGGGAACCGGCACTGACCTGCGAGACGCCGATGGCAAAAAGCTCGTCCCGAAACGACGGCGCTTCCCTTGTCGTCAGGATAATACCTGTATATGGAACAGCCAATCTTAAGATGGCGACGGTTTTCTTGAATTCTTCGTCCGACAGCCTGTAGGGCGCCGCTTCGAGAAAATCGACGCCGTGCGCCGGCTCGATCCGCGGCACGGAAATCGTGTGCGGCCCCACACCAAAAGTCTCTTCCAGATGGCGGATGTGTTCCAGGAGCCCCAAGGTCTCAAAACGATAGTCATAGAGGCCGTAAAGCGGGCCGATCCCCACATCGTCGATACCGGCGCCAAACGCCCGGTCGATCGCATCCAGGCGGTTATCGGGGTCGCTCTTGGGGCCGTAGGGGTGCAGGCGGCGATAGGTGGCATCGTGATATGTCTCCTGGAAAAGCTGATACGTCCCGATACCCGCCTTCTTAAGCTTGCGGAAATCTTCAACGCTCAAGGGCGCACAGTTAATGTTGACCCTGCGGATCTGATGCGCCCCGACGCGGACACGATACACCGTCTCGATCGCCTCGACATAATCTTCCACCACGGGCCGACGGGAACCGCGGGATTCCCCGGCAACAAGAAGGATGCGCTTATGGCCGCAGCCGAGGAGCCAGGCGACCTCTTGCGCGATCTCCTGCGGGGCCAAGGCCTTTCTCTTGACACTCTTGTTGTCCGCCTTAAACCCGCAATAAAGGCAGCCGTTCATGCAGAAATTGCTCGTATAGAGCGGCGCAAACAAAACGATGCGGCTGCCATAAATCTCGTTCTTCACCCAGGCCGCGGTCTCAAGGATTTTTTTCAAAAGCGCCGGGTCCGAAACCGACAAAAGGACAGCAGTTTCTTTCAGCGTCAACCCCTTGAGCGCGCGCCCCCTGGCGAGAACCGCCTCCACATCCGCAGCCGGCACCTTTTGAGCGTCCGCCAGAATATCGAATATTTTTTGTTCGTCAATATGTTTCATGCTTCTCCGTGCTCACCGCTTATTTTTTATAAAAACCCTGGAGTATCTCCACTGTCTTTTTCGGCGTCAGCGTCCCGTAGACCTTGTCGTCGATCATCATGACGGGCGCCAGGCCGCAAGTACCCAGACAACGCGTCTCAACCAGAGTAAATATCCCGTCCCCGGTCGTTTCCCCGATCTCAACCTTGAGCTCTTTTTTGATGGTTTCCAGGATCTGGGCCGCGCCCTTGACGTAACACGCCGTTCCCAAACAGACGGAAATCGTATGTTTCCCTTTGGGTTTAAGGTTAAAGTAGTGATAAAAAGTCGCCACGCCCCAGATGTGGGCGGTCGGGATGTTCATCGTCAAGGCGATCTCATCCATCACCGCCTGGTCAAGGTGGCCGTAAATTTCCTGCGCGCGATGAAGGATGGCGATCAGTTGCGACTCCGGATGTGTACCGGCCTTAGCCTTCTCCATGAATTGTTTCAACTGATTTACCTTGTCGTCTTGAACGCTGATCATAGCAACCCCTTTTATTTTTTGTCAGCCGGTGGGCCTGTTAACCGATTCACCGGCAAACCGGCGCACAGGCTGACCGGTATTTATCTGACCTTTAATTCCTGCGGAATGATGCCTCTCGGTTCCTTGGCCTTATAATGCGTGTGCAGAAGCTGGTGCGATTTGGCGCTCAAAGGGCGTCCCAAAAATTCCTTATATATCCTCTGGACATCCGGATTTTCATGGCTTCTGCGGATCGTCTTGTGGCGATCGATCCCGTATAACGCTTCCGCTCTCTTTTTTAAGCACTCTTCGTCGAGCGGCATCGAATTGATGCCGGCGTAAGGCTGCCCGCCGCCGCCGATGCATCCGCCCGGACACCCCATGATCTCGATAAAATGATATCGATCCGGGTCTTTGCGCGCCATGTCCAAGACCGTCGCCGCGTTTCCCAGGCCGTGGGCCACCGCCACGCGGATCTCTTTACCGTCAATCATCAGTTTACCTTCCTTGATCCCTGTCAACCCTCTCAAAGACTCCAGTTCTATATCCATCAGGGTCTCGCCCGTATACATTTCATACGCCGTGCGGATCGCGGCTTCCATGACACCGCCTGTGGCACCGAAGATGGCGCCCGCCCCTGATGACAACCCGAGGGGCTCATCGAAATCCTCGCCCTTGATGTGCAAGAGATCGATGCCGGAAGATTTAATCATCCAGGCGATCTCGCGGGTCGTCACGACCATATCCACGGCCGGCATGCCGTTGACCATCAATTCCGGCCGCGAGGCCTCGTATTTCTTGGCCGTGCAGCACATAATGGCGACGCTCAAGATCTCTTTAGGGTCTCTTTTTATCTTGTCCGCGAAATATGTACGGATCAAAGCGCCCATCATGGACATCGGCGACTTGCAGGTCGAAACATTCTCCAGGAGATCGGGATGGAACTGCTCCACGCACTTCATCCAGGCGCTGGAACACGACGTGATCATCGGCAGCTTCCCCTTGCCCTGGAACCTCTCCAAAAATTCGCTCGCTTCCTCCATGATCGTCAAATCCGCGGAGAACTGCGTATCAAAAACATAATCAAACCCCAGCCTTCTGAGCGCGGCCGTCAATTCTCGCTCCATGGCACGCCCCGGCTCCTGGCCGAAGGCCTCACCGATGGCAGCCCGGACAGACGGCGCAATCTGGGCCACTTTGACGATATGCGGATCATTCAGCTTGGCGAAGAGGTCCTGTGTATAGACCTTTTCGACGAAGGCGGCTGTCGGACAAACGTTGATGCACTGGCCGCAGGCCGTGCAGACGCTGTCGCGGAACGGCATGTTATATGCCGGCATAACGACTGTCTGAAAACCCCGATGCGCGTGGCCCAGGGCCGTTACCTTCTGGACTTCCGAACAGATGCGCACGCAGCGTCCGCAGAGGATACACTTGTTCGGATCCCTGATGACGGAGGCCGACGACAGGTCTTTCTCGTATTTCTTGCGTTCGCCCTCAAAATGCCTCTTGCGGATCCCCATGGCGGAGGCCAGACGCTGTAATTCACAGTTGGAGTCGCGCTCACAGGTATGGCAATCCTGAGGGTGATTGTCTAAGATGAGTTCGACGATATCCCGCCGTGCGCGGCGGATCTCCTGCGTATTGGTATGGATCTTCATGCCGTCCGTTACGGGATAGGCGCAGGACGCCACATAAGACTTGGCACCCTCGACCTCCACGATACAGACGCGGCAGGCGCCTTCGATCGAAAGCTTCGGATGATAGCACAACCGCGGGATGTGGAATCCCAGCTGGTCGGCCGCCTGCATAATAGTCAGGCCTTCTTGCGTCTTGTAAGATTTACCGTCGATATGAATGGTTATCGTTTTAGCTTCCATTTGTTTTATCCTTTTATTCTGGCAAGGGGATTAAGATCTTTTTATCGCGCCGAATTTACATGTCTCAAAGCATAACCCGCACCTCACGCATTTTCCCTGATCGATCACGTGCAGGCTCTTGGGATTTCCCGTGATCGCCCCGACCGGGCAGGCCTTTTTACAAGACGTGCAGCCGACACACTTGTCGGTGATCTCGTAACCCATCAGGGCCAGACAGGCTCCGGCCCGGCATTTCTTGTGACGGATATGCTCCTCATATTCATGCCGGAAATTCTTCAACGTGCTCAAAACAGGATTGGGGGCTGATTGGCCCAGCCCGCACAAAGAGGCCTTTTTGATCAAATGGCCCAGCCGTTCCAGCCGTTCGATATCGCCCTCCTGCCCCTTGCCCTCCGTAATGCGCGTCAGGATCTCGAGCATCCGCTTCGTTCCCTCCCGGCACGGCGTGCATTTCCCGCACGATTCGTTCTGCGTGAATTCCAAAAAGAAACGCGCAATATTCACCATGCAGGCATCCTCATTCATCACGATCATGCCGCCGGACCCCATGATCGAACCGGCCGCGGCGAGCGATTCATAATCGATCTTCGTATCCAGGTAATCCTCGGAAAGACAGCCGCCGGAAGGACCTCCGGTCTGGAGCGCCTTGAACTTCTTGTTATTCGGGATGCCTCCGCCGATATCATAAATGATGGACCGAAGCGTCGTGCCCATGGGAACTTCGATCAGGCCGGTATTCTTGATCATTCCCGCGAGAGCGAAAACCTTGGTTCCCTTGCTTTTTTCCGTGCCGATCGAGCTGAACCAATCCGCTCCATCGAGGATAATGACCGGGATATTCGCCCAGGTCTCGACGTTATTGATCAGGGTCGGCTGGTCGAAAAGCCCCTGCACCGATGGATAAGGCGGGCGTGGCCGCGGCATGCCGCGGTGCCCTTCGACAGAATGGATGAGCGCCGTCTCTTCACCGCAGACAAAGGCCCCGGCACCGAGGCGGATCTCGATATCAAAAGAAAAATCGGAACCCATGATATTTTTCCCCAGAAACCCTTCCTTACGGGCATCGGCG
>JAQUOM010000090.1 GCA_028717105.1 Candidatus Omnitrophota bacterium
GTCCCGGGCATGGGCATGTTGAGCATGGGCCAAAACATGCGCGAGACCTGCGAGGTCGAGGAGTTTCACTATTAGACTGCGAAACCGGAGAGTCTTGTCAGAAAGCACGCCGCAAGAGGCGGGTTTTTTTGTCGGACGATGCTTCGTTACCAGAGGATGCGGCGCCCAAAATTTTGTTGCTAAAAATTTAGCGGTTTTATAAAATTATAAAAGACGGCTGTTGCAAGGCCGCAGAGAGAAAAGGCGGGCGCCGCAGCCGGCGCCCGGGAAACGAAAGGGGGTGCATATGAAAAACAAAATAATCTGGGGTGCTGTCCTTATTTTAGCGGCGGCTTTTCTCCTTGAGAATGCGTATTTAATGGGCAGGCGCAGCGGAGAAAAAGCCCGGCAAAAAAACGTCGTTGTGCAGTATCAGCCTTTTCCTGTGCCGAGGCCGTTTGAAAACAATCCCGCTATTTTTATGGATTCCCGGGCCAGGGAAACTCTTGACGAGATGAACAGGCTGCAGGAGAGGATGCAGCGCCTCATGGATAATAGTTTTTATGCGCGGCCGGACCAAAGAAATATCCAGAACCGTCCGTCTTCTTCCGGCCAGAGTTTTTCCGATACGGATACCGCTTATATCGTGAAAGTCAGCCTGCCCGGCTTTGAGAAGAAAGACATCCGCGTCCGCGTGGAGGGAGGGCAGCTGGTGGTGTCGGCCGAAACGAAGAAGGATGAGGTGAAAAAAGACGGGGATTCCTATGCGCAGGCGTCGCGTTACGGAGATTTTTTGAGCACGTTCATGCTGCCGCAGGACGCCCGGGCCGATCAAATAACAGCGGAACATAAGAACGGGTTGTTGACGATCACGGTCCCCAAAATGAAAGATCGTAAAATGCGTCCGTCAAGAATAACGAAGATCGTCGTCAAATAGGCACGGCTTCGATTTCGCTGGAAGAGAAAAAAGCGTTGCGCGCAAGATTCAAATCTTTGATTGACAAGGCCCTTTAAACGAGTTATAAGGAAACATAGTTACGTTGATGGGAACCGTCGGGAAGGCGCGGCGGCCCAGGTGGCACGTGCCTGTCGGTTGGCAGGCGAAAGTGCCGAAACCGAACGTCGAGTGTAGTGAGACAAAGGAGGAGTTATGGCGTTTCAGGGAGGTCGTGGGGGATGGAGTGATCGGCCACGCGAGATGCACAAAGCGGTTTGTTCGGAATGCAAGAAAGAGTGCGAGGTTCCTTTCAAGCCCAGCGGCGATCGTCCGGTCTATTGCAAAGAGTGTTTTTCAAAGCGCAAAGATGGCGGTCGGTAAAAGAAAGCCGCAATTTACGCCTGCCTCGCTAAAAGAAGAGAAAGCAAAAGCGACGTAAGTGGGGTGGCTGATTTCATACCGAAAACGGAAAATATTTGGGCGGGTCGAAAAGGCTCGCCCAAATTTTTTATCTCCATCATTTATGATGCGACGCCTGTTGTTCTTCTTGTTTTTGTTGTTCTCGCTGCCGTTTCCCGCCGAAGGCGGGGGGCCGGGGCGCGACTCTCTTTTCGTCACGGTCCTGCAGGACCCGCCCGTCCTCTCCAGCCGCCGGCAGATCGAAAGGCTTATCGATTTTTCGAAACAGGCGCAGATCGATATCCTCTTCGTGCAGATCTACCGTTCCAATGAGGCGTGGTTTGCTTCGACGATCGCCGACTCGTCCCCTTATGAGGCTTCTCTGGAGCTTGTTGGCGAAGACCCTTTGCGCCTTCTTATTTCAAAGGCCCATGCCGCCGGCATCCGGGTTTATGCCTGGTTGAATTGTTTGAGCCTCGGCAACAACAAAAACGCAAGGCTTTTGAAAAAATACGGGCCGGATATCCTGACCCGGAACCTCAAGGACAAGGCAAAGATCGAAGATTACAAGATCGACAGCCAGTATTTCCTGGAGCCGGGAGACCTGCGGGTGCGCCGGGAACTTTCGGGGATAGTCGGGGAGATACTGCGGGCCTACCCGGAGCTCGACGGCATACTTTTTGATTATGTGCGTTATCCCGATCCACAGCCTGATTACGGCCATACGCAGATGAACCGTGAGCGTTTTCAGCAGGCGACGGGCCGCCGGGTCGTCGAAAAGAATGATGCGGCCTGGAAGGATTGGAAACGCCGCCAGGTGACAGAGGTGCTGGAAGGATTGACGGCCGCCGCGCATGCCTTGCGGCCGCAGATCCGGGTCGCTGCGACAGGATGCGCCCCCTGCGTCCGGGCGCTTGAGGAAGCTTTTCAGGACTGGCCGTCCTGGCTCGACCAGGGCCTCGTAGATTTCGTCGTTTTCATGAGCTATTCTTCCGACCCTGAAGAGTTCGCAGGATTTATCGCCGGAGCGAAAAAAGAGACGCAGGACCTCGGCAAGACGATGATCGCCGTCCCGGCTTATAAATTGACGGGTTCTGCGCCGACATTCGGGCGGCAGATGCGCCTGTGCCGGGAGGCGGACAGCGGCGGTTGTGTGGTTTTTCATTACGGCAGCCTGCTTGAAGATCCCGCCCTTGCCCGTTTTCTCACAGACGAGGACACCGGGCCCTGAAAGGATCCCCCATGAGATATTTTCATTTGAGGGAGGAACAACGGATCGTCCTGGTAACGGTCCTGGCGGTCCTTTTTGCTTATGCGGCCATGGAGATCCATGATCGATACAGCACGACAGGAATCGCCTCCTGGTATGGGAAGCGTTTCATGGGCAGGGCAACGGCCAGCGGGGAAATCTTCGACCCGGAAAAGATGACGGCCGCTCACAGGCGTTTGTCGATGGGCAGTATCGTGCGCGTGACGGAATTAAAAAACGCAAGGCAGGTCACGGTCAGGATCAATGACAGGGGGCCGTATATCCCCGGCCGCATCATCGATTTGTCGCGCGCCGCTGCGCGGCAATTGGGAATATTGGAAAGAGGTCTGGCCTGGGTCAGGATCGAGGTCATAGGAAAAGAGTGAAACTTCGCCGGTATGTCTGTCGAAGACAAGCGGGCAGGCAGGCCGGCGGCTTCTTTTTTTTGAGGTTTCACGCAGACGTTCGACGGTCCGTGAGAGATATTTATTCTCTCGCGGGTAAACTTTTTCATGGGCCGGGACGTCTAACGGGACGAGGGGGAGCTATGAGATATACCATCGTCCTGAGCCTGGTTTTCGCCTGCGTCGTGCCGTTGGTTGTGCCGGCGCCCGGTTATTGCCGGCAGGACCGGGAGCCGGAGTCCCGGAAGCTGCGCGAGGACATCCAGATCGTCAACCTTCTGAATAACCTGGAGCTGTCCCGCGAACAGGCGCAATGGGTCATCGCGAGGGCCAAAGAGGTCCGGCGCCTTCGCGACAGCCTGCAACAGAAGGCGGTCTCGTCCGAGGCGGTTTTGGCCGATTCTTACGCCGTGATCAAAAAACAGGTCCAGGCCGGCCGGGTCGTCGTGGATCAGGACGATGCCCGGCGTTTCCATAAGATCAAGACGGAGCTGGAGGGTGCGTTCCATCAGGCGCAGGCCAGGACCGAAGAGATCGCCGTGGAAGTGGAAGGGTGCCTGGAGCCGTATCAGCTTGCGGCCCTCGACGCCTATCGGCCTTGCGTGATCCCTGTTGTTTCGGAAGGCCGGATCGGCCAGGCAGGTTCTTCAGACGGTATCTGTCGTCTCCTGGAACGCGCCCAACGCATGCCTTCGGTGACATTTGACCGCAAAAAGAAGGAGTTGGCCGCCTTTGTCGTCGAGAAGCTCAAGATCAGGAGGGCTGTGACCCGGGCAGAAGAAACGTCTTTGCAGGACAAAGTCCTGGCGGCGCTTGAGGAGGCCCGGTCGATGGACCCTGCAGATTTTGAGATCCGGAAAGCCGCGCTTGCCGACAAGCTTTCCGAAGAAGTCTTGCCGGAGAGGCGCGACATCTCCCGTCGGGACAAGATCAAGACCTTCCTGCTTTCCTCGAATGTCATCTCGCTTCTTGAAGAAAGATATGGCCGCCTGACATAACGTCCTATGATGTCATGTGTTGACATGCGCCTTTTTCTGCGTTAAAAAGAAGGAAGGGGTTCGGTATGACATTTTCTATGGACGCACCGTCATTCATCCCATGAGCGAAGCCGAGACATGCTGACAGAAGAACTCAAGGCAAAGGTGAGGAGGGCGCAGGTCAACGAGATGACGGAGCACGTCATCTATCATGAGCTTGCTGCGGCCGTCAACGTCCGGGAACACAGGGATATCCTGGAGAAGATATCGGCGGAAGAGTTGAGGCACTACAATGTTTTTCATGGCCTCACGCAGGAAAACGCCGGACCGGATAGGGTGAAAGTCCTGTTTTTTGTTTTTTTGGGGCGGGCCTTCGGCCTCAACTTTGCCTTGCGTCTCCTGGAGAGCGGTGAAGATACCGCCCAGGATGCCTATGGAGAGCTGCGCCAGGTTTCCCCTGAAATCGACGCCATCGTCCGGGATGAAAAAGAGCACGAGATGCACCTGCTTGACATGGTCGATGAAGAACGCCTGCAGTACGCCGGCTCCATGGTTTTAGGGTTGAATGACGCCCTGGTGGAATTGACCGGCGCCCTCGTGGGTTTTACCCTGGCGCTTCAGAATGCCCGGCTCGTCGCCATTGTCGGTTTGATCACGGGGATCGCCGCCTCCATGTCCATGGCCTCCGCGGAATATCTTTCGACCAAACAGGAAGAGACGGCTAAAAATCCGCTGAAGGCCAGTATGTATACGGGGGCCGCCTACGTCCTGACCGTTGCCTTCCTGGTTCTGCCGTATTTTATCTTCACGAACCTTTTTGTCTGCCTGTCCTGGGTCGTTTTGGGCTCGCTGGCGATCGTGTTCTTTTTTACGTTTTATATCTCCGTCGCCAAAAACATGGATTTTAGGAAACGGTTTCTGGAGATGGCGGGCTTGAGCCTGGCGATTGCGGCGGTCAATTTCGGCATCGGCCTGGCCATCCGAAAGGTTTCCGGGATCGACGTCTAGGCCGGCTTTTAAGGAGGCCGTTGTATGAACATACTGTTCGTGTTGACGCACAAGCGGACCATCGTTTCGTTCAATATCCTGCTTTTTTTCATCACCCTGGGCGTTATTTATGACGCCTTGATCCTTTTGTCCAGCTTCACGAACGATGCCCGGCCCATGGAAAACCTGCTGGAGGGCATCGCGACGATCTTTGTGGCTTATGGCGTGGCGCTCGAAGAACGAGACACCCTTATGAAGTTCTTTAAGCTTTATCCCCGGCACCATAGCCGGGAGCAGGAAGAGGTCGACAAGGTGTGCCATTTTTACGGCCTGGTCTATCTTCTGATCGGATTGTTTATGGAGGTGGCGATCGAAGCGATCAAGCTGCCGCACAAGGTGTTTAATACCCCCCTGGCGGAAGAAGTGGTTTTTTGTGTAAGTGTTGTTTTTTGCATGGCGGGAGCCGTGTTTCTTTTAAAGAATGTCCGTGTTTTGATGCGGATTCCCCGCACGGGACAATAAAGAAACGCCTTGAGGGAGAGGGGATATGCGAAGGCCCGGACGGGATGTCCGGGCCTTCGTGTTTGCCTCTCCTGCCCCGCGGTGTTGCGCGGGGGCTGTTGTTATCTGGATCCTTTTTCCATTTGCATCGCGTGCATGCTTTCCATCTTGCCGCTTTTGGAGGACGATTCGCCGTGTTCTCCCGACATCATCATTTTCTTCTTGCCCATCATGCACTGGGACCAGGTCTCTTTTAATTTCTCGCGTTGTTCATTTGTCAGAATGCCCCGAAGATCGATGTAGCCCTGGATCGCGTCTTTTGTCCGCTGTTTCTTGAGGTCGTATTTTTTGTCCACAAGGGCATTGACGCGTTTCATGTCGACCTCATCTTCTTTAAGGGCGGCGGCGATGTCGAGGCCCAGGGTGTTGATTTCGGCATCTTTCATGATGAGGTTCTTTTTTACCTTCAGCTTGAGGTCTTCGATCGTTTTGACCTGGTCGTCCGTCAGGCCGATCTCATCGGCGTTGGCGAGCAGGTAAAACGCCTTCATGTGGAACTTGTCTTCCGCACCCATCGCGTCGGCCTTTTTCATCATGGCGCATCCTCCCATCATGGCGTCGTCGGCAAACGCCATAGACGAAACGAAGAGATACGCGCAGCACATCAAGATGAGTCGTCTCATGGTTTCCTCCTTTGTTTGTTGTTGATCATCCGCCTTCGCAGAAGGCCATGGACTTGAAGCCCGCAAGGCCCACTTTTTTATTATAGGCTGTTGGGCCGGATCGCGCTATAGCTGGTTTCCGCTTCTTTCTGACCGGTTTCCGCTGTATAATACTGGCGCTTCGCAGGAAGGAGAAGGCGCGTCCTGCGTCGCGAGGAGAGGAGGCGGGTGATGGACAAAAAGAAGGTCTTGTTTATCTGCGTACATAATTCGGCCCGCAGCCAGATGTCTGAGGCCTTTTTAAAAACGCTGTCCGGTGACCGTTTTGATGTCAAGAGCGCCGGCCTGGAA
>JAQUOM010000091.1 GCA_028717105.1 Candidatus Omnitrophota bacterium
GGTGGGCCGCCGAGAAGCTCTATCGGGCTGTCCCGGATAAATCCAGGCCGAAATATTATGTCCTGGAGATGTTTCCTTACCCGTCCGGCCGCATCCACATGGGGCACGTGCGCAATTATACGATCGGTGACGTCGTGGCCCGTTATAAGTCCTTGCAGGGTTTTCGCGTGCTTCATCCCATGGGGTACGACGCTTTTGGCCAGCCCGCCGAGAACGCCGCCATCAAGCATAAGTCGGATCCGCAAACGTGGACGCTTAAGTGTATCGATGACATGAAAAAAGAGCTTTTGCGCATGGGGTTTTCCTATGATTGGGACAGAGAGCTTTCTACTTGTCTTCCGGAATACTACCGGTGGAACCAGTGGATCTTCTTGAAGATGTGGGAGCGGGGGCTTGCTTACAAGAAGGCCTCCGGAGTCAACTGGTGTCCGAGCTGCGAAACGACGCTTGCGAACGAAGAGGTGGTTGGAGGCGGATGCTGGCGCTGTCACACGCCGGTCGTGGAAAAAGAACTTGAACAGTGGTATTTGAAGATCACCGCATACAAGGATCGCCTGCTTGACGATCTCGCCTTGCTGGAACATTGGCCGGAACGTGTCGTCGCCATGCAGAAGAACTGGATTGGCAAGAGCTACGGCGTCGAGATCTTTTTTAAGCTCGAAAACGGCGATGTCTTGCGCGTTTTCACGACGCGGCCGGACACCATTTTCGGCGCGACATATGTCGTGCTGGCCCCCGAACATCCCCTTGTCAAGATATTGATCGCCGGCCGGCCCCAGGAAAAAGAAGTTTTGCGTTTTATCGACAAAGTCCTCAAGGAATCCAAGATGGCGCGCGTGGCCGAAGATACCGCGAAGGAAGGATGTTTCACGGGTGCCTATGCCGTCAATCCCGTTAATGGCGAAAAGATCCCTGTTTGGGTCGCGGATTATGTCCTCATGGAATACGGGACAGGCGCGATCATGGCGGTGCCGACGCACGACCAGAGGGATTTTCTTTTTGCCAAAGAATACGGGCTGCCTATGCGTATCGTCATCCAGCCTCAAGGCGCCCCGCAGGCGGCAGAGACGCTCCGGGAGGCCTTTGAGATGGAAGGTACTATGGTGAATTCCGGCGCGTTCAACGGTCTATCCAGCGACGACGCCAAGAAAAAGATAGCCCTGTGGATGGAAGAGAAGATGATGGGCAAAATCGCCGTCCATTGGCGCCTGAGGGACTGGCTTGTTTCGCGCCAGCGTTATTGGGGAACGCCTATCCCCGTCGTTTATTGCGCGTCCTGCGGCGTGGTCGGTGTGCCCTATGAGGAACTGCCGGTTGTTTTGCCTAAAGACGCCACGTTTACCGGTGAAGGCGGGAGTCCTTTGGGGAAAGTTAAAGCGTTCGTTGAAACGACGTGCCCGAAATGCGGAAAGCCCGCCCGACGGGAGACTGACACGATGGCAACATTCATCGATTCGTCCTGGTATTTCCTGAGGTTTTGTTCTCCCCGGGAAAACAAGGCGCCTTTTGACCAGCAAGAAGCCGCCTATTGGATGCCGGTCGACCAGTATATCGGCGGCATCGAACATGCGGTTTTGCATCTGTTGTATTCCCGCTTTTTCACGAAATTTCTCTCCGATGAAGGATTGGTCCGTGTGCGCGAGCCGTTCCATCGGCTCCTGACGCAAGGGATGGTGCTTAAAGAGGGCGAGGTCATGTCAAAGTCCCGTGGCAATATCGTCGATCCAGACGAGATCATTAAAAATTACGGCGCCGATACCTTGAGATTATTCATTCTTTTCGCCGCGCCGCCGGAGGCCGAACTTGACTGGAACGAAAAAGGGATGGACGGCGCCTGGCGGTTTTTGAACCGCGTCTGGCGCCTTGCGGATGCGTTGTCCGGCGATACGCGGACGGCTTCCCTGTCTTCGGCTGCGACGGCCTGTGTCACAAAGAAGATGCACCAGACGATCAAAAAAGTCACCTCCGACATGGAGGGAGGTTTTAAATTCAATACGGCGATCTCCGGCATCATGGAGCTGGTCAACGAACTCTACAAGCTCTCCGAAGCCGAGATGCGTTCGGCCCAGGCCGCCGAAGCCGTCCGGGCGATTGTCCTGTTGCTTGCGCCTTTTGTGCCTCATATTTGCGAAGAGATGTGGCGGATGCTGGGCGGCACGGCAAGCATTTTCACTGCGCCCTGGCCCGCGTTCGATCCGGCCCTTCTCGTCGAAGAGGAAGCGACGTATGTCGTCCAGGTCAACGGCAAGGTCCGCTCCAAGATTGTCCTGAGCCTTGCCGCCCGGCAGGACGAAGTAAAGACAGCGGCCCTGGAAGATGCCAAGATCCGTGAATGGACAGCGGGTAAAGTCGTTCAAAAAGTGATCGTGGTCCCCGGGAAACTCGTCAGCATCGTCGTGTCATGATCTCGCTAACTTTGCAGGAACGGAAAGTCCTGATTTTTTTGTGCGTCCTTTTGGGTGCGGGCCTCTTTTTGACGCATGGACGCAAGGCCGCGGATTGCAACCATTGCCTTATTGAAGTCTATGGAGACGAGGATCGAGCCCGCGCCCTGGACTTAAACCGGGCGACTTTTCAGGAGTTGGTGGCTTTGCCGGGGATCGGCGAGAAGACCGCCGAGGCGATCCTGAAAGTCCGGTCGCTTAAAGGCAGATTCAACAGCGTCGATGAGCTTGAAGTCCTGAAAGGGATCAGCGGCCAGAAAGCCCGTGATCTTAAGAAATATTTGTTCGTGACGTAATCTCCGGCAACGGTTACGGCCATGATGTCCGTGCGTGAAATAACCAAGAAACAGGATACGAACAAATCCCCGATATTCGATCATCAAACGATATTCGGTTATTGAATCCGGATGGATCGATTGCCTGGTTATTGTATCTTGCGAGGCGGTTATTTCGTTAACGAAATTCGTAATTGAAACGGGCTAAGGTGACCGTTGCCAGGCGGCGTTAGCGATATGATGAAGGATCGGGCGAGAATCTAACGAGGAGCGTTTATGTTATATTTCATCATTAAAGGCGGGGTCATGATGATCCCGATCATCCTGGCGAGTATCGTCGGCGCAGGGATCATTGCAGAGCGTTTTTTTGTCATCCGGCGGGTTTACCGCCTGAATATGGCGGAATTTTCCGGACAGGTCCTGGGCCTGGTTGAAAAAAGCAGGTATAAGGAGGCGCTGGATGCCTGCAGCCAAAAGAAAGAATATCCCCTGGCCGCTATGTATGCGGCCGCGATCGAGAACCGGTTATTGTCGAGGCTGGAACTTGAAAAAGTCCTCGAGCGCATGGGAAATCATTACGTCAAGATACTGGAGAAGAGGCTGGGCGGACTGGTGTCGATCGTGGGGATTTCGCCGCTCATGGGATTCCTGGGGACGATCACGGGGCTCATCCGCGCGTTCATGGCTTGGGAGAAGGCGGGCAACGAAGTGACGGTCAGCGCCCTGGCAAGCGGTATCTACGAGGCGATGATCACGACCGCCGCCGGCCTCATCGTCGCGATCCCCTATTATCTGTGTTACAATTATTTCATCAGCCGCATCAAGTATTTTTCACACGAGTTGGATGATTATTCGTCTCAGCTTCTGGAACTTCTGACAAGAGGCAGGGTCCTGTGAAGATTGCGCCGAACCGCCGCTACATGTTCAGCCTCGAGTCTGTCGCCATGACGGACATCGTCCTGAACATGTTCATTTTTTTCTTTATTTCCTTCAGTCTGATTTATACGTTCAGTCCGACGAAGGCCAAACACATCAAGGTCAATCTGCCTGCGGCTAAACACGTGATGAATCCCGGTTCGTCCGGCGGATATGTCACCATCGTCCTTTCCGGAGAGGGTCCGTTGTATCTGCAGGGGGAAGTCGTGACGACACAGGAATTGGAGGGCCGTCTTTCCGTGATGAGGCAGGACGATCCCGGTTTAACGGTGGTTGTTCAGATCGACCGTCTTGTGCCGTTTAAGAACGTGGTGCGCGTCCTGGACGTCTTGAACGGTTTAGGCATTGAACGGTTGCGTATTGCCGCACAACAGGAAAAATGATCCGTGCCGGCGGAGAGCCGGCGG
Source organism: Candidatus Omnitrophota bacterium (assembly GCA_028717105.1). Lineage (GTDB taxonomy): Bacteria > Omnitrophota > Gorgyraeia > Velamenicoccales > Velamenicoccaceae > Velamenicoccus. Next base: position 4,063 of record JAQUOM010000091.1, read on the forward strand.
TTTTTCGCAGCGAAACCCTCAAAAACGCCTTTTTACCCGCACGTCCTTTCTCTTCAAGGGGTGTTTTTTCCGATCGGTCCTTTGGATCCATGGAAAAATATCCCTTCTCTTTTTGTGTGCCGTCATTGACGGTCCTCGCAGGATGTTTTGCCGCCGGGATTTTGCTTCAATCTGTCTTTCCGGCCGGGCCGGGTTGCTTTATATTTTTGACACCGGCGGCCATGGCGGCATGCCTTGCGACGTTGTATCGGCCGAAATATTTTATTTTTTGCGCCGTCGGATGCGTGATGATTTTGGGGATGCATGCCGGAAGCGTCCGGTCTCTGGAAGCCAGGGACAATGTGGCGCGGATAACGCAAGAGATCGCGGGGCCATGCCGGCTCGACGGCGTCGTTGTCAGCGAACGCTTTGAAGGCGATCGGGACGGCAGCTTTATCGTCGAAGCCCGTCGGATCAGCCGGGGAGAATCTTTTTGCCGTGTCAGCGGCCGCGTCCGTGTCCGGCTCAAGAAGTCCTTGCGCCGTGAAGACGGCCCGGAGGGGCGTCCGGTTGTTCTTATGTTTGCGGATAACGTCGTTTGTCCGGGCCGTTTTTCCGCCTTGAGCTCGTTTGACAGGCGTCTGGTGGCCGGGGGCGGCTGCGACGCGGTTTTTCTGCCGCAGGCGCCTGTGAAACGCTGCGGTTGGGATGGATCTTTGGCGATCGGCCGATGGGCGTTTGCGGCCCGCCAATATTTCGCTTCGCTCATTCGCGCTTATCATTCTCCGGAAGCGGCGCGCGTCATGGAAGGGATGCTTTTGGGCAGGAAAACCGCGCTTCCGGCGCAACTGCGCCAGGACGCCGTGAGGGCCGGAACGTGGCATATTTTCGTCGTCAGCGGTTCGCATGTGGGGTTGGTCGCTTTCATCGTGGCCATGGTCTTGAAATTACTGCGCCTCAAAGGCAGGGTGCGTCTGGGGCTGGTTGTTTTACTTTTATGGGCTTACTGTTTTTTGACTGGCGCTTCGGCGCCGGTCCTGCGGGCGACCGTGATGTCGTGTGTGTTTTTCCTATGTCTTTATTTGGAGCGCAATCCTTTGTTCCTGAATGCATTGTGTATCGCAGGATGTGTCATTCTTTTATCGGACCCTCGCCAACTGTTCTCCCTTTCTTTCCAGTTGTCTTTTTTGAGCGTGTTTTCCATCTTCTGCCTTTTTCCTATCCTCGATCCGCGGGCTTTGCTCGACAGGATCGTTTCCCCGACGACCCTTCCGGGCCGATGGGGCAGGGGAGCGGCTGTCGCGGGAGCGGTATCTGTCTGCGCCTGGGTGGGGACAGCGCCTTTGATGGCTTGTGCGTTCGGCAATATCTCCTGGATCGGCATCGCCGCCAACATGGTGATCGTGCCTTTATCTGCGGTTGTGATGGCTGCCGGTTTTTCTTTTTTATGCCTGTCCTGGTGTGTTCCTGCGGCGCATTATCTGGCTGCAGCCGACGACGGTCTCGTGGCCGTTTTTCTCTCCATCAACAGGTACTTTGCCCGCATAGAAGGCGGGTATGCCTCCGGCCTCCGCGTGCTTCCGGCCGTTGCCGCGGGGATCTATTTATCGCTGTTGTTTTTGGTCATTGTTTTTAAAAGAGAGAAACAAAGATAGGCCCTTGAGTTTAAAAAAGAGTTTTGTTATAATCAGACATTCTCACGCGCACCTTTTGTGCCGATGCAGCGGTTCGGCGCGCTGCGCTTGCTCACCACGGGTCGAACCATCATGAGCAAGTGAACCTGTTGACAAGTTCGGGGGTCTTAAAGGGCGAACGCGTCGAAGGGCGCATCCTTATGATGCAGAAATTTATAGCAATATAGCTTCCCGGATTTTCGCTTGCGTCCGGTCGGAATCCCGGCTTCGCCGGCTGGCGAAACGCCGGGACAGCTGGTATAAATAGATTTCATGCCCGTATAGCTCAGCTGGTAGAGCAATGCTTTCGTAAAGCATGGGTCGGGGGTTCAAATCCCTCTGCGGGCTTGAATTTAATAAAAGCGAGA
>JAQUOM010000092.1 GCA_028717105.1 Candidatus Omnitrophota bacterium
GGCCGGATCGGGTTTGACCCGGCATTCCCAGGCTGAAAGCCGGACGCTGAAACGGGTGTAAGCGTGCCGGACCGTTGCCGCGTGCCGGGCCTCGGCCAGATCGACGCCCAATTCTTCTTTAAGTTCACGCGCCAGGGCCTGTTTTGGAGCCTCCCCCTTTTTTATCTTCCCTCCGGGAAGCTCCCAAAAATCCGCCAAGAGCCCGCTGGATGGGCGTTTTTGCATAAAAACAGAACGGCCGCGGCGGATGACCCCGACGACCGCCTCGATCCGCTGGACAGCTTGTTTTTTTCTCGGCGGGAACTTATCCTGGACATCCAGAGCATAGGCCCGGCAGAAACCTTTGAGGGGACAAGACGGGCATAGGGGGTCGTCGGGCTTGCAAACCAATGCGCCCAGCTCCATCAGCGCCTGGTTAAAAATCCCGGGGTCTGAAACCGGCATGACCTCTTCGAGAAAACGATAGATGCGCCGATCGACGACAGCAGGACCTCCCCTGAACATCTTCAGGCGGGAAATCACCCGGCGGACATTCGCATCGATAATGGGAAGACGCCGGCCAAAGGCGATACTCAAGACCGCCCCCGTCGTATAGGGCCCGAAACCGGGCAGTTTTCTCAAAAGGGCCGCGTCATCCGGAACGCAGCCGCCATATTCCCTGACGATCGTTTTCGCCGCCTCATGCAGGTTCCTTGCCCGGCTATAATATCCGAGCCCCTGCCATGATTTCAATATGTCTTCCCGGGACGCCCGGGCCACGCGATAGATAGAAGGAAAACGGCGGATCCAGCGTTCATAATACGGAATAACAGTCCCGACGGTCGTCTGCTGGAGCATGATCTCGGAAACCCATATCTTATAGGGATCCTGTGTCGCGCGCCAGGGGAGCCGCCGATGATGGCGCTCATACCAAAAGACTAATGGCTGCGCCGGGGTCGTAGGAAGCGTATTTTCAGACATCATGCCGCAAGGAATGTTTTTTAAGGCCCTGCTATTTTTACGATCCGGCGGGCCTTAAAACGTGTTGATGATCCTCCGGATCCCTTCTTCTCTTAAGGCTGAATCCTGGAAGGCCGCCGCTTCTTCGGAAGACGGCCCGGAACCGTCTTCGTCGGAATAAGCCTGGGATTTTTTGAACTCCTCAGAAGCCTCTTCTTCCCTTCCGAGGGCATAATAACAGGCGCCGAGAAGGCCGTGGGCCTCGGCGTCATAAGGGCTCACGATCAAATATCTTTCAAAGAAATCAGCGGCGCGCCGGAATTCCTCCAGCCCGAAGTACGACCAACCGATGCTATAAAGGGCTTCGCCGTCAAGAGGGTTGGCTTGAAGCAGCTTTTCAAAATAAGGGATTGCCTGGCGGTATAATTTCCTGGCGTTATAAAGGTTGCCGACATTGTAATACAACTCCGGCGAGTCAGGCTTGAGCTCGAGCGCGCGCTGGAAAGCTTTTGTGGCGGCTTCGTAGCGTTGTTTTAAGAATAAAAGCGTACCCTCAAACAAGGCCTGAACAAACTCGGGAGCCACCCCGCCCTGACGCAGGTCGTCGATGATATGGATGGCCTCCAGCGCATTCGGGTCTTGAGGGTTCTCGTTGAGGCTGGCGCGGAAAGCCCTGGACGCCGCTTCAAACTCTCCCCGCGACGCCGACAAAAGCCCTTTTTCAAAATTTCCGCTCACATCGTCTTCGCCCACAGAAAGGTCTTCGAGGGAAAATTCGTACGGCGGCTTGCCGTCGATAGTCTCGATCAGCCGGGTCTCATAATAAAGCCGGCGGCCGTCGCGAATGACGCCGACCGACTGGTCGTCCTTCTCTACCACGCGCGCCTCCAGGACCTTGCCGCTCCTGAGGATCAACGTCTCCGCCGGGCAGGTTCCGCATGCCGCAAAAAACAAACACGCATAAATGAAGAAAAAGAAACGCATCGTCACCCCGATGCCGCCGTTTGAGACGGCCTTCCTGCCTCCCTGCGGCTCCAGATCTCGGCCAAAATCGAAGCCGTCACGATACACCACGTCGCAAACAACGCGTTGGGCAAAGCGGCCTGGTCGGAAAAATGTTTAAGGGCCAAAACCGCCCCCAACCCGGCGTTCTGCATGCCGACCTCAAGAGACAGCGTGCGGCGCCTCTTGGTATCAAACCGGTAAAGGACGGCGGCACCGTAGCCCAGAGACAATCCCAGGGCATTATGCAGAAAGACCGCGGCAAAGACGACGAGGCTGGCGCCGGCCAGATAATCCTTGTTCAAGGCGACGACCAGGCCGCAGATAAACGCGATAAAAATCGTCGAGAGCGCGGGAAATACGGCGGCAAACTTTTCAATCCTGGCGCGGAAAATATGCCTGAACCACATCCCCAAAAACAACGGCAGGATGACCATCTTGAGAATACTGAGAAACATCGGCCAAAACGGAACATGAAAATACGTCCCGGCAAAAACATACGTCAAGAGAGGCGTCAGGATGGGCGATAAAAATGTCGAAGCGGTCGTCAGGCCGATGGAATACGCCACGTCCGCGCGCGCCAGATAAGACAGAACATTAGATGCCATGGCCCCCGGCACAGCTCCTGTCAGGATGACGCCCAGGGCAAGTTCCGGCGGCAATTGCAGGACGCGCGCGACGAGGTACCCCGCCGCCGGCATAATAGCAAACTGCGCCAAACTCCCTAAAAAGACCAGGCGAGGCTGGGTAACCAGCGGCTTAAAATTCTCCCTATCAAGGATCATCCCGATGCCCAGCATCGTCAACGCAAAAAACCATTCCATCCCGAAACGGCAAACGATGAAGGCGCACGGAAAAAAATAAGCGGCAACACCCGCCAGCACCACCCAGGCCGCCAAAAGCCGCGTAAATTTTTCACAGATGCGATGAAACATCCTTCTTCCCCCGCTGTATCCTTCCGGCCAGGCTGCCGTAAGCCTCACAGCCGAAACACGGCACATCCGGCGTCACGCGCCGCCTCCCTGTGATAACGCCCTGCCACGCCCGGTAAGACGGGCTTGTCAGGCAAGAGCGTAATCCGGAACGAAAAACATTCCCAAAGGCCATCCGCTGGTTCATGCAGCATCCCAAAAGATTTCCGTCCCAGTTGATCTGCGGAGACTTCCACACCTGAAGACAAGGCGCAAAATACGGTTTCTTGTATTTTCGGGTGAATTCCTGCCTGGAGACGACGCCGAACGCACGCTCCCTGACAACGGCCTGGCGGTTTCCGGCTTTGGCGCCGCGTTCCCAGGAAAAACGCGTCAAAAAACCCATGCGCAAGCCCATCGCCATCGCCCTGGCCTGCTCGATCTGATGTTCGTTATGATCAAAAACAACGAACATCCATGTCAGGGTCGGAGATAATGACCTGAATTTGTCCTTGTAATGGTTGATCAGGCGGACATTCTTGAGGACGCGCAGGAGCTTTCCGCCCCGGCGATACATCTCGTAGACCCGCTGGTCTGTGCCGTCGATGGAAACCATCAGCCGGCTAAACCCTGAACGCACCAGGCACTCCGCCGTCGAGGGCTTGAGCGTATTCAGATTGGAGATCCCGCTCAGCTCCACCCCTTTGTCCGAAGCATGCGCCATGATCCTGCGCAGTTCCGGATTCAGGAACAACTCGCCGTGGGTAGAAAGGCTGACGCTCCTGATCTGTGGATGACGATCAAGGAATTTCCTGAAATCTTCGAATCTCAAAGACCCCCATCCGATCGTTCCCGGCTTATTTTTTCGGCCGGGCGTATCGCATAAAGGACAACGAAGCTGGCAGGTGCTCGAGGCTTCCAGAAAAACGCTTTGCGGCACGCTCATACGCCGATAGGACCCTTCGGCCGCGGACTCAAGCGGCCTTGAGATAAACAAACCTTAAGATGAACAGCACAGCCAAAAGATAAACAAGCCAGGAGACCTCTTTGCCCCTGCCCGTAAAAAACTTCAGGGCCGCATAGGAGACAAAACCGAACGCGATCCCCGTCGCGATACTGAACGTAAAAGGAATGCTCACGATGACCAGGAACGCAGGAATGCTCTCCGTATAATCTTTCCACTCGATCCGCGATACGGAACGCAGCATCATGCTGCCCACGATCACCAGGGCCGGGGCTGTCACCGGATGCAGCGTAAGGCCCTCGGCTGTCATATACCCTCCGCCGATCATCCTGACCAAAGGAGAAAAAAACAAGGCGGCCAGGAACGCGATGGCCGTCACAACGCTGGCCAGCCCTGTGCGCGCACCCGAAGCGATCCCTGAAGCGCTTTCAATGTAACTCGTTACCGTGGGCGTTCCGCACATAGCACCCACGCATGTCCCCACAGCGTCGCTCATCATGGCGCGGCCGGCGCGCGGCAATTTCCCCCCTTTCAGAAATCCGCCGATCTCGCTGACGCCGGCCAGGGTGCCGACCGTATCGAAGATATCCATAAACAAAAAGATAAAAACAACGGAGAACAAGCCGAGCTGCATGGCGCCCGCAATATCCATTTTCATGAACGTAGGCGCCATAGACGGCGGCAAAGAAACCAAACCCTGATATTTAACGATCCCTGCCACGGCGCCGGCCGCCGTCGTGATCAGAATTCCCCAGAGCATCGCCCCGCGGATATTCTTAACGAGCATGACGCCGGTCACGATCAACCCGAAGACCGAAAGAACTGTCGCGGGGTTTACGATATCGCCCAGAGCGACGATCGTCCCCGGATGTGCGACAACAATCCCGGCATCGATCAGCCCGATGAAGGCAACGAGGAACCCGATCACGCAAGCCGTGCCGTATCTCAAAGAGGCGGGGATGGCATCGATCAGCTTCTGGCGCAGACGCGTGACTGTCAGGACCATAAAGATAAGGCCCTCGATAAAAACGCATCCCAGCGCCACAGGCCAGGAAATCCCCATCGTCAGGCACACGGTATACGTAAAGAAGGCGTTTTCCCCCATGCCGGGAGCCTGAGCGATCGGATAATTAGCGTATAATCCCATCATCAGTGTTGCAACCGCCGCCGCGATACACGTTGCCATCATGGCCGAGCCGAAGTCTATCCCCGTCTGAGAGATCATGGCAGGATTGACGAAGATGATATACGCCATGGTCATGAAGGTCGTCAGGCCTCCGATGACCTCCGTGCGGACCGTCGTATTCGATTCCTGAAGACGGAAGATTTTCTCGAGAAATGATCGCATCATACTGATGTCAGGCCGAGAGTTACTAACCATGTTCTCTTCAAAAAACGGGAGGTGGATCCGCCAAAATTTGCCGGGGTTTTACTTGAGGCAAAATACATTAAGGTGCGGGCACTTGTTCTCGCTGTGGCGCTCTATCGCGCCACGGCCGCTCGCTCAAGTGTCCGCCAAATTTTTCGTTATCCGAAAAATTTGGCGGAGAGTGAAGGATTCGAACCTTCGGTAGGCTTGCGCCCACAACGGTTTTCGAGACCGCCCCGTTCAACCGCTCCGGCAACTCTCCGAGAAATTTTCTGACAAAGAAAATTTCGAGGACACTAAAACGAGTGTTAAGCGACCCGGCAAAAATCGTAACGAACGCAGTGTCCGCTCTCTAAAAATCTATCCCTTCAACCTACACATGGATATTCTTCAGAAGCTCGGCTTTTGTAAGATCAATGGATTTCAAGGCCTCGTCGGCATCCTTATTGTAAAGCCGGAAGAACCGGCAGGCATCTTCCATGTCCGAAACGTCTTTGTTGTCGAGAATTTTAAGGATTTCACTGCGCATTTTCAGTTCCCGGATCACGTCCAAGGCATTCATGCCGCTGGCGCGCGCCACCTTGTCGCGAAAGACGGACGTCGGAGAATCCTCGATAAAGGTGCGCGACTCGTAGTCATGTCTCCAGACGGCCGACAAAAGGACCTTCTTCTGCTCCATCCCGGCCGTCTCTGCAATCTCGGCCACCACGCGGAACACCTCGTCCTTGACGTGGAATTTCACCAGCGTGATAAAGACATCGACAAGGTTCACCAGCGTTTCAGGGATATTCATGGGCTCGTTCTCCAGGCGGATGATGGCTTCGCGCGCGGCGCTTGCGTGG
>JAQUOM010000093.1 GCA_028717105.1 Candidatus Omnitrophota bacterium
TTTGCCGGACAAGGAGGGAAATTCCAGGATTGCCATGCGATCGGCGTCGACGAAGCGCACAGGCATCGGTCTTTGGGAGGCATCCTTTATGCCTCGGCCCTCCGGTTGACCATGGGATACGGCAAAAAGAGATTCTCCATCGTGAATTGCAGGACGGATGATGACAGCCTTTATATGAGATACATCAAGCCGCAGAAAAGGCGGGAACTGTTGCATGCCGGATACGACGACGTCATCAATTTTTCTCTCACCGAAGATGTATCATGGGCATCGTCCGACGGCTTATCCTTGATGATGCAGGCGGATGGCCGCCTGGTTTTCCTGGTGACGTCGCCGCAGGAAACCGGCGCGTTGGCCGGCGTATCTTCAGCGGCCGCCGCGGCCAAGAAGCATGATTTCCACAGCAAAAGGATAAAACAGACGATGCAGGCCTTCAGAAAAGAGCAGGTTCCGATGCTCTTTTTTGAAAATTTCATGGAGTGGCTCAATCTTCAGAAAGATTACGCGGACCTCGTCGACCAGGTCGAGGCGTTGAAGGGTTTGATCACCTTGGAGGGCCTGCCGGACTTTATGGGCTGGGCGCAATATTATATCGAGATGGCTGAAGCCCGCAAGGCGCTGGAGATATTCTGCACGTATAAACTTCTGCATTTCGGCGAGGATGATTACATCCGGGTAAAACAGATTCTCGTGGAATTGATGAAGGCCAATCGCATTTCCGGCCGTCAGCCGTTGCTCGTGAGCAAAGGGGAGCAATGGATCGACGATTATAACGCATCCTTGACGGGTTCATTTATTTTCCTGGATCAGCCCACCGTTCAGGTCCTCGATGACGATGAGCTGGCCGCCGTGCTGGCGCATGAATTGGGGCACCGCAGGAAGAGACACGCTCTTGAATATTTGAGATTCGTGTCCGAGTACGGTTGGCCTGTTATTGAAAGCAAATGGCCCTGGGAGGCCTTGTGCCACCGTCAGGAATTCCAGGCCGACGCGTTCGCCGTGCATGCGGCTTCGCGGGCCGGCTATCGGCCTGAAGGCCTGATCACGGCCCTGCGCAAGCTTACAACCCGTTTTCTTGAACAGCCGTCGATCCAACTGTTCCTTAGCTATGCAATGAAGGAAGAAGACCGGCAGGATGAAGAAAGCCGTCCGCAAATATTAAGCACGCATCCGAGCTTTGAAGCTAGGGCCGCGGCCATCGAGCGCGAGATCGCGTCGTTATCGTCGCCGGCGGCGCCGGCCGTCAAAAAGCCGCATGTCCAGGTGGTGGCCGATCACGGGCTGGCTTTTAACATCTGGGCGCTTTCAGGCATCAAGGGCGCCGTTTTGATCCATCTCGATGCCCACGCGGATTTGGCTGTTCCTCCGGCAGGATGGGAAGGGTGCGCAGACGCAGATCTGTGGGGCCTGCGTTTTGAAGAAGGCAGTTTTATCTATCCGGCTGTTTTTTACGGCATGATCGACGAGGTCTATTATGTGATCCCGCCGCACAGCGAGGACCGGCCGGCTGAAAAGGAGATCATTGCCGGCGAAAGGCGCGTGTATATTCATATCCGTCGTCTGGCGGACATGCCTGATTTTCGTCAGGAACAGAGGCCCGTTCTGGTCGATATCGACGAAGATTATTTTGTCGAACAAGGCAATATGAAATCAGTGCTTTATCGTAAGGTCGTTTCCGGCGCGCCGCGGCAGGAGATCGAATCAGCGCTGAGATACGACATCACAGGGGCCCTGGCGCGGTTATTTTCAGACAGCGGTGTTGCGCCGTCCCTGGTCACGATCGCTGAATCACCCGGATGGGTGCCGCCGGCTTTCGTGCCGTTCATCACCCATGTCCTTAAGGCGGGTATCGGCCGCGCCGTTCCTGTTCCGGCGCCCGTTGACGGCGATATTTCATTGAGCTCTCCGGCCCTTGTCCCCAGGCATCGTTTATCGCTCTCTGCTGCGGCAACGCCGATATCCCGTTTTGGTTTTGACGATGAATTATCGGCCGCGGGCTTGGTGTCTCTGCCGGACACGCAGGATATCCTGGAAGACCCGTATACGCCGGCAGATTTTGACGGCCGCAGCGCCTGGGCAGATCAGTCGGGTATCGGTGAGAGAAAGCATATGGAGTATATACCCTGGCCGCCTCGGTTTATCCCTTAAGAAAGATGGCGAAGGGATAAATAGCTGATTTTTAAAGAGTTGCGTGCCTGATAACAGAACTAACAGGGCGGCAAGGATGGCGATCTGGCGCATGCCGCGGCGGCTCGTAGCCGCGGATGTTGTTTTCTGTCTTGTTTCGGCAGAACAGGAAGTCCACAAATTATGTTCAAAAATGATCGGAAAGGAGGTAGAATAAGACTATGCCTAAGGCAAAAAGAAACGACTTAGAGATCGTTCCTCATGATGCTTCAGAGTCGGATGACAAGCGGACGTTTTGCCGTTTTTTTGTCGAAGACGTCTCGGTCCGGTTTAAGGACCTGAGGGTCGGGGCAAAGGGAGAGGGGGTGTGCAAGGATATCGGCGGCGGCGGAGCCGGCTTTGATTGCGTCCGGGAAATAAGGCCCAAAACACCGCTGGAGATGTGGTTTGATTTTCCCGATGGATTTGAGCCGATGCATCTTTTGGGGCGCGTTGTCTGGTCGAAAGCGCAAGGACCTCTCTGGCGTACCGGCATTGCTTTTGACAGGCAGCGGTTGATGAGCATGGCAAGGATACTGAAGGCGACAGAGGTTTGAGACATAAAGGGCGAAAGGCCCCTCGCCTTTTATGCGGAGACTTGATATAGGCTCGGGGTCAATTTCTGGCAAAAGGATGCAGGTGGAAATTGAGAGGTGTTCAATGGATGAGAAGAGAGGGTCAGTCCGTTGGAACATAATCTTGCCAATCCGCTACATGGGCTGCGCGAAACATAATGAAGGATATGCAAGAACGAAAGACCTCAGCACGACAGGTGCTTGTGTTGAGACGGTGGAACGACACGCGCCGGGAGACCGGCTCAACGTTATGATGGAATTTCCGGAGGTCGAAGGCGCGGTCTGTATTGAGTCGGAGGTGGTATGGCAGCGCCCTTCATCAGGATTTCAGGAGGAATATAACTATTTGACAGGATTGGCGTTCAGGAAGATCCGCGATTGCCATAAACAGTGCATTTTGGATTACGTGATCGATCATCACCCGGAACAGCACAGGGCACGCTGGTGGGACGGGGTTTAGGCGGCCTGAAAGACGGGTGAGGTTAAAGGGAGAACGGTTGAGCGATAAAGAAGGCCCTGCCTGAGCCTTATTGACCGCAGGTATTTTAAAATCGTTTTCACCCCGGAATAGACCCTTGGCATCGGCTCATGAGAATAAACAGGCCTTCCCGGACCTTCAGGGAATGGCCCAAGAAAATCTTGACTTTTATAGGTGTTATGATACACTTTTTGAATCTATTTTATCTATAAATATCAATAACTTATATGTGAAGCCGGAGCTTATGTCACGGACACAAGACAAGCTCTTTTCAGGCCGAACGCACCCCTGCGCAACGTTCATAAGGAGAATAGGCAAAGCACATGAAGTACGGTCATTTTTCATCGGACGGACTCGAATTTATCATTACAAATCCCGCGACACCGACCCCCTGGATCAATTATCTGACGAACGATAAGTACTGCGCGATCATTTCTCAGTGCGCCGGCGGATACAGTTTTTACCGTGATTGCCGTACGGACCGTCTTTTACGATGGGCGCCCGATTACAAGAATTTCGACCGCCCCGGCCGCTATATTTACGCCAAAGAAGCCGGGAATCAGAAGCCGGGAACCAGAAGCCGGAAAATCTGGTCTTTGACATACCAGCCCTTAAGGGTGGAACTCGATGCTTATGAGTGTCGTCACGGCCTGGGCTACACGGTTATATCGTCCAAATACAACGGCGTGAAATCCTCAATCACATATTTCGTTCCTGTCGACGACGATTGCGAGCTTTGGCTGGTCTCCCTGACGAACGAGACGAACAAGGAAAAAAAGCTGGAGTTGTATCCGTATGTCGAGTGGCTCGTAGGAGATTATCACGAGGAGCTCCGTTACCGCAACATCATGAACCTCTATAACCGGATGTGGTTCGACGAGAGCCATAAGCTGGTTTTCGGCTGGAAGACGGCGTTTTGGCAGGGCATGAATATCAAGGAATTCAAGAATTTCGGTTTTTTTGCGACGAATCTCGAGGTCAAAGGGTTTGCCACCCGCAAGGCGGAGTTTCTGGGCCGTTATAATACCGAAGAGAAACCCGAGGCCATCCTGGAAGGCAAGTTCAAGAACACGGCTTTATGCTCCGGCGAGGACGGGATCGCCTGCCTCAAGCACGCGGTGAAGCTGGGGCCCAAACAGACGAAGGAATTTGTGGTGATCTTGGGCGAGACGGAAGGTCAATCGGCCGCCATCAAGCTCGTGGAAAAATACCGGGACCTGCACCGCGTCAAGATGGCCTTGGAGGCGACGAAAGAACTTTGGAAGAAGCGGATCACCGGCAATATCGTCGTCAAGACGCCTGACTCCGATTTCGACACGATGGTCAACGCCTGGGTCAAATACCAGGTTTATATCTGCAACCTCTGGTCGCGCTCGCCGTCGTTCTATCATGAAGGTTCCGGTGGCCGCGGCTACCGCGATTCGGCCCAGGATTCGGAGTCGATCGTCTCCATCAATCCCGAGTTGACGCGCAAACGCATCCTGCAGATCGCCTCCCTGATCCGCCGGGATGGGACCTCCGCGCCCGGCTGGTCGGATACGTCGGGCCCCAATCAGCACCGTCCGAACAAGGACCACCAGGTGTGGTTGACGGCGACGGTCCGCGCGTATATCCAGGAAACAGGGGACAAGGGGATCCTGGAAGAATATGTGGCCTATCTGAAGGATAAGTGGGTCGGCGGGTGGGATTTCGACATGCATCACAAGGGCGGCGCCGTCACCGACGGCGAAGGTACCCTTTTTGAGCACCTGGAGAAGAACCTCAATTTTTGTTTCAATGACGTCGGCGAACGCGGCCTGCCGAAAATCGGCCACGCGGACTGGAATGACGCGATCGACGCCGCCGGAAAAAAGCACAAGGGCGAAAGCGTCTGGCTCGCGCAGGCGCTGGTGCGTTCTCTGAAATATTTTATCGAGCTTTGCGATCTGGTGGGCGATAAGGCCAGGGCCGAAGAGTTTACCCATAAAGCCAAGACCATGACCGAAAGGATCAACGATGTCTGCTGGGACGGGGAGTGGTATAAGCGAGGGTTCACCGATGACGGACTGGCTTACGGGACGAAAGATTATGAGGGCGGCAAGATCTTTTTGAATACGCAGGCCTGGGCCCTCTTGAGCGGTGTCGCTGAAGGCGAAAAATTCCAGAAGATCCTGAAGAGCACCTCCAAGTACCTGGACGGCAAACACGGCCTGGCGCTTTTTTATCCGGCCTTCAGCCATTTCCGTCCGGAACTGGGCCGGATCAGCATGTTCTCCGAAGGCACGAAAGAGAACGCGGCGGTCTTTTGCCACGCGGCGCATTTTATGATCGTCGGGCTGTGCATGGCGGGCCGCGGCAATTGGGCCTACGAGTCCATCTGCAAGGTCATGCCCAATAAGCAAAAGAATTACGATCTTTATAAATCCGAGCCCTATGTTTACGCCGAGTATCTCGTGGGCCCGGAAAATCCTTATCGTTACGGTGAAGGCCAGTTTACGTGGATCACCGGGACATCGGGCTGGGCGTTCATGGCGGCGACAGAGTGGATTCTCGGTGCGCGCCGGGATTACGCGGGTCTGCGCATCGACCCTTGTTTGCCGTCGAGCTGGAAGAAGTGTTCCATCCGCCGCCCGTTCCGCGGGGATGTTTATGATATCGAGATCGAAAACCCCAACGGTGTTGAGAAAGGCGTCAGGGAGATTTATGTCGACGGCGCCCGCATCGAAGGGACCCTGGTCAAACCGTCGCTCGACGGCAAAGAACACAAGGTCCGCGTGGTGATGGGATGATTTCAAAGATTACGGAGAACAGA
>JAQUOM010000094.1 GCA_028717105.1 Candidatus Omnitrophota bacterium
GGGGATATTTTTCTTCAATGAACGCCCGGCATCGCCGGGCGCACGTCCTTGGTTGTTCGTCTTTGCAATGAACGGTATCTTGCACCAGCCCCCACCGCGAAACCAAGGCGTTGATGGCGGCCACCTGCAATGCCCGGCGGTAATTGTTGATAACAGCCATCCCGAAAAGACCGCTCAAGGACCCCTGAAACCCCCCTGGCATATCCGTATAGGCATGCCCTAAATGACCGTCATAATCGGCCTCCACAATCTTTTCTTTCCCCTTAAGAAGGGGGAAATCATACGTCTCCGGATTCCCGATGGCCTCCTGGGGGGAAAGTGCGCGCGCCTTGATCAAAATCGGCCGATCCGACAGACTTTCTTGGTTTATCCTGGCCAAAACGATATCTTTTACGGCTTCAAGAACAGCGTCCACTCTTCCCTCTCATCTTTTTCTTGCCCCAATCACCACAAATCCGCCCTTGCCGAAGCCTTTTTTGGGTTTTTCAACCGAAGAGATGCAATCGGGCAAAACCGATATTGTCTGATAATAAACAAAGGAAGCAAAACCGGCATCCTTAAGCATGGCCGTCACTTTACTGACGCTCAAAAATTTTGCCTGTCTATAAAATATGCTTTTTTTGCTCCGATAAAATTCGCCCAGGAAACTTTCTTTGTCAACGATGCCTATAACGATTGTCCCGGTTTTCGTCAATACGCGGCGTGCTTCTTCCAGGACTTTTTGCGGATTTTTCACAAAACACAGCGTGATCACAATAAGGATATAATCAAAAACACCCCGGCAGAAAGGAACTTCATCGCCGCGGCCGAACCGGGCATCGACGCCTCTTTTCCGAGCAAGCTCCAGCATCTTGCGCGACGGGTCAATGCCGGCAGTTATCCCCAGCGCCGCGGCAAACCGGCCCGTCCCCACCCCGATTTCAAGCCCTTTCCCGCTCGGCGGCAAAACCTTCCTTATCGCCTCGATTTCCGACAAAAACGCGAAGGGATGCCTGTCATACCATGCATCATACCTTTTGCAATGTTTGTCGAAGAAACTGTTCACAGATTCAGATCCCCCAGCCAACCGTCGTAAAAACGCTTCAGATGCTCATAGGTTTCCCGATCCATAAGGTTCTTTTTGACATCTTTTTCTTTGAAAGAAAATCGGTAGTTTGCACAATAGTTCTCCACGATATCTTTAGCGTGATTTATCTTCTTGAACATATCCTCGGAGCGTTTCCTTTCTTCGTCTTTGCATCTATCGGGATGGGATCTAAGGGCTAAATTCCTAAAGGCGCCTTTAATCTCCGCCATGCTCGCCTCTTCACCTAATCCTAATACCTTTCTTGCTTCATCCACTTGTTCAAAATTTATCATCTGGCGTTCCTGCTTTGATCTCTGGAATGATATTAATTCTTGAAACAATTAGATGCAGCATGGAACAATTTTTACCGGCGAGTGCAATAAGCTCTTCGGCTTTTTTTATCTGACTATTTACAGCAACAGTGATTTGAGGCCGAATGACAACCTCAACAAATAAAAGCTTACCTTTGGCTTTTTTAACGATCCCCCGTCCTTCGCTTTCATAATTCATGACTTCGAGATTGTTTCGTCTGGCATGATCCATAAAGGTTTCCTTTATAAATCCTTCGATGGAATCGATAAAGAGCTCCTCGGGTGTCAATATACCTCCATGCCTTCCGGATTCCGATGCTACGGCCATTGCGATGGTTTTATTGCCGCTGGAACATAAAAATGTTTTGTTTTCTTTGTTCCATGTTACAACAGTTCTATAGGCGAACCTCTCATAATCCTCAGGCATTTTTTCCTCATTTCATTTAATATAAGGCTTTATCGCGGATTCAAGCTCTGTCTTCGGAAGCGCGCCTACGATTTTCTTGATTAATTTCCCCTCTTTAAAAATCGCCAATGTCGGTATGCTCATGATATCGTATCGGGAAGCTGCCCCGGGAGCTTTGTCGACGTTTAACTTACAAACTTTTAATCGGCCGCTGTATTCCTTGGCTATTTGTTTAATGACCGGCGTCATAGTCCGGCAAGGTCCGCACCATTCGGCCCAAAAATCGACCAGCACCGGCAAATTTCCTTCTAAGACTTCCGATTCAAAATTGGCATCGTCTATATTATGCTCCATGTCTCCTCCTTCTCATTAAGGACCTCTTCATTTCCTACGGCTTTAATGAAAATCCCCAAAGATTGCCTTCTGGTTTTAATAACCTTGATTTTTACAAATGCCGTCTTCCGAACAAGGCGGCGAATCGCATCTCTCCGTTCTACCGCAGCATGTTTTCCCTTTCCGATCCCCGGTGATTTGCCTGTCTTGTGAAACAAAACTCTGGGAAAAAATTTTTTTCATTTTTTTACTTCCGCAGAAAGAACACCTGGCCTCGGCCTGGCCCTGCCCTACGCCCATAAGAAACTCACCGACCTTCCCGCAATCTCGGCATTGATATTCATAAATAGGCATAAGGGACGATCCTCCTTCGCGCATGCCATCTTAATTTAATTTTCTCGAATAAGCTTAAGGTATCGATAATCAATTTTCCCTTCAAATGGTCTATCTCATGCTGAAGCACTCTCGCGAGAAGTCCCCGCGCATTGAATTCGACGGCCTTTCCCCGCTCATCCAGGCCGTTGACGACAATCTCATCCGGCCTGTCGATAACGACGCCTACGCCGGGGATGCTCAGACACCCCTCTTTCATTTTATCTGAACCTTTTACATGCAGGATGACGGGATCGGCCAATCGAACCGGCCCCTCGCCGATATCCGCCACGATCAAATTCCTGGCGATCCCGATCTGGGGGGCTGCCAGACCTATCCCGCCAAAATACCGCATCGTGAACAGCATCATCTCAAAAAGCCTTGTTTCAACTCCGGTAATCCGCTCGACACGAGCGCATCTCTTTCTCAAAATATTATCGGGATATTTGCATATTTCAAACGGCTCCATCCTAACCCCTCCCCGCGCTGCGGCCCCGGCGCATCCCTTTCTTCTCGTGCTCCGGATCATTCAGTCTTTTATCATTCCTTTTCTCAGGTACGCAGAGATGTCCGTCTTTTATTTCTTTGCTTGAGATTATACAGCAGGACGATTTGTCCCATCCGCGCGCCGGCCGCTTCAGCCACAACAGGGCACTTGACCATAAACAAGAAAAATATCGGACGCCTTTCGTCTGACAAAGACTCAAAATTGCCCTGCCCCTTGCTGATTACCATATCGCAGCGCTTGTAAATGCGCCTGAACTCTCTCGAACATAAATCCAAAACTGTGCCCGGGGCCTCGGTCCCGTTAGAAATCACTTCCGCGCTTTTATCGATCCCGCAGGCGTACGCATCTTCAAACAATGCATCATTGATAATGGGCCCATCTTTGACGGCATAATAAATATTTTTATCAGGGCATTCCTGTCTAATCTCCTCAATCAAAACCCTGTCGAAAACGACCTCTCCGGCGTTATCGGCTAAATACAAGATGTCTTCTGCCGTCTTCAGAGCCCGCCTGAATTCCGGATAATGGAATATACGTTTCCTGCAGACGCTCCCGTTTTTCCGCGCAAGTATCTTTTTTAATTCCGCCCCGACGTCCAAATGATTCTTTACGCCGAAATCTATGATGTTGCCGGCAATAGCCAGCTCCAGGGCCGCCAGGAGCCGATTCCGGGAACGGGCAACCTTATCCCTCAATTTCCCCAGCAGCCTTAAGGCAATACGGTTACTTTTTTGTTTAATTTCTTTATACGGGTCCCCCTCAGAGCTTATTTTTTTTAAAAAAGCATACCCGAACCTGGCTATTTCAGGAGGGCTGGCCTCAAGCGAGATTCCGGGGATCTTCCTGGCAAAGCCATCTATGATCTGTTTTTGTTGTTCCGGCGATGCCTTGATTATCCGCGCCCCTTCAAGCGCCTGGCGGAAAAAACATGGGATACAGTCTAAATAAGTCTTCATTCTCTTCTTGCCATCCAACACGACGACCAAAAGCTTAAATGTCCGCGACCGACGCGGCGCTATCCGATCTTACCTCTTCTCTTGAGCGTATCTTCGTCGCTCAGGGAAACAACGTGTTTAGTTACCCTTTGGTCATAAACCGAAACCACGCGGGCTCGCCCGCAGACTGCGGCAAAGCGTTCCGCTATCCTCAAAATCTCCTCTCGGGCCAAAGGCCAAACAGGACACGGCCTCAACGGGGTATTGATTTGTATCTCATCCGGATCGATATCCACGGCCAAGCCGATCATTTTATCGACACCGTCTTTATTGCTATCGATGAACATCATCTGCAAGGCCAGCTTTCCCTTGAAACTTTTCTTAAACGCTTTTATACCTTCCGGGATGTCGCCGAACTCTATCCCCTCGGCCGGCCGGTTAATGTCCCGCAATGACGCCGGGGAATAAGCGTCTATCTTGGCGACAACAAGATCGGCCGGAGACAAGTTCATCCTCGCTTCTTCGGATCTCATCAAGGAGGCATTCGTCAAAACGGCGACCGGTTCCTTGCGGATGAATTTTACGGCCCTGATTCCTTCTCCGAGATTAGCCGCTAGCGTTGGTTCTCCTCGACCGGAAAAAGTAATAAAATCAATTTCCGTCCCGGGCAATTCCCCTAATTCATCGATCACGTCTTCGATGGCGACATACTTCTTCCTGTCGCGGGTATATCGTTTGGTGGGCCCGAGCTGGCAATAGACGCAATCGAAATCACAGATTTTCTCTTCCTGGGAAAACAAATCGACGCCCAGAGAACTCCCCAGCCGCCAGGAAGGAACCGGACCGTAAATATATTTAAACGGCGTTTTCATCAACCACCCGTAAATTCCCTGATTTTGTCCACGATGTCCATAAATGCCTGTGCGGATTTCGTTTTTTCCCGAAAAGACACAAAGGGGGTGCCTCTATCGGCATATTCCACGAATTCCGGCTCAAAAGGCACCCTGCCTAAAAAAGGGACATTCATCTCCTGCGCCGCCTTCTGGCCGCCTCCCCGTTTAAAAATATCCGCTTCATGACCACAATGAGGACACGCCCATCCGCTCATATTCTCTATGACGCCTGCGACCGGAATTTTCAGCTCTTTGGCGAATTGGATGCTTTTGCGCGCGTCCAGAACAGCCACGTCCTGCGGCGTCGTCACAATCACCGCGCCGGTGACGTTGGGGATCAACTGGCAGGCGCTGAGCGGCTCATCCCCCGTCCCCGGAGGAGAGTCAATGATCAAATAATCCAATGCCCCCCAATTGACATCGGACAGGAACTGCCTGATGACGGCCGCTTTCATCGGTCCTCTCCAAATAACCGGCTGGTCCGAATCGTAGCCGGTCAACGCCAGGCTCACGGCCTTGAGATTTGTCGATATCTCAACCGGCTCGATCCCGAACTCGAGACTGTACATGGAACGCTTCTCTATGCCGAGCATCTTGGCGATGTTCGGCCCGTGGATATCGGCGTCCAATATACCGACGCTCTTGCCGGCCAAAGACAAGGCATACGCAAGATTCACCGCAACCGACGTCTTACCGACTCCGCCCTTCCCGCTCATGACGATAAGCGTATATCTGACCTTCGTCATTTTTTCTTTAAGACGCTTTTCTTGCTCGAAACGCTCTATTTCCTTTGCGTCCATGTCCTTTTTCATCCGACATCCTCCTCATTGCTAAAAATAGATGTCTCTCTGCCCGTTCATGATATTCTCGTAGCATTCCGTCAGCTTCGGATAAAATGACGGCAGGCGGTGCCTAACCTCTTCCATCTCCCGGACAATCAGGGCTTCCCCCAACGACTTAGTCCGCACAGAGGCAAAATCATCGAGCCACTCCCGGAACGTCAGGATTGCGTTCAATTTACAAAATTGTCCTTCTCTGCCGGAACGCAAAAGCTCCATGATGCGACCACCTGTCCTCCCGCAACGGTAACCGGCGGTACAAAAAGAGGTGATATAGCCCATTTCGGCGAGCTGGGCGACAAGCTCGT
>JAQUOM010000095.1 GCA_028717105.1 Candidatus Omnitrophota bacterium
TCGACCGTTCCACACTGAGATCAAACGGGATCCCGAGGCCGCGAGGACGGGTTTTTGACTTGCAAGTTCCGGAGTTTGTGCTAAAATTCTACAGTTATGCCTGAACTCAGAAAAGATCCTATTATCGGAAGATGGGTTATTATCGCTGTCGAGCGTTCCCGAAGGCCCAAAGGGTTTAAAACGCCTGCCCATCCTTCCGCAGATGAAGATTGCCCCTTTTGCGAAGGCAGGGAAAACCAGACACCCCGCGAGATATTCGCCATCCGCAAAGAAGGGACCAAGCCGGATGAACCCGGCTGGGATACCCGCGTCGTCCCCAGCAAGAGGCCTTTTTTGAAGGTCGAAGGAGACTTGAACAGGCACGGCCGCGGGCTCTATGACGTCATGAGCGGAACAGGGGCCCACGAGATGATCATAGAAACCCCCAAGCACGTCGGAAATATCGCAGACTTGGATGAGACCCAGATCGCAAAAACAGTCACCTGCTGGATCGACCGCTTTGTGGACCTCGGAAGAGACGAGCGCTTTAAGTACGTCCTTGTCTTTAAAAATTACGGGACGGCCGCCGGCGCCGGACGTATCCATCACTCCCGCAGCCAGTTAATCGCAACGCCCGTGACCCCCAAACGCGTCAAAGAAGAGCTGACCGGTGCAAAAAAATATTATGACTACCATGATCGCTGCGTCTTCTGCGATCTGGTCCGCCAGGAGATAGACACGAAAAGCCGCGTCGTTCTCGACTTCGACGGTTTTCTCGCGGTGACAGCCTTTGCCTCGCGTTTCCCTTTTGAAATCTGGATCCTTCCCAAAGAACATAACTGTGATTTTTCCGGCATGAGCGTCGAAAAACGCCTTTATCTCGGGAAAGTCTTAAAAAAAGTTTTAACCAAGCTTAAGGTCGCCCTGGATGACCCGGCATACAATATGGTGCTTCATACGGCCCCGTTTCGCAGGACGAAATCAAAAGCCGGCTACTGGAAAACCATCGAAGACGACTATCACTGGCATATCGAAATCATCCCGCGCTTGACGAGTCCGGCGGGTTTTGAATGGGGGACAGGTTTTTATATCTGCCCGATCACCCCCGAAGACGCAGCACAATACTTAAGAGAGGTTGAAGCGTGACAGAACTCAGACGCGACGCCATTGTGGGACGCTGGGTCATCATGGAGACAGACGAACCCATGACGCCCAAAGACCTGCATATCCCGCCGCATCATTACGAAGATACGGCCAACTGCCCGTTTTGCTACGGCAACGAGTATATGACCCCGCCTGAAATCCAGGCATTCCGCAACACGAAGACACAACCCAACACGGCGGGCTGGCAGGTCCGCGTGGTGCCGAATAAATTTCCCGCCCTGCAGATAGAAGGCAGCCTCGATAAACGGGGTATGGGGATATTTGATCTTTCCAACGGCATCGGCGCCCATGAAGTCATTATCGAGACCCCTTATCACGAAAAGGACCTTCCCGACCTTGAGCTCGGCGAGATCCAGAATGTCCTCAGGATGTACTGTCAGCGCTCCCTCGACCTGCAAAAGGACAAACGGTTCAAGTACATCATGATCTTTAAAAATTACGGCAGTGGTGCCGGCGCGACGCTGGACCATAACCACAGCCAGCTGATCGCGCTGCCCATGATCCCCAAAAATGTGATCGAGGAGCTGACGGGGTCGGGAGAGTATTTCGACTTCCGCGAACGCTGCATCTTTTGCGATATGATCCGCCAGGAGATCGATGAAAAAGAAAGGATCGTGACGCAAAACGATCAGTTCATCGTTTTTTGTCCTTTTGCGTCCCGCTTCCCGTTCGAGATGTGGGTCATGCCCAAAGAGCATCAGGCTTTCTTTCACGAGAGCTCGGAAAACAGCCTCGCTAGCCTGTCCTGGATCCTTAAAGACGTTTTGACCAGGATGAAAACCGTCCTCGGCGATCCGCCCTATAATTTTATCATCCACACCTCTCCCATAGACGGAGAAGAGCGTCAAGGATATCACTGGCACATGGAAATCATGCCGCGTTTGAGCCGTATTGCGGGCTTCGAGTGGGGAACAGGGTTTTATTCGGTATCCACGCCGCCGGAAGTCGCGATTAAATACCTCAGGGACGTAAAGATATAAGCAATTCCAAATTCCAAAATCCAAATGACGAAAGAAATCCTAATAACTGAATGACGAATGGAAAAATATTTTCGGCATTTAGTCATTCGATATTCATGAGGCATTTGACATTCGGAATTGGATATTAATCAAAAGGAGGAACATCATGGCAGTCAAAGTCGGGATTAACGGATTTGGAAGGATCGGACGCTTGGTCTTCCGGGCCGCGCTGGAGGAAGGCGCTCAGAATATCGATATCGTCGCCTTAAACGATCTCACGGACGCAAAAACACTCGCGCATCTTCTTAAATATGACTCGACCTTCGGCCGGTTCAAAGGCACCGTGTCGGCCAAAGAAAGCGCGATCGTCGTCAACGGCAAAGAGATCAAGGTCTTTTCGCAAAAGGACCCGGCGCTTATTCCATGGAAAGACGCCGGCGTCGAAATCGTCATCGAATCAACGGGGCGGTTCACCGATGCCGAAAAGGCCAAGGCGCATATCACGGCCGGCGCCAAAAAAGTCATCATCTCGGCGCCTGCAAAGAACGAAGACGGCACGTTTGTCATGGGCGTCAACGAAGATAAATACGATCCCAAAAAACACAACATCGTTTCCAATGCGTCATGCACGACCAACGGGCTGGCGCCTCTGGCCAAAGTCCTTTTGGATAATTTCGGGATCAAGCATGGCATCATGACAACGATCCACGCCTATACGAACGACCAGGTGATCCTTGATTTTCCTCATAAGGACCTGCGCCGTGCCAGAGCGGCGGGGCAATCCATGATCCCGACGTCCACGGGAGCGGCAAAAGCGATCGGCCTCGTCATCCCGGAACTCAAGGGAAAAATGGATGGACTGGCCGTCCGCGTTCCGACGCCGGATGTTTCCCTCGTGGATTTAACGGTTGAGGTCGAGAAGACGACGACCGTCGAAGAGGTCGTTGCCGTCCTCGAAAAAGCGTCCCAGACACCGCGCCTCAAAGGCATCCTGGCCGTGTCCAGGGAACCGCTTGTGTCCATTGATTTCCGCGGGAACAGCACGTCTTCCGTCATTGATGCCGAATCAACAAAAGTCGTCGGCAATCTCGTCAAGGTCCTCGCCTGGTATGACAACGAATGGGGCTATAGCTGCCGTATCGTCGATCTTTGCGAGTATATCGTCAAAAAAGGCATATAACCTTCTATGACCACAGGGAACCGTTAAACAAAGGGGCACTTGGTTTTTCTTCAGGTGCCCTTTTGGTTTGATCCCTACAACGTTTATGTCTCAAGAACCCGACTATCATTTTCTAACGTCAACTCTGGCCGGTCCCCAATGGAAGCGCATAGGGACAAAACGCAGGGCAGGCGTCGTCGTCCCGCTCTTTTCCGTCTATTCCCGCACCAGCTGCGGGATCGGAGAATTGCCGGATTTAAAACTCCTGGTGGACTGGTGTTCTCAAACGGGTTTAAGCATCATCCAGCTCTTGCCCATGAACGACACGGGCTTCTGCTTCAGGCCTTATGACGCGCAAAGCATGTTTGCCCTGGACCCCGTTTATCTCTGCTTAGAGAAGCTTCAACACGCCGATGTTAAACCCTTCCTGCCGCAATTGCTCCAGATGAAACAGCGTTTCCCTACGGGGAAAGGGCGGGTTGATTACGGCGTCAAAGCGGAGAAACTGGCGCTCCTCTGGAAGATCTTTACATCGATGCCTGCCGACAGGCTGCCCGAAGCCTTCGATGTCTTTGTCAAGAAGAGCGTTTTCTGGCTGGATGATTATGCACTCTATAAGGTCATAAAAGAAAAAAATAACGAGATGAGCTGGGAAGGGTGGAGCGAAGACCTCAAGAATTGCGACGAGGACACTCTCGACGGATTTCGCGAGACCTACCATGAGAACATTCTTTTTCATAAGTGGCTCCAATGGCAGTTGTTCGAGCAATTCAAAAAAATCAAAGACTATGCCCGTGACAACAATGTCCTTTTGATGGGAGATATCCCGTTCCTTGTCTCGCGGGACTCCGCCGATGTCTGGTCGCACCAGGATTGTTTTAAGCTCGCTTTTTCTTCCGGAGCTCCACCGGACCTTTTGTATTCCAAAGGCCAACGCTGGGGGATGCCGCCGTTTAACTGGGAACATATCGCACACCGCCGTTATGATTATGTGATCGAAAAACTCAGCTTCGCACAGAATTTTTACGATCTCTACCGCATCGATCACGTCGTCGGAATTTTCCGCGTCTGGACCATACCGATCAGCGAACCTCCCGAGAACGGGGGCCTTAACGGGGCTTTCGATCCTGCCGATGAAAAATCCTGGGAGGCGCACGGACGCAATCTCCTGTCGCTGATGATGCGCCATTCCGACATGTTGGCATGCGCCGAAGACCTGGGGACCGTTCCAGATTGCTGTTTTCGCGTCTTGAATGAACTGGGAATCCCCGGTATCGATATCCAGCGGTGGATGCGTGATTGGGGCAAGACCTACGCCTTCAAATCTCCTCAGGCCTACAGGAAGTGCGCTCTTTCGACCATCTCTACCCATGATATGAGCAACCTCCGCGCCTGGTGGGAGTTCGAATGCGGCACGGTCGATGAAGGGCTCTTCCGCAGGAACTGCGAAAAAAAACACATCCCATTTGAACAGGTCAGAACCCGGTTATTCGATGTCGAGGCGTCCCGATATGGACGCCTCCGCTGGAAGCGCCAGATCGACACCGAAGAAAAACTCCTGTCCGCCCTTGGGCTTTCAGCGTCGGAAGCCTGGGCCCTCCTGGACATGTATCGGGGATCGTTCCATGAGCAAAAACAATTCCTGGATTTTCTGGGAATACGGCAGGACGCGCCGGAAAACCTCTCCGCCGCTTTGAACAAGAATGCCCTGGCAAAAATCCAGGAAAGCTCCTGCATCTTCAGCATCCAGCTCATCCAGGATTATCTGGATTTGGACCGCCCCCGGGACGCAGACCCATGGGAAAACCGGATCAATTTCCCCGGGACCTTATCTGAAAAAAACTGGACGCTGGCATTGCTGCTAAGTTTAGAAGAACTGCTGGCATCTCCGGGCAACCCGATGCTCAAAACGATCAACGGACAGTGCGGCCGCATCTAAAAGGAACGCCCTTCTTCATCTCTTATAAAAACAATGTTGCCTCCAAAGATATTCCTCTGTTCGACCTATATCGACTGTACCCGCAATCTTTACGATACGACCCATCTGTATTATTTCTTTAAAAATAACCGGTTTCATCTTGTCCGCCGCCCGTCAAGGGCAAATGTCATCGTTATCACCACGTGCGGTTTCGACCGTATCAAGGAAAACCGCACAATCAGGATGATCCGGCACTATTACCAGCGCTATAAGACGAAATCAAGGATCATCCTCTGCGGCTGTCTGGCTTCGACCTGCCGCACCCTGGGAGATATGTTTCCGGGGACCACGATCATCGCCGCCGAAGATAGCCGTGCGTTTAATGACATTTTTAAACCCGGGATCCCTATCGGCGAGATCAAGACCAATTGTCTGAACAAGAAACTTTTCGCGCAAGGAAGGCTGCACCCGGAAAGGGCCGCCAAAGAAGACTACTACATTCACATCTGCGAAGGATGCGTGAATAACTGCAGTTACTGTGATTATAAAATGATCCACAAACACGTCACGAGCAAGCCTGCGGCAAAAATCATCTCCGAGCTTCACCAGGGTACCAAAGCCGGTTTCAAAAGAATCGTTCTTTTGGCCGATGATTGCGGCAGCTATGGGGTCGACCGTCACACGGACCTGGCAAAATTACTGGACCTTTTGCGTAAATTCAGAAACAGAGATTTCAAATTGG
>JAQUOM010000096.1 GCA_028717105.1 Candidatus Omnitrophota bacterium
CGCTGTGGCGCTTTGCCGCGCCACGGTCGCTCGCTCAAGTGTCCGCCAAATTTTTCGTTATCCGAAAAATTTGGCGGAGAGGGTGAGATTCGGACTCACGAGGGACCGAAGGCCCCTGCCGGTTTTTCCCTCCTCCGCTTCCAATAATAATCAGGGTATCGGAGGGACTTCGCTCGCCTCTGCTCGCTTCGCAAGACCTCCGCGTAATCACATTTCCGGAGGCGGAAGGATTCGAACCCTCGGTGGACTTGCGCCCACAACGGTTTTCCCCGCCTCGACCTTCAGCAACATTTCGGAATCACCGGGACTCCGCTCACTCCTATTCGCTGCGCAAGACCTAAATAAACTGCAAAATTACGGAGAGGGAGAGATTCGAACTCTCGAGAGAGACAAGCCCCCTGCCGGTTTTCAAGACCGGTGCATTCAACCGCTCTGCCACCTCTCCAAACGCCGCATTTTGAACACCTTGATGTCATCATCCAGCGAAATCCCGTTCCACGGGACAACCGCCTGCCGCCGCTGCGTCAGCGGACGTCCTGAATCTCAAACAACTGTTTAAACGACGCCGTATAGATGGCGCCGGCTTTTTGGCCCGCGGATTTCATGAAATCTGTAAAATAAAAATCACCCGTCAATAAATTGAAGGCCGCCCCGACAATGATCATGTTGATGATATAAATGGAAAAAATGGCGAAGAAATAGTTTTCCTTCAGCCACCCCGCCGACTTCCCCTTCAGGGCGTTCGCCGTAAACACCAGATGCATGGTCAGCGTGAATGCCGCAAGAAAAACAAAACATCCGAAACAGGCTTCCATCTGCGGCCAGATCTTCTTTGCCAGGAAATACGCCAGGAAAGACAGGATGGTAAAGGTCGGCACGCAAAATCCGGCCACCTTGAACAAGGGCGACAGAAACCCCATGGCCTTTTCCGTGATCTTTTTGCCCGTATCGAAGATATGGGCCGGCTGATAAAGAAGGATATGCAGGATGAGATAGACGACCACGCCCCAGCCGAATGCCGACGGGATCACCGTTTCCGTCTGCCTCAAAGAACCCCAGAAGGCAGCCGTGATCCCGATCACAAAAGGCAACAGCAATATCGCCAGGAACAGTTTTAAAACAGCCAGGATTTTTTCTTTCATCTCCCCTCATCTCCTTCGACACGAAAACAATCCGTGTCATCAGCGCCGGTTTTTATGGGCGCTCGATCTTTTCCAACCCCCCCATATAGGGACGCAAAATTTCCGGGATCAGGATACTGCCGTCTTTCTGCTGATGGTTTTCGATCAACGCGATCACGGTCCTGGCCATAGCCACACCGGAACCGTTGAGCGTATGGACATATTCGAGTTTTTTTGTTTCCTTGTTCCTGAAACGGATGTTGGCTCGCCTGGCCTGGAAATCCCCGAAATTCGAACAGCTGGAAACCTCCAGCCACTTATCCATCCCCGGAGCATACGCCTCCAGATCGTAGCATTTGGTTGCGGCAAAACTGATGTCGCCCGACGCCAGCATGAGAACGCGATACGGCAGGCCCAGCGCCTGCAGGACGGTCTCTGCGTTACCGACGAGCTTCTCGAGCTCGTCAAAGGACCCTTGCGGCTTGACGAATTTCACGAGCTCTACCTTGTCGAACTGGTGTACCCGCACCAGCCCCTTGGTGTCCTTGCCGTAAGAACCCGCCTCCCTGCGGAAACACGGCGTGTAAGCCGTATAATACACGGGCAGGCTGCTTTCCTCCAAGACCTCATCACGATGAATATTGGTCACCGGCACTTCTGCCGTCGGGATAAGAAAAAGGTCCTCATCCTTGAGCCGGTACATATCGTCTTCCAGTTTCGGCAATTGACCCGTCCCTGTCATGCTGGCGCGGTTGACCAGGGCCGGCGGCCACATCTCTTTATAGCCGTGCCTGGACGTATGCAAATCGAGCATAAAATTGATCAGCGCCCTCTCCAGCCTTGCCCCCAAACCTTTAAACAGAATAAAGTTAGAACCCGACAGCTTGGCGCCTCTGGCGAAATCGATCATATCCAGGTATTCAGAAAGCTCCATATGGGTCCGCGGCTGAAAGTCGAAGACCTTGCGCTCTCCCCATTGCCGGACCACCAGGTTCTGCGAAGCGTCCCCCGCGGGGATCGACTCATGCACGACATTAGGAATGACGAGGAGCATACGGCTCAAGGCCTCTTCTTTCTGGCGCAGGGACGACTCGCAGGCATCGATGCGGCCGGCAACGTCTTTCATCGCGGCGATCGTCCCCTGGGGGTCTTTTTTTTCCTTGAGGAGCTTCGTGATCGCATCATTGGCTTCATTCTTCTGGCGCCGCAAGTCATCGAGCTGTGTCAAAATGCGGCGGCGCTCTTCATCCGCGCTCAAGAGCTCATCCAAGTTCAGCTTCGTGCCGCGCTTTTCCAGCGATGCCTTGACAAGATCCACGTTTTCCCGGATAAAACGAATATCTAGCATTTATTCTCCTGTGGCTTTGAACTTCTTTAACGTATCCTGAATGACCGACGCCGGTTTTTCGGCGTCGAGAAGGCCGCAAAAAACGATCTCGGCCTTCTCGAAACCGGGAACACCCGCGCTCCCTGTGCCCGGTGTAAAAATCTTCAGGCTGCAAATCCCCAGCATATGCTCAATGATATTCTGGTTGATTTCGACATCCGTGATCTTATGGAACGGCACATTACGGCGGCGGCGCACAAAAATCCCTCCCTGGAAAACGCACCGCTGGTTCGTTACCGTGTAATGAAACGTTTCAAGAAGGTGGCGATAATAAAACAAAGCACAGGCCAGGACCACGGGGACAACAAAAATCAGGATAGAAGGAACCGGATAGAACGCCGGCGCTTTCATATGATGTGCGGCAGCATAGATGACGCAGGCGACGACGGCCAGATAGGCGATGATGCCGCTGATCAGCACAGACATAAAAAGAACCCTCGTCAGAAGCCACATCACATAGATCTTCTTCTCAGGCTTTCCTTCCCACAAAATTTGTTCGCCTTGCTGCAGCATAAGGACCATATCACCCCTCCTTCAACCTTTCACAACACCAAGCGGCCTCATCCGGCAGACGCGTTTGGCGATCCCCGCCTGATGCACCACGCCGACGACATCATTGACATCTTTATAGGCACCGGGCGCCTCTTCCACCACCGTGCCCCGGCCCGACGCCATGACCACGATCCCCTTGGCCTCAAGCTCCTTCATCAAGGCGTGAAATTCCACCTGCCTTTTAGCCTCATGGCGGGACTTAAGGCGTCCGGCACCGTGGCAGGTCGAACCAAAAGTCTCATCCATCGCGGCCTGAGTCCCGACGAGCAAATAAGAATTGCGACCCATGTCCCCCGGAATGATGACCGGCTGGCCGATCGTTTTGTATTTTTCAGGAACGCCCGGATGCCCTGGCCCAAAGGCGCGGGTCGCGCCTTTACGGTGAACGCACAGCGTGCGCTCCTCGCCTTTCACGCGATGCGTCTCGATCTTGGCGATATTATGCGCCACGTCATAAACAAGGCGCATCCCCAGCTTCTGCCACGAAGAACCGAATATCTTCTCAAAAACCTGACGCGTCAGGTGCATCATGCACTGACGGTTATTCCAGGCATAATTCGCCGCCGCCCGCATGGCCGCGAGGTAATCCCTGCCTTCGGAAGATTCCACAGGCGCACACGCCAACTGCCTGTCAGGAACGTTGATATGATATTTTGCCAGGCAGGCCTCCATCGTCCTTAAAGAATCATCGCAAACCTGGTATCCCAGACCGCGCGAACCGGAATGGATCATGACCATGACCTGGCCTTCTTCCAGGCCCAGGACGTCCGCCGCCTCCCTGTCATAGAGCTGATCGATAGCCTGCACTTCCAAGAAATGGTTTCCCGACCCCAGGGTCCCGGATTGTTTCCTGCCCCGCGCATACGCGCGTTCGGAGACTTTATCGGGATCCGCGTCCGGCATGCAGCCGTGTTCTTCCGTCGCGTCCAAGTCGTCCCGCGTGCCAAACCCCTGACCGACGGCCCACGCCGCGCCTTTCGCGAGGATCTCTTTTTCCTCCCGCGCCGTCACGCGAATGTCCCCTTCGGAACCGACGCCTGAAGGAACGGCTTGAAAAAGGCCGGTCACCAGCTCCTTGAGTCTCGGACGGACATCTTTTTCCAAAAGGTCCGTCCGGACGAGCCGCACGCCGCAATTTATGTCGTAGCCCACACCGCCGGGCGATACGACGCCCCCTTTTTCGATATCCATGGCCGCGACGCCGCCGATGGGAAAACCGTAACCCCAATGAATATCCGGCATGCCGAAAGACGCCTTGACGATCCCCGGCAAAAAAGCTACGTTAGCGACCTGCTCTAAGGCCTTATCGTGGCGGATATCTTTTAAGAGTTTCTCATCCGCGTAGACAATCCCGTCGACGCGCATGCCGGCCTTATAGCTCTTCGGAATGCGCCAGCGACAGTCGTCCATCTTCTCTAAAGGGCCGTCCCAAACGTGAGACATAGAAATAACCCGCCTGTCTTGAAGGCCCCGCGTCTTAAAAGTCTCAAAAAAAATCTTTTCGTGAGGCGTTGGGACCCCGGGACGCTGAGAACCCTTATACGTCAAATATCACATGCGCCTGCCAGTTATATCTTTCTTTCCTGACTTCCAATTCATGATATGTGACGGCTTTGATCTCATCTTTGATCGCGTAATACTCCCTGTCAAAGGCATCGAGGAGAACAACAGCTCTCAGGCGGCCTTCATCGATCTCGATGGACTTGATGCGGACCAGGACCAGGTGTTCCACCGAGAAAAAAAAGAGGAGTTCGTCGAGCCACCCCTTGAGTAAATCCTCCGGCCTCTCCTCCGCCACCACGATCTCTTTTTGCGTCAAGACCGCGCCGGGCCTGTTCTTTGTCTTTTCAAGGATCACCGCGAACATCGCCCAGGCCGCCGACGCGAAAAGATCCTTCAAAGAACGACCGAAAATGCGCACGGCCACATCCGCCGTATGCTTTAAAAATTCATATCTTTTCATAGAAAATACGATGACGCGGATTTAAAACAAGATGACGCGGAACAAGGCTCCGCGGGCCCTCGCCGAGGGCAGGCCGGCGGCTCCCCCTGAGCAAAAAGCATCATACATCCATCCCGCGGGTTAAAACCCGGGGTTTTCTGCGTGTTGTCTGTGTAATCCAAAACCGTCTCAAAAGCGACGGTTTCATCTTATCAATAAAACTGGACGGAGTCAATCCTGATGGAAACGAGGATCTCCGGCGCGTCAATCTTTTCTAATGGCCTCAAATTCCAAGTGGTTGCGTAAATCGCGATAGGAAGAAAAGATGAAATCCGCGTCTTTGAGATACACGCGGGAAAGAGACGTCTCAAGAGCGATGCACTTCATCCCTGCCCGTTTTGCGGAATGGATCCCGCAAGGCGCGTTTTCAATCACGACGGCGTCCTTCGCCCGCACATGTAGTCTTTTGAGGGCCAAAAGATACGGTTCAGGATGCGGTTTGCCGCGCCTGGCCTCGTCGCCCGTCACCGTCACGGCAAACCTTCTTAAAAAAGCCTTGGAAAGGATCTCTTCGGCCTCGTGGCGGGCCGTACCCGTCACCAGAGCTGCCGTTACGCCCCTCTGCCCCAGAAATTTCAAAAATCCCTTTGCGCCGGGGACGAACCGACGGGAGACGATCGCCTTGAAATATTTTTCCTTGGCGGCAAGCATCCGCCGCGCCCTCTTCTCGTCAAAGGGGATCTTGTGGTCTCCCAGGATCTCTTTGATCGTCCGATACCCCGGCTGGCCTTCCCGCAGATAGATCTCGCACGACGTCACCTTCAGGCCTTCCCGGGCATAAATCCTGCGCCAGGC
>JAQUOM010000097.1 GCA_028717105.1 Candidatus Omnitrophota bacterium
GGGAGATCGGCATGGTTTCCGGTGGCGCCGCCAAAGAGCCGGTGGTCTATACGGTTATGCCAAACGACACCCTCCAGAAGATTTCCCAGAAATTTTACGGGACATCAAAGCGATGGAAGGTTATCTATGACGCCAATAAGGATGTCCTGAAAAGCCCGGACAAGATCTATGCGGGCCAGGTCATCAATATCCCTCAGGAATAATAACGAAGTCACCCGCCACCCTGACTTGCCGCAGGAAGGCAGCCGCCGGGCGGCCAGTTATAAGTAACATCTGGCAGGGGGGCGCTGCAAGCTGCGGGCCCAGAGTTCTGAAGCAACGGCCGCCCGCTTTCGTGGGCCCGGCCGTCTGGCAACGGGCCGGATGACCAGGTTATTTTTGAGCGAAAGGACATATGTTCAGGATTGTTCAGTTGGAAAATCAGAAAGAGGCACAGGAGTTTTTCGGCCTGCACGACGAAAATGCCCGCCTGATCGAGCAGGAATACGACGTCAAGGTTTCTTCGCGGCCCGACGGATTGCGCATCAGCGGCTCCAACAAGGGGAAGCTTGAGCGCGCGGTCCGCGCCGCGGAGAATTTTATGCAGTTGATCCGGACCAACAGGGGCGGCGACAAACGTAACCTGGAATTGATCATCCGGTCTTTAAGCGGCGCGAGAAAAGAGTGGAAGGCTTCTGATTTCCGTCTGGCCTTTGACCTTTGCGACGTAGCCAAAAAAGAAAAGGTCGCTGTCCCCAAAACGCGGGGTCAGCAGGAATATGCCGATGCGATCCAGCATAACGACATCGTTTTCGGTATCGGCCCGGCGGGGACGGGCAAGACGTATTTGGCCATGGCCATGGCGGTCTCGGCCTTGAATTCCGGCCGCGTACGCAGGATTATCCTGACGCGGCCGGCCCTCGAGGCCGGAGAGAGCCTCGGTTTTCTGCCGGGGGATATGCACCAGAAGCTGTCTCCTTACCTGAGGCCCCTCTACGATGCGCTTTATGACATGATGGAGGCCGAAAAGATCGAGAAGTTTCTGGAGACGGGCATTATCGAAGTGGCCCCGCTGGCGTATATGCGCGGCCGCACGCTCAACGATGCTTTTATCGTCCTTGATGAGGCCCAGAATTGCACCCCCGAGCAACTGAAGATGTTTTTGACGCGTTTGGGATTCGATTCCAAGGCTGTTATCACCGGGGACATTACCCAGAGCGACCTGCCTGGAGGCAAACCGATGGGGTTGGTCCAGGCCCTGGAGCTTTTGGCGGATATTCAAGGCATCAAGATCAGTTATTTGACGGGCGAAGATGTTGTCCGTCATGAGCTGGTCCAGAGGGTTATCGAGGCCTATGAGAAAGCACAGAGACATAACGCTTAAGGAATTACTCCTCGTGGGCGGTGGGATCATCGGCCTAGTGTTCTACGGCCTCCATACGGACATTCCGCTCATCAGCATTCTTTTGTTTATGATGCTGACGGCATATCTTTTGACCTTGAGCCGTAAGTTCGAGGACAAACGATATAATTTTTTGTCATTGGGTTTTTTGTTTTTGATCGGCGCCGCCATGGCTATTTTCTTCAAGCAGGCCACGGCCTTGTCGCCTTACTATATCCCCGTGGCCTCGGTTGTCATGCTTGTCGCGCTTTTGTACCGCGACCTGGAATTGGCGCTGATCTTTGCCGTTCTGCTGAGTTTTTTTGTGGGCTCCATCTTTGGCGGCGACCTTTACCTCGCGGGCGTGCTTTTATTGGGAAGTATTCTTGGGGCATTGTATGTGTGGCAGGCCCGCCGCCGTTCGCGTATCCTGACGGCCGGGTTTTTCGTCGGGTTGATCCAGAGCCTTGCCGTATTGACTTTTTTTCAGCATACGACGCTGCAAAACGTTCCGATCGCCAAATTCTGCACGGCTCCTTTCCTGAACGGGATCATTTCGTCTTTCCTCGTGGCGGGCCTTCTGCCTGTTTTCGAATATCTTTTTAGGGTCGTGACCAATATCAGCCTCCTGGAACTTGCAGATTTCAATCACCCCCTGCTTAAAAGACTGGTTTTTGAAGCGCCGGGAACGTATCACCATAGCCTGATGGTCGGCAATCTGGCGGAAGTGGCTTGTGAATCCGTCGGGGCCAATGCCCTCCTGGCCAGGGTGGGGGCCTATTATCATGACATCGGCAAGCTCGAGAAGCCTGAATATTTCAGCGAAAACCAGGATAAATGTTCCAGCAAACACGATGACCTGAGCGCCTCTATGAGCAAACTGGTGATCATGGAACACGTGAAGGCGGGCGTCGAGTTGGCGAGAAAAAACCGCCTGAATAACACCATCATAGAATTCATCCGCCAGCACCACGGGACGAGCCTTGTTTATTATTTTTACCGCAGGGCCCTGGAGGCCGGGACGGATGAACAAGGCCTCACCGAAGAAGTATTTCGTTATCCCGGTCCCAAGCCGCAGACAAAAGAAGCGGCGATCGTGCTTCTGGCGGATTCGGCGGAGGCGGCCTGCAGGACGCTGGATGAGCCGACAGCCGGGCGGATTTCCGACATGGTCCATCGTGTGATCAATAATAAATTTATTGATGGACAACTGGATGCCTGTGATCTGACGTTAAGGGATCTTGAGAAGATTGCGACGATATTTATTCATATTTTGGGCGCATTCTATCATTCACGGATCGATTACCCGGACAAGGAAAAAGGTGATCCAGCGACAAAAAAACCCTAAAAAGACGGGCGCCCGGTTTGAAGTCTTGAGCCGCGGTCACCACATCGATATCCGCAGGCGGAGCAAGAGAATCGCGGTTTCCGACGCGGCGATCCGGCAGGCGGTCTGTCATGTGCTGAAGGCCGAAGGCGTCAAGCACGCCCATCTTTCCATCCAGCTCGTCAGCGATCCCTTTATCTCAAAACTCAATAAACTCTTTAAGCGGCGCAGCCGCCCTACGGATGTGTTGAGTTTTGACGTGTCGGGTGGGCGTTCACGTGATTTTGTTTTTGCCGATGTCGTCGTTTCTGCCGACACGGCAAGGCGGACGGCCGTCCGTATGGGGCTGGACCCCGTCGAAGAGGTGTGCCGTTACACGATACACGGGCTTCTTCATCTCGTCGGCTTTAACGATGAGACACCGGCCGGCCGTCAAAAGATGTGGCGGCGCCAGGAGAAACTCCTGCGCGATATTCTAAAACACAAACAATGATGTCATGACGGGAATGAGGACATCAGGGTATAAGGATTTGGAGAATGGGAGATCCGGATATCGGGGAAATGTTTTTTATAGAGACGGTGTCTTCCTTTTGTCCCAATCATCCGATATCCAAATCTTGATTTCCTGATATCCTGATATGCGCTTTGCCCATGATCTGTGCGACACCTGCCGTTGTGTTGAGGACTTTCGACTTCCGCGAAACGAGCAAGATCGCGGTTTTTTTCACCCGTGATTTCGGTAAGGTCAAAGGGGTGCTCAAGGGGATCCGCCGCGACCCGCGAAAATTCGGTTCCAGCCTTCCTGTTTTATCGCTCAATCACATTATTTTTTATAAAAAGCGTCATTCTGAGATCCACCTTATAGGTCAGTGCGACCTCTTGGATGATTTTCAGATCCGCGGAGACGATCTTGAGAGTTTTAGTTACGCTCATTTTTGCGCCGAACTCTTAGACGTGATCATGCCCCTCGAAGACCCTCACCCCGGCGTTTTTGGCCTGGTTCTTGATTTTTTGAACGCTATCAAAAAACCCCCACAGGATATGCGCAGCGTGTTTATGATCAAGATCCTGTCCCTTTCGGGGTTCAAACCGCATTTTGACGCATGTCTCTCGTGTCAATCCCGTCTTTCAGGCGAGGCTTTCTTCAGCCTTAAGAAAGGCGGGCTCTTGTGCCGGAAATGCCTGGCCGCTGATTTTTCCGCGACATCGGTCCTTCCCGGCGCGGTCGCGTCGATCCTCTATATGGAGAGGTCGTCCTGGGCTGATTGCCTGCGTCTAAAACTCATGCCGGGCGTGCGGCGGCAACTTGAAGAAGTCTTGCACTGTTTCTTGCATTATCATGTGGGCCGGTCCCTCAAAACGCGTCCCAAGATCCACGACCTTCTTGAATTTCTGTCTTCAAAAGCATAAACAAAGAGCGTCGAAGGATTGACTTTGAATTTCATCTATGTTATGGTAAGCATACATAAGGATGTCCTCATATGAAAATCGTCATTGTCGGCCCCGGGGCCATGGGATTACTCCTCTACGTCGTCTTGACCAAGACCCGGCATGAGCTTTGGCTCCTGGATAAGGACCGGGATCGGGCAGCCCGGCTTAAAAAAGACGGCGTTCGTATTGAGGGCCACCTGAATGCCCGCTTTCAGGATGTCCGCGTGACAGCGGACCCTGCCGAATGCCGGGATGCGGATTTTTGGTTTGTTTGCGTAAAATCCTATGATACCAAAACGGTCATTCGTAGCATCGCGCCGCAGGCCGGGACACAGGGTTTCATTGTTTCGTTTCAGAACGGCGCAGGGAATATCGAGCTCTTGACGGATGCCTTCGGTGCCCAGCGCGTGATTTTGGCTGTCACGAATCTCGGCGCCACACTTTTGACGGAAGGCGTCAGCCGTTATACAGGAGAGGGCGATGTTATCCTGGGGCGCGTGGATGGGGCGCTCGGCGTTGAAATGAAGGTTTTGAGGGAGCTTTTTCAGAAAGCAAAACTCGCCGTCAAATTATCGCGTGATATCAACGGTGTTTTGTGGTCAAAACTTGTTATTAACGCCGGCATCAATGCCGTCGCGGCTGTCACGCGTCTCAAGAACGGCAGGATCATGTGTTGCGAAGGTTCCCGGCGTGTCGCTGAGGCGGCCATTACCGAAGCGCACAAGGTTGCCAAACGTAAGCGCATCAAACTGCTCTATGACGATGTTTTGGCCAAGGCTGAATCGGTGTGCGAGGCGACCTCAGAGAATGTTTCCAGTATGCTGGCAGACGTCCTTCGAAGAAAACCGACGGAAATCGACGCCATCAACGGGGCGATCGTGCGTCACGCCCAGAGTTTAGGGGTGAAGACGCCGGTCAATGCGTTCCTGGTTGATTTGGTCAAGACCATTGAATCAAGTTATGCCGACGAGATTATCCGATCATAACGCCATATAACGGGGGAGATGAATGGAGATCATCATAGGTGTTTTGCTTGTTGGTTTTCTCGGCCTGGTTGGCCTGATTTTGAAGACATCCACAGACGATGCCAAGAAGGGGAAGGTCCTTGAAGATAACAAGGCGCGTCGTATCGCAGATCTTGAATCTCAGCTTCTTCAAAAAGACGGAGAATTAAAGAAGGTCATGGAAGAACGTCAGAAGCTCGAGGAAGAGTTTTTTAAGGCAAAGGATGATGCTGAGATATTAAAACGCGAGAGTTCTGATTTGATACAGAAAGCCAAGCAGTCGGATAAGTTTAGGGAAGAAGTGAACGTGTTGAAAGATGAGGCCAGGCAGAAAGATATGCTTGTTCAGCAGGAGACGACGGCCAGGCAAAAAATGGAAGGCGAGCTGGCTTTGCGTGATTCGGATATTCAGAAGCTCCGCAAGGAATTGGATGATGTGAAGTCTCAGCTCAAGACAAAGGTTGAGGTTTATGAAGGCCTGCAGGGCCAATATAATGAGTTGGAGGCTGAGATTCAAAAGCTCCGTATGGGGGGATTGCAGAAACCCAAGGCTGAAACCATCTCCAAGGCTGAACCACCCAAGGCTGAAACCATCTCCAAGGCTGAACCACCCAAGGCTGAAACCATCTCCAAGGCTGAAACCATCTCCAAGGCTGAACCACCCAAGGCTGAAACCATCTCCAAGGCTGAAACCATCTCC
>JAQUOM010000098.1 GCA_028717105.1 Candidatus Omnitrophota bacterium
GCGACGTATCCTTTCATGGAGAATCCGAATTCCCTGGATACGTTGACGTGTCCTGACGGAGGGCATGTGGTGTTTAAAGCGACGAGAGTGGAAGAGAAAGATAAATAGCGCGTCAATAACCAAGCTCCAAGTTGCCTGCCTCACCGGTGAGGCAGGGTTATGAGTGATTAAAGGAGT
Organism: Candidatus Omnitrophota bacterium; assembly: GCA_028717105.1. Lineage (GTDB taxonomy): Bacteria > Omnitrophota > Gorgyraeia > Velamenicoccales > Velamenicoccaceae > Velamenicoccus. Next base: position 178 of record JAQUOM010000098.1, read on the forward strand.
ATTTTTTATGAAAAGACGAGTCGTGGTAACAGGCCTGGGTGTGATTTCTCCCAACGGCATCGGAAAGGAAAATTGCTGGAAGGCGATGATAGGCGGTGTTTCCGCCGTGCGCAGGGTCGATATGTTCGATGTTTCGATGTTCCGCACGCGCATCGCCGCGTATTCCAAAGAGTTTAATCCGTTCGAACTGGGTTTGAACGAAGAGGAGGCCGAGCGCATGGACCGCTATGTGCAGTTTGCGGTCGTGGCGGCCCAGATGGCGGTTAAAGACGCCAAGCTCGATTTTTCAAAAATCAACCGGCAGCGCGCCGGGGTGAGCCTGGCCAACGCAATCTGCGGCACCAAATACATGGAAGAAGAGTTTGCGCTCGTGACCGACAACGGCAAGAACCCTATCGATCCGCGCCTGGTCCGGCCTTACCTTTATGATGCTTCCATGTTCAATACGCCGTCGGCGGAGATTTCCGCCAGATATCACCTCAACGGGATCTGTAACACCATCTCCACCGGGTGCACCGCCGGGACGGACTCCATGGGGTTCTGTTTTGAAACCATCTCCGAGGGGGACGCGGATCTTATGATCGCCGGGGCCTCCGAGGCCCCTTTGACGCCCATCACCTTCGGCGCGTTTGACGTGGTGAGCGTTTTATCCGCCAGGAACGATGAACCCGAGAAGGCCTCGCGGCCGTTTGATAACAAGCGCGACGGCTTTGTGCTTTCCGAAGGCTGCGGCATCCTGGTCTTAGAAGAGCTCGGCCACGCGCTCAAGCGCGGGGCGCACATTTATTGCGAAATCATCGGTTACGGTACCTGCAATAATGCGTTTCACATGACAGACCTTCCTGCCGACGGATTGGCCATGGCCAATTGCATTAAGCTCGCGCTCAAGGACGCCGAGATCGCGCCCAAGGATATCGATTACGTCAACGCGCACGGGTCTTCGACGCGCATGAACGATGTCTTCGAGACCAATGCTTATAAGATCGCCCTGGGCGATGAGGCCTATCGGATCCCGATCAGCTCGTTGAAGTCCATGATCGGCCATCCTTTGGCCGCGGCCAATGCCGTTGAGATGGTGATGGCGTCTATCATGTTCGAACGTAACCTTCTGCCTCCGACGATCAACCAGGAAGTCCGGGATCCCCAGTGCGACCTGAATTATATTCCCAATAAGGCGATCGAAAAGAAGGTGGACCTGATTTTAAAGACCTCGAGCGGTTTTTCAGGGATCCATTCTTCCCTGGTCATGAAGCGCTACCAGGAGGGCAAATAATGAAGAAGATCGCCATCACAGGTATCGGTATCGTCGCTCCCTCGGGGATGGACAAGAAAGTCTTTTGGGCCAATATCAAGGCCGGCCGCAGCGAGATCAAGGTCATCGACCGTTACGACACGAAACTTTATCCATCGCATATCGGGGGCCAGATTCACCAGCTGGACGCCTACTCCCATATTTCCTCGCGCCTGCTCCAGAAAATAGATCCTTTTTCCCATATGGCCTTGATCGCGTCCGAGATGGCCTTGAAAGATGCGGGGATCGATCTTGCCGCAGAAAACCTTAACAATATCGGGATCTTCATGGGCAATGCCCTGGGCGGCTGGCTCTATGGCGAGACCGAATTGCGCGACCTCTATATCGAAGGCCGCGAAGGCGTGAGCCCCTACATGGCCTCGGCATGGTTTCCCGCAGCGCCGCAGGGCCAGGTTTCCATTTATTACGGGATCAAGGGATATTCCAAGACCGTTGTATCCGACCGCGCGAGTTCGCTGATGGCGATCGGTTACGGGGCCAAGGTGCTGGCCAGGGGCAAGGTGGATTTTATCCTGGCGGGCGGTATGGAAGCGCCCTTGTCGCCCTATGGACTTTTGTGTTGCAATACCAACGGTGATCTATCGACGGATAATGACCACCCGGAATCCGCCTACAAGCCTTTCGATAAGAAGAGAGGCGGTTTTGTCGTCGGAGAAGGCGCCGGGATCATGATCTTTGAGCCGCAAGAACGGGTTGGCGCGCGAGGAAGAGAGCCTTACGGTTATGTTACGGGTTACGGCACGACCTGCGACGGTACCGACCGGATCAAGGCGAATCCTGACGGCAAAGAACTGGCGCGCGCCATACGCATGGCCTTGGATGATGCCGGGTACAAGCCGCAGGATATCGATTACGTGTCATTGGACGGCGCGGCGACCATGGAGGGGGATGTCAGCGAGGTGGCGGCTTTAAAAGAGGTCTTTGGCGACCGCGTCCGGCACATACCGGTCAGCGCTCCTAAGACGATGTTCGGAAATCTGCTCGGCGCCTCGGGGGCCGTGGACATGATCATCACGTTATTGGCCATGGAACACGGATTGATTCCGCCGACCCTGAATTTAAAAGACGTGGATCCCGGGTGTCAGGGGTTGGATTATGTCATTGATAAAGCCAGACCGGCTGACATCAGACGCGCCCTGGTCATTTCACGCGGCCGCGCCGGCATCAACGCGGTCGTTGCTTTGGAAAAACCGTAGACAGATTTATCCGTTTTTTTAAACATCTTTTTAATTTTTCTGGCTACTGGCTATTTTTTAACAAGGGGGATGGATGGATACAAAAACAAAGGTCAAAGATGTGGTGGTCAAATTGCTTAAGGTCAAACCCGACGAGCTCAAAGAAGGCCAGAACCTGGAAACAAGCCTGGGCGTGGATTCAACCGAGATGGTGGAGATCTGCATAGCCCTTCAGAAGGAGTTCGGGGTTCATCTGGAAGAGAAGGAAGTCACGAAATATCAGACGCTTGATGAGATCGCCGGCGTCATCGACAAAAAGAAGATTTGACGACGACGGGATGCTTGAAGCAGGAGGGGTGCCGATGGACGCGGTCCTTCAGGAACAATTGTCGAAATGGCGGCGGGCGAATCGCAGGTTGTTTTTTTTCGGCTGGGGGCTCCTGGCCTGTGTTATCCTTTCCTGGGTTTTCCTGGCGGTTTATATTGACCGTGTGCAGGAGTTCCTTTTGCGCCCCGGCACCGAAGAGCTTTTGATCCTTCGAAAAATAGATACGGCGGGACCGCTTTCCGCCCGCGAGAAGAAGATGATGGACGTGACGAAAACATTGATCATTGCGCCACGGGCGATCCTGAAAGTCCTGACGATTCGTTTTGCCCAGACCTTGGCGATGGTTTTGGGTTTTTTTGCCGTCGGTTTTGCCGTCGGTGAACGGAGAAAACTCAACCTCCTGCAGAAAATGACAGAGACAAAATGAAAATCATCGATTTAAGCCTTCCTATTGACGATACATTGATCGAGACGCACGCGGCCCGGATCGACAGGATCACGCACGCCGCAGGCGTCGAACATTTCAATGAGATCGTCATGGGCAAGCAGCCCGGCGGCAAAGAACGCTTCCGGAAGGGTGAACGTGCCGCCAGGCCCGAAGAGATCCCCGACGGCGAGATGCCGTCTCTGGAGATCGTCCATGCCTCCGTCCATATGGGCACGCATGTCGATGCCCCCTTCCACTACGGTTCAAAGAGCCAGGGCAAGCCCGCAAAAAAAATCGCGGATATTCCCCTGGAATGGTGTTACGGGCCGGGTGTCGTCCTCGATTTTACGCGCCTGCATTATCCCGAAAATATTAAAAAATCCGACGTGGTTCGCGCCCTGGAGAACATTTCTTACACACTTCACAAGAACGACATTGTCCTTATTCATACCGGGGCAGATAAGCTTTTGGGGACCCCCGAATATGTGCATAAATATGTGGGGATGATGCCGGACGCTCTGGAATATATCTTAGACCGGGGGGTCCGGACGCTGGGCATCGATACGATCGGTCTGGACCGGCCGTGTTTTGAGATGTTCAAGGAATTTCTGGATACCAAAGATAAACAGAAGATATGGCCGTGCCACTTTTTGGGCCGGAGGCGCGAATACGTTCACATGGAGCGCATGGGCAACTTGGGGGCCATCCCGAAGCCCTTCGGCTTTAAGGTGTGTTGTTTTCCTGTCAACGTGAAGGATGCCGGTGCCGGATGGACACGGGCGGTTGCGATTCTAGAGGAGCCAGAAAAGAAAGGCCCCTCGCCTCTGCGATAGACGCCAAAGAGGGGAGGGCTCGGGGTCAATTTCAGACAAACGCATTCAGCAGAAATTGAGAGGTCTATTATGGGGCACACGTGTAACTCCATTTTAATCAATGCGCCATACGAAAAGATTTTCGATATCTCCAACGATATCCCTCGCTGGACGGAATTGTTCGGCGGCGAATACAAGGAAGCCAGGGTCGTTACAAGAGAGGCCAATAGGATTGTGTTTCAGCTGACCGACGACGAGGGGCGTTCCTGGCAGTCCTTCAGGCTCCTGTTTAAAAAAGATTATTTTGCGTATGCCGAGAGGCTTGATCCGAAATTCCCTTTCGAATATATGAAGATCGTCTGGCTTTATACGCCGGCCCAGGAAGGCGTCATCCTGACCTGGATCCAGCACTTCACGATGGACAAGAAGGCGAAGTTTAACGACGAACAGGTGGAAGGGTTCATCAATAAACACTCCAAAGAGAACCTGGAAATTTTCAAAAGAGTGATAGAAAAAGAAGCTGCGCAAGTTTAATTCCGAATTTCAAATGATGAATGTCCAATAAATGTCGAATGACGAATGTCCAAAGTTCATGGCTTCGTTATTTCGATCTTTGACATTTGCAAATTTAAAGAGGTTGCTATCAAGCGCTCTGATTTTTCGATATTGTGCCTGCAGGGGTTTTGCATCGCATTTAACGTGGCGTCGGTGTCGGCCATCGTGCCGGCCATCGCTTCGGATTTCGGCATCTCTGATTTTGTGGCGGGCCGCATCAACTGGGCCTACATGCTGCCTTACGGCATCATGGCGCTTCTCTACGGCCCCTTGACGCGCGTTTTTGAGAATCGGCATATCGCCGTGGCGAGCCTGTTGTGTTTTTCGGTTTTCAGTTTTTTGTCCGGGATCGCCGCCGATATCTCACAGCTCTTTGTCTACAGGTTCCTTGTCGGGATTTTTGCCGCGGCCATCACGCCGTTGTCGCTGATCTATATCGCGGACCACGCCCCGCAAGACGGCAGGGGCAAGGCCGTCGGTTTATTCTTCAGCGCGACTTTTATCGCGGACTTAAGCGGGCTTTTTTTGAGCGGCATCATCCCTTGGCGGGCCATGTTTTTTATCCCGGCCGTCCTGGGCGCCCTCACGGCTTTTCTGACGGCGCGCCATTTTCCGGCGACGCTCGCCGGAAAGGACCAAGTGGGCGTGCGGTATGCCGAGGCCTTTCGGGACCGTCGGATCCTGGCGGCCTTTGCCTATATCTTTTTGATCAGCATGCTTTACCACGGCGTGCGGCAGTGGCTGGGGGTGTATTTTGCGCAGGAGCTGGGCCTGCGCCAGTTCCTTGTATCGATGGTGCTGACCATGGCGAGTATTGCCGGCATCTTCGGTGAGGCGCTGGGAGGGTTTTTGTCCGACCGCCAGGGGCGCATCCCGACGCTCAAGATGGGCTTGTTTCTGATGATCCTGTCGTTAGGGATCCTTATCTTTTTTAAGGCCGTGGCCGCCCTGTTCGTCATCTTGCTCGTCTGGGGGCTGGGATGGACGATGAATCACGCAGGGCTCTCGACGCATTTAAC
>JAQUOM010000099.1 GCA_028717105.1 Candidatus Omnitrophota bacterium
AATCGCCGCACGGTTAATTTTCTCCATCGTCGTGTCAGGCCGATGGGCCACCGCACTGCTTAAAAAAAGACCGCTGACCCGGCGGGCCTGGTAATAAGAAAGAAAACGGCGCGCCAATGCCTCCGGTTCCAGGGCGCAACGCGTGACACCCGCGCCCGCCCTCAAAGGGCAATACCGGCAGTCATTGACGCAGGCGTTGGATAACAATGTTTTAAACAAATAGGTCGTGCGGCCGTCGGCGAGGGTCACCGGATATATCCACCGGCCGTCTTGCGAACGACGGCGGTGCTCATCTTTTGCCGTCGCGCAGGCGCAGGCGAGATCGTAGCGCGAATCATGCGACAGGATCGCCAGTTTTTCTTCCACATCCGGGCTTTTGCGGATCAAAACCATGGGCTTCCTTCTCATAAGGCAGGTTTCGGTCGCGCTGTTCGGTTCCGGTTTTGGCGGACGACGCAGCCGAACGACGATACGGACATTGTGACCGTTGCCGATATGCCGTTTTTAAAAAATAAAAACCCCCGCCTCTCAAGGCGAAGGTTTTTGTTATTTTTTCAGCTATAGGCTGATCCGCTTTAAGCGGAAAGTGGCGGATTTACCCCTTCGAACGGCACCACTATCCACGCATCCTTAACATCACTATACTCCCTCACAAAACCTTTGTCAAACTTAAAGGGCGCCGGCATCCGACACGATCTTATCGAACATCTCCTGTATCTTCCCCCGTAATCGCCCGTACTCTTCCCCGTTCAACAGGAAATGCGCCATCCCCTCATCTTCGATCTCATATTTTTTGCCATCGGCCATCTTGAGAGCAAAAATATGACGGCCCGTATAACGGTACTTGCGCGTGGCGATGACACTCAAAGTGAAATTGTTTTTGTCAAAACGATCGGCAACGGCTTCCATCGAAAGACCGATAATATAGTTTTCGCGGATCACCAGCGGGGTGACGCCGTTGACGACGGCGGTGACGTCGGCATTGTGCTCCGTCTGCAGTGTCAGGTGGTGGGCGGCATCGAAGAAAAGATATTCATTGAACGCATCAATGTCGCCGTAACGATGATATGTCGGGTCCAGAAAATATACCTTTTCGCCGAACATCCGGCGCTGGACGATACAAATCCCCATATGCGACCCCTGGGGATAAGGGAAAAACCCGGATTCGGCAACGCTGACAAACCGGATATCGTATCTATCCTTGAAGAGCGGCTGGATCTGATCGTAAACGTATGCGGCCAGCTCCTGGCAGACACCGTATCGGCCCTCTTCCAGAACAACACGGCCCTGGTCGTCGTATCGATGCACGTTGTGCAGCGTCCACTTCTTCTGTTTAAAATCTGCGCTCACCCATACATCGGGCCGCAACAGTCTTTTTAAGCCGGAATACTTCAGGGGTTTGAGGATCTTTTTTATCTCTTTATGAAAAGGGGCGTTTTCGTCCACGCCGTTGCCCAGACTGTTCTCCCTGATGTAATTCGAGATACCAAGCCAGAAATTATCGGAGCTCGCCGCCACAAGCAGGACCGCCAGCAACAGGCAGGCGGCGCGCAGGATCCACAGCTGTCTTTTTAATCGTTTCAACCCGGGTGAATCCATCTGACGAGTCCTCCGCGGAAGAAAACGCAAAAACATCCCACCTGATAAAGATTATTCAAGGATAAATTCGTTGGAAACCGCTCGAAGCCATTGTCCCGGTTCCGCCGGATGATCGGCCCCTGCCCGATAAAGGATGAGGAGGCGATATGTCCCTGTCCGGGCCCTGACTTTTTGCGCTGTGCCGTCTATATAAATCCAGGGGTCCCATCCCCACGATACGCTCTCGCCCGCCTTGAGTTCCGCGGGGCCGTCCATATCATAGACGCAATGAGGATATTGGCACCAGGCAAACAGACGGTCCCATCTCTCCCCGGCGCCCTTTCTTTCGACACCGTCAATCGCAAAAACAGGCATTTGGCTTCCCAGATGAGAAAGAATATCCCCCGCGGAATTATTCTTCAAAACGATCACGACGACGTCTCCGGATGCATATGCTTTTTTATCGGTCGTAACGGACAGCTCTGTTTCGCCGAAAGAAAAACCTGCCTGTCCCAGGCACCCCAGAAACACCAAAAAAACCAGCGCGAGTCGCCGCATCTCTTCTCCGCAAAAAGAAAACCTTCGCCATAGATTCTACCATAACGGGCCAAGAAAATAAAAGGGAGCCTTCTTTCCCGGACTTTTAGCCCTGGCTTCCGAAAAAGCGGTCCTTGGGCGGCCGAATCATTCCGCGGTGTCCAGGCCGTGGTTTGCGACCGCAAGAGTATCATTCCGCCCGAGGGCTAAAAAGAAACCTCCCTCTACGGGAGGCTTGAAGTTCATAAACAACTCCTGTTAAAAACCTTACGTGATACCTTTATCATGGATCGCCCTGTCAGGCAAACGGCCTTTTTTGAGATGTTTCTGCGCCCAGCCGGTTCTAACATTTTCCCTCGTATCCACTCCTGCCATATAGGGTTTGATGTCAAGCAAGGGCGTTCCATCCAGCATATCCACTTCAGAAAATGTGATAACATTCCTTTTTATATTTTCTATTTTGACAATGGAAATACCTATATGATTCGGCCTGTGGGGGCTTCTCGTAGAGAAAACCCCATGAATGACGTCTTCCATAAATGGTTTTGAAAGCAACCGTTCTTCTTTAGACTTATGGATGTGCCAAAGGAGGATGGCGTGAGAAAAACCTCCGAGGTCTTTCAAGCCTTTCGCGTATTTCTGGAAAAGGATCGCCTTTCCTTTGACGCCTGGCTTGAATTTTCCCTGGATGGGCATGCCTTGGTGCGTCTTGTAAGGCGTCCTGATTGTCCCAATTGGTTTTACCACAATCTTTTTCATGAGGAACCACTTTTTAGAAAGTAACCACTTTGTCGCTCTCCCTGACGATCTCATACATATCTTTCATGGTCGAAAGAGGACACATTTCCGAATTTTTCTGCTCTCTGCTTTTGATACATGTCCCGCAGGCGTAAATTCTGCCTCCAGATCTCAAGAATTCCTCTGCCTGGTCTATGGTATTAAACTTGTCGCTGCTTGATTTCTGATATTCAACGCCCTTGCCCATAAAGAAAACCCTGGCTTCATCTTTCTGACCAAGACAGAAATTCGCATACCGAAGAGCATTCCAGCAGGTCTCCGCGTCATCGCTTGAAATAATAATCCCTATCTTCATCTCAATCTCCTTGAACGGAAAAATCTTCAGCGTATTCACCGGACAAGCTCTTTCACATCCGCGCGACTGGTCGCATCGAGATTCATCTGTTACTCCACATTTACCGCTTTTCTCATCAATAGACAAGATTTTCTTGAAACAAAGCAAGACGCGGGCGCCGCAGCCAACGCACAAAGATTCATCAATCATCACTCTTTTATTCATTCAAGCGCTTCACCGGACAATAAATCGAGATACAACCCTACCGGCCCCGAAAAATCGTCGGGTGAATCTCTTGGCAACCCGATGATCAAAAGGCTTGCAGGAAAAGATATCGATATAGGAAATACGCCAATGTTCTGAAAAATGCCCCGTGACGGAACTTGTCTCGATAAACTGCATTAACGAATAACCCTTAGTATGCGGTTTCTGCAATCCGAAATAAGAAATAAGCGTCCTGCCGTATTTCTTCATATCTATCACGCGGCACAATTCATCGACGTACTGTTTCAATTTTTTCCTGGAGCGCATCACATCGAGATCGCATTCATGAAGATCCATCATTAAAACGTAACCGAAGACCTTTTGCCCCATTCCTCCGCCTCCTTGTGGTTGAATCACACCTCGAAAACAGATCCTGCCCCTGCTTCCAAAAAGTCGATCCCGTATTCCTTTCTGATCAATTCCACGGCTTGCGTTCCCGTGCAATGCATCGGGGCGATTTTCGATACGCCGCGCGCCCTTAAAGCCGAAATCGTATCATTCAGCTCCGGCCGGCTTGCATCCTTCAAATGCAGACCCCCTAAAACCAGATATATCCTCTCTTTTGTGAAATGCTCCTTCACCTTATCGACGATATTGATAATGCCGGGGTGGGCGCAACCGACAACGACAGCCAATCTTTTCAGAAATTTTATCACCAGCGCCTGTTCAAAAATGTCCTCTCCGGCGTATACCCCCCGGATCTCACCGCTGGAAAAAATACCTTCCTCGATAGAAGACAAAAACGGAACATCAACAACACGAACGCCGAAAGACGCGATCTTCTCTTTGATCTCAGGACGGGTATGGGGACAAACGTAAACAGCCACATCTTTATACCTGTCGATCACGCTCCAGAGGCCTGAAATATGGTCCCAATGATCATGAGAAATAACGATATGGCGTATCTTTGAAAGATCAATGTTCAATCTCTTGACGTTGTCCAAAAAAATTCCCGGATCGCCGAAGGTATCAAAAAGGACATCTTCGCCTATCAAAAACGATATCCCCCATCTCCGGATGAATCTGTCCCACCCTGAATAACCGTCCGCTATGAGCTTAATACGCATGTCTACTCACAGATCTTTTTTAACGCCAGCATCAGCGCGATACCGAGCATGAAGAACAGCATGGCCATCGTCGATTTTTTTATGTCCGCTTGTTTGTGCAATTCGGGGACCAGGTCGCAGGAAGCTATGTAGATGAAGCCGCCCGCGGCCACAGGCAGAAGGACGAGCGAAAAACTTCCCGTGCGGGAAGCGGACAGATAACCGATCCCCGTTCCCAAAACAGCTGTCAGCGCGGAGAAAAAGTTGAACGTCAGGGCCCTGGATTTGCTGAAACCCCCATAGACCAGGACGCCGAAATCACCCAGTTCCTGCGGTATCTCGTGCATGATGATGGCCGCCGTCGCCGCAATGCCCAGCTGCCTGTCCGTAAAAAAACTGGCGCCGATGATCAGGCCGTCAATGAAATTATGGATACCGTCGCCGATGAGATTCAGATAGGTGAAAGCGTGAATCTCGCATTTGCCCTTGTGGCAATGACGCCAATAAAGGTATTTTTCCAGAATAAAAAAGAAGACAAATCCCAGGATGACGTACGTAAAAACCTGCAGGGCGTCCCCCGTTTTCTCCACGGCTTCCGGCATCAAATGCAGAAATGCGCCGCCGATGAGGCCGCCCGCGCCGAAGCCGACGAACAATAAAAGCATCTTATCCAGGAATTTCTCGTTGAAAAACAGGCTCAGGACCCCGATCAACGATATCAGGCTTACCAGGATACTGGCGCTCAACGCCCACACAAAATCCATCGGCCCCTCCTTTATATTTTGAGTAGATAATCCGCAATCGCCCGGTATAAGGTGCTGACCGCAAGAATGGAACAATGCAGGTGGTCTTCTGGAAGGCTTTTGAGCGTTTCAATAACCTCGCCGGCCGAAATCATCAAAGCCTCCTGGATGGTCTTATTATAAGCCATGCGCGCAACCATCGCCGCACAGGCCCTCGTCGCCTGGCATCCGTCGGTATAATATCTGATATCCGTGATCCGGCTCTTCTCGACGACCAAATAGAACTCCATGGCATCCCCGCAAGGGCCTTGTAAATAAGACGAGCTTGTCGGATCGTTCATCCTTCCGAAAAATCTCCCATGATGAATAAACTTCGCGCCGGCCGCCTTATCACGAGCTTCCATCATCATCCCCTTCTTGTTTTCTTAGAAAACCTGGACA
>JAQUOM010000100.1 GCA_028717105.1 Candidatus Omnitrophota bacterium
ATGCGGACAGCGCGGCCTTCATTGAGGTTATACAACCAGTGCCAGGACGCGATCAATCCTCGCTGCGCGAGCGGCGCAATGAAGCCTTCGAGCCCGGCGACATTGACGGCAAAATCATCGGCGTCCGCAAGGGTCGCAGATAAATCGTCGAACGGGTCTATCCTGCGGCTGCGGCGGCCCTGGAACATCTGCGCATCGGCATGGCCGTCGATATGCAGCAGGCGGCCGGCTTTCAGGAGTCCTTCTTGCGCCATGAGCCACCAGAAAGCATATACATGCGCGTGATCGTCGGTGACAAAGATCACGCGTCCGTCGTTGAGCCGGATGACGACGTTTTGGCGCAAACCCATGACCGTACCGGACCTCTCATGGATGTTTTCCTTGATATCGGAGACTGAACCGGCAAGCTTCCAGGCCAACGGCATCGCCGGAGAGCTTAAAGAACGCACTTGTACCGGCTGCGCAACGACAGGACGCCGGGGTGAGCTGAAATCGAAAACAAGCGCCGGGGCGGGGACAGGAAGAAGCTCTGCGATACCCTCCATACTTCTCCGGAAGGCCCCGCGGTTTTCCTGGACGATGCGCAGGGCATTGGCGCCAAGCAGGCGGCGTTCTCCGGCGTCTTCCAGAAGCCGCTGAAGCATTTCCGCCAGTTCCTTTGTCTGGCCGGCCTCGCTCTGCCAGCGTATTTGCAGGACACCTTTTGCCGCGGCGAAAATATCAACAATGGAGGAAAAATTATCCATGTTCGGACCGACGATGACAGGCTTGGCAAAGCCGGCGGGTTCAAGAAGGTTGTGGCCGCCGCGCGACGCAGCGAAACTGCCGCCGACGACGGCGACTGTGGCAAGACTGTAGAAGAATTTCAGTTCCCCTTGTGTATCCAGGACGACGATATCGGGCGGGCCGCAAGACGGAGCGTTGTCATTCATGGCTGTTCTTCTTGCGCTCCTGGAATCCGAAACTAATCTTGCGGCCGCGCCCAAAGCGGTTTGCGCATCCTTGAGTTCGCGCGGGGCCAAGAGCAGGAACGGCCGCGAACCGTTGCGCCTCAACAAAACAAATGCCTGGAGGATACAAGAATACTCTTCGGGATGGATGCTGCCGGCGACGATCACGGGCCTTTCCGGCTCAAGACCCAGCGAAGAACGCAGACGCTCAATACCGGCCTGGTCGAGCGACGGCAGAGACGTATCAAATTTAACGTTCCCCGTGACTCTCAACCGGTCTCTGTCGACACCTTGCTCGACCAATTTCAGCGCTTCTTCTTCGTCCTGAACAAGAAAAAGATCAACACGCTCGAGAATCTCTTTACTGCTGACCTTGTCGATGATGACAGAGGCCATGTTTTCCGACTGCTGGCTCCTGCCATTATATAGAACGACTTTGGCCCCGCTCTTCTTGACGGCGTCGAGGAAATTAGGTCCGATGCCGCCCGGTCTCTCCGTCATGATAAAAAGTCTGACGCGTAAGTCTTTGAAAAATCTATTGATAAAGAAAGGCATGTCCACAGGAACATAGATGACCGGTATCCCGTCAAATTTCTTTCTGGCATATTCAAGACCTTCCCTGCCTGTGCTGGACAGAAGGATCTGATGGTCCGGATATCTCTGCGCCAAGGCCTTGACCAACGGATCTATCAGATAGAAACCGGCCAGACAATTGGCATTCACCCAGATGATCTCTCTCTGTTTTAATGCGGCCTTGAGCGAAGCCGGCACCAAAAGGAGCCGCAGGAAAATTTCTTCGCGCAGCAGATGAGAGATGTCTGTGCGCCTCATTTCTTTGACCCTGTGGAAAGCCAGCAAAACAAAACAGACAACTTTTGCCAGGGCGCTGCATGATTTTATCCCGAAAGGCCGGGCCCTAAAAACCTTCGCGTCGCGGACCGGCAACGCAGGAGAGGAAAATCCCCGGGTTTCATCCTCTTCGCCTGCTGCGATTTCAGATGAAGGTCCTGACACCAAAGGATTTTCCAACATCTGTAAAGTCCGGTTGAATGCTTCAAACTCAAAGCCATATTTTTTGCGTAAAATGCGCCCCCGCTCTTCGGCATCGGCCAGGATGGCCGACCTGCCGTTCATGCCGGACTTTTCCAGCCTGGCATAAACATGCTCCGTCGCTTCTTCAGTCAAAAGGTCTTCCAGGCAAGCCATGAATTTTTGGATAGCCCCTCTTTGCTGCCTGACGGGCTCCTGTGCCCCGCGTCGGCGGCCTTCGAAGAACCTGTGGATCGTGATCTCGGAAAAACCAAATTCATGCGCCAGAGACGCGTAACTGCGGCCTTCGAACAAACGCAAGGCTATCAGGCGTTCGACATCTCCGCTGTATAACCCATCCAGTTTAAGCCGTGTGGCGAAACGCCTTATCAGCGGGCCCAAATCGCCATCGAACCTGCCTAATGAACCACAAAGATATCTGACAGTGTGATCCTCCTTTTTATCAGCAAGAAGATCAAGCAACGCTTTGAGCACTCCGGCATGCTGCGCAACACCGACAAATTCTTTATTCAACGTCCTCCATCTCTTGACCAGGTTGCCGCGGCTCATCCTCAGCGCCGATGCGCCGTCCGTATGGGTGACGCCGGGATGCGACACAAAAAATTCAAAAACGGCTTTGCGTTCCAAGGATCCTTTTGCCCGCGGCCAGACATCCATGACCGTCTCGATGAAATCCCTGACCTCGCGGGAGCCGGCTTCATCCAGAACAAAACGGACAAAATCCTGCCGGATGACGTCGATGAGAGCGGCGCGAAGCCCCGCGCGCAAAGCCTCGTGGCGCCGGCCATGACGAACCGCCGCACCCAGGCGCTTGTATATTCCAGCGCTCTTTCTTACCTTTTCCTTGCGGCCCAGGAACCATTTGGTAACCGTAAATTTATGCACCCCCTCCTGCCGTGCCAAAGGAGCGTCGAGGACGTCCACAGAGACGGCTTTATTCCTGATCGCGTAATCAAGGACCAGGAGCTCTTTGTCGCTGAAATTCCCGCGCCTGCGCATCTCACGCAAAACAGCCGTTCCTTGCGCGACAGAGGTATGGTCGAGATATCCCTTTAACCATTTCCGATCCGGACCCAGGCGTGTCATCTTCTGCCCCTTCAGCGCCGGAGAAGACGGGCCTTGCGGCGTATCGTCAAAGTCGATCTTCTCCATGAACGGAAGCTCCAGCTGGCGGCTCTTGTGTTCGCCGTAAACCGTCACGCGGTTGCGGCCGAAGTCTTTCGATGCGTAGACCGCCTCGTCGGCAGCCTTAAGCACCTCCTGGACAGTCCCTCCATCCGTCGGGTATGCGGCCACGCCGATGCTGAGACTGACATGACGGCGCTCGCCGGTCTTGAGATGTTCAAAAGAGATCTTGCGCACGCCCAACAGGATCTTCTGCGCCACGCGGCGGCCGATCTCCTTGTCGGCGCGCTTGAGGATAACTGTAAATTCGTCTCCGCCGTAACGCGCCGCAACGTCGTCGGAGCGGATCGTGTTTGCAATGACCTGGGCCACAGCCAGAAGCACCTTGTCGGCGCCGGCGTGGCCGAAGTCCGTATTCCAGGCCTTGAGATGATCAAGGTCGATCATCAGGATCGCCGCTTGGTCGTCCCTTCTGAAATGAGTCATTGAACCGGCGACCTGCGCCATCTGCGACATCCTCATATCCAGATAACGGCGGTTATAGACGACGCCTGTCAGGCCGTCCTTGTAGGCCTCATGCATCCACTGGTTGCGGTAGATATAAAGAAGAATACTCAAGGCCGCGACCAGACCTATAATGACCCAATCCTTGATCGACAGGCCGATGGAAGAAATAAAAGCTTTGGCGGCTATAAACAACCTCGAACTCCGCACCTCGGCGTCGGCCAGGACCACGAACTCGCGCAAGCCCGAGTAAATATCATGCAGACCCGGCAACGCCGGCGAAGACACGTCTTCACCGTCGGCCGGTTGGTTTTCTGAAGAAGGCGTCTCGAAATCTTGCGACTCCGCAACCTTGCCGCCGGCGGCAAAGACGGAAAATCCTCCGTTGCGGCGCATGATGACCTGAATGTCGGTATGCGTCCAGCGGGCGCCGAGGTTATAGCGCCTGCCTTCGTAACCGAATCGCCCTTTGTCGTCCGTGCGGCGCTCCAGCGGCACAAGAACCCAGAAGAAATCCCGGGCTGCGTTATACAACGCCACCGGACGGCCTTCGTAGTAAACCCTGAAGCCCTTCTCCCATCCGCCGCGGGCCGGGGTCAACTCTAGAGGTGCGCTCTCAAATGCCGCACCGAGATTGAAACGCCTGCCTTCGTAACCAAACCGCCCCTTGTCATCCGCCTGGCGGAACAAAGAAACGTATATCATAAACCTGTCCGACAGCGCGTCGTAACGCGCCACACGGCGGCCGCCGCGAGAAACATCAAACCCGTTCTGCCAATGATCTTCTAAGGGCGACAACACCAATGTTGCGCCGGCGAAAGACACGCCCAAATTAAAACGCTTACGGCCATAAGTAAACCGGCCCTTGTCGTCAGCCGTGCGCGCAACAGACACAAGCTCACAGCTCTGCATGAAAGGATACAACTTTGCGATCAGGACGCCGGCATCAAAAACATGCGCAAGGTCTTCACCGATCTTTTCTGCCGTAAGAGTCTTGTGCGCAAAGCGGGTACTCACGTTATAACGCACGCCGCCCAGGACAAAACGCCCCTTGTCGTCTGCGCGCACCAAGGCAACGGGCGAGCTGGACGGGGTCATCCGGTCATCCGGTTCGCCGGTTAACCGGTATCGACCAACCAAAACCACCGGCGAACTTGTTGTAATTTCGAATTCGTAACTTCCCTGAGGCTGGGCATAAGGTAATTTTTTGCCAGGGAATAAAATAGAGACGGGGTCCACAGATCGTGGCTGCGTCGCTCCCCGCGCGTTAGCGAGTTCAAAATGAAAATGGGGCAGTTTTCTTCCTGGATCGTGATAAACATGTCCGATCAGGTCGCCCTTCTTAACATATTGGTCTTTATTAACCGCCGGCACTACATGAGCGTATCGCGACATCATGGCAACGCCGGCCATCATTTCAGGAGTATTTCCATGGTCAATATTAATCAAGCATTGATATGCCAGATCGGGGCTCCCGTAAGGCCAGAGAATCTGTGACACAACTCCATCCGCCGCGGCCACAACAGGCGTATGTTCCGGCAAACCCAAAACAACATTGTTATCGTTTGTCAGGTAGGCCGCAAAATCAAATCCCGGATGGACAGGACCGGCATAGCTCATATGCGCATCAAAACCATTCCAATGGATCCACTCTTTAAAACCACTGATCTGCGCGTCATCAACAGGAACCGTAACTTCAAGCTCCTTAGTCCAAATTTTTGTTTCCGGCGTAATTCTCACCGCCGAGGAGCTGGAAGAAACAGAATCGTCCCCGTTTTCGTTCCCCGTCTCAAATATTTTTCCTAATTCGATCAGTCGATACGGATTCCGGTCGCCGACAACTTTTTGAGGATAAGTACCCCTCGAGACTTTTCCCCAGTCAACCCCTTGATAAAAATCATTGGTCGCTGGCATCGACGCCGCATTTCGAACCGTCTTCTCTATGTTCTTGCGGTCGACCGCGTAATAAAACGCGTTTTGAGGACCCGCGATAATTACCTCAGACTCGGATGGTGCAACAAAATGCT
>JAQUOM010000101.1 GCA_028717105.1 Candidatus Omnitrophota bacterium
TTTTTATACCCTGGCGGGGCCGGAGATCGGCGTTGCCTCGACGAAGGCCTATACCGCGCAATTAGGCGTATTTTACATGCTCGCGCTTGAGCTGGCTCTTCGGCGCAAGACTCTGTCTCCTGCGGCGTATGCGGCGTCCTGGCGTCCCCTGGGCCGCATCCCGGCCCTCCAGGAAGAGATATTAAGGTCCAGGGCCCAGATCCAAAAAGTAGCCTCGAGGCACCACCATTTCGGCAGTTTTCTGTTTTTGGGACGCAATATCAATTATCCTTCCGCGCTCGAAGGGGCGTTGAAGCTCAAGGAGATTTCTTATATTCCGGCGGAAGGATATGCGGCCGGAGAGATGAAACACGGCCCCATCGCCCTCATCGACGAATACCGGGCCGTTGTTTGCATCGCCGTCCGTTCGAAGATATATGACAAGATGATTTCCAATATCCAGGAGATCAGGGCGAGATCCGGCAAGCTGATCGCGATTGCGACGGCGGGCGACGAGACGATCCGCCAGCATGCGCCTGAAGTGATCATGACGCCTGCGATCGATGAATTCTTCTCGCCTCTTCTTGTTGCGCTTCCGTTGCAGATCCTCGCATATGACATCGCTGTCTTGAGAGGGTGTAATGTCGACCAGCCGCGGAATTTAGCCAAATCAGTCACCGTTGAATAGACCGTTATTGCGTTATTGTGTCATAGGGTTATAGAGTTGTTGTGAAAATTATAAGATTTGAAGAACTAAAGTGCTGGCAAGAAACAAAAATTCTTGTTCGTTTGGTGTATCAAGCCATCCAGAAAAGTGCAAAAATAAAATCTGATTTTGGTCTGAGAGATCGGTTGACCCGTGCTGCCGTTTTCGTCATGTCAAACATTGCGGAAGGGTTTTCCAGACAAACAAATAAAGAATTTGTCCAGTTTTTGCCTATTTCTAAATCCTCCGCCCCTGAGATCCAAAGCCTCCTTTATGTCGCCCATGATTTAGGCTATATCGAAAAACAAATTTTTCAGGAAACTTATGATGTCGCTGATAAAGTTTCTCAATTAAATTCCGGCTTCATTAAGTATTTATCGTCCCAACACAAGTAACTCTATAACGCAATAACACAATAACGATGTTATATATCGTTTCGACACCCATAGGCAATTTAGGCGATATCACCCACCGCGCCGTCGAGGTTTTAAAGGCCGTCGATCTCATCGCCTGTGAAGATACGCGGCGTACCCGTATCTTGTGTTCGGCTTATGGTATCCATAACCCCCTCTGCAGTTATTACGAGTACAACAAAGTCGTGCGCGGCGAGTACCTGTGCGGGCTCCTGAAAGAGGGGAAGTCTATTGCGCTCGTTTCGGATGCCGGAACGCCGGGTATCAGCGATCCGGGGTTTAGCCTGATCCGTTCGGCCCTGGAGGCGGATATTCCTGTCGTATCCATTCCGGGGCCGACAGCCCTGGTAAGCGCGTTGTCCGTCAGCGGTTTTCCGGCTAACCGCTTTTTCTTCGAAGGTTTTCTTCCCGTCAAATCGGCCGCCAGGAAGAAACGGCTCAAGGAGTTGGCCGATCTTAAGGCCACCGTTGTCGTTTATGAGTCTCCGCACAGGATCCTGGCGTCGCTTGATGACATGGCAGGAGTTTTGGGCAAAAGGCCCGTTGCGGTCGTCCGCGAGGTGACAAAGAAATTTGAAGAGGTGCTTCGCGGCGATGCCGGTTCCATCGCAGACCGATTGCGCCGTCGTCACAGCCCGGAAAGGGCGGGGCTTCCTGTCTCTGCGAAGGAAGGCCCAAGGCCCAAAGGTGGGTTTGTCGTCGTGTTCTAATGATCCCTATCCTGACAAACAAAGAACAACGGTCCTGGTTCTTCCTTCTCATAGCCTGCATTTGCCTGGTGCTTCTGCCGACGTTTTTGACGGCGCTCTTTCTTGACCCTTCGGTTTACAACAATTCCTCGGATACCTATCTTTATCTGGACATCGCCCGCAATCTTTTTTTAGGCAAGGGGCTGGTGGTTTCTTTTAACGCTTACCAATTCTGGCAGGGCACGACGTATCCGGCCCTGCCCTTTGTGCATGTCGGGCTGTCTGTGTTCCTGGCGGCGGCATGGGGCTTTTTGCCGTCGCTCAAAGGCCTGATCCTTTTGGGGTTTTTGCCTGCGGTCGCCAACAGCTGTCTCATTGCCGCTATCGCCATGCGCATGTACCGCGATCGCAGCCTCGCCTTTTGGGCCGCGGTGCTCGTTGCCTCGAGCATTTGCACGCAGATCACGTTATTGAGGATATTGACGGAACAGGGAAGCCTGTTTTTAACGCTTTTGGCCGTCTATATCTTTGTTTCAAGAGAGAAGTGGAATAAACCGGCCTTGGCCGTCCTGGCCGTCCTGTTATTTTTAAGCGCCCTATGGCGCTCCGCCGCTTTGCTTTATCCTGTTGTTTTTGCGTTAGCCATGCTGGTTCCCGACAGCGCCAAGCCTGTCCGCTTCAAGGACGTTTTATTTTTTGCAGGCATATCGGCCGGCTTGATTCTTTTATGGGAAGGGGGAATTGTCCTGCGTTACGGTGTTGTCTCTCCGCAGTACCCGGCAGCCTTTAAGAATTATTTTATCGCCACGCGCATCGCCGGCGGCGCCTTTGCGGACGGGACTCCCGCGCTTCTCCCTTTGGCCCATGACAGCGCTTCTTTTGGTTTGGCTTTCGCCAACGTGAAGGAGATGTTTCATGTCTTATACTGCGTTTTGCGCGTTCTGATCGTTCCGGCGGCATGGGTCTTCATGAATATCCTGCGCAAGGGGCGCCGGGCCGAATGGCTTCTCGTTTTTCTTGCCGTGGGGCAAAAACTCGGCCCTGTCGCGTTTTATCCTTTTATGAAAATCGGTGAATTCGGTTGGACGCGGTTCCTTTTGGTCCCGGTGGCCTGCCTGGTCATCTTTGGCGGCAAGGGATTGCGGGGGTTTTGCGACAAGTTCCTGCCCAGGACGGGAAAAATCTTTTTTCACGCACTCTTCGCCATCATTCTTTTCACCAGTCTTTATCAATCGGTCCGGGTGCTGGATGTTTATTGGCAAGAAGAGAGGAGCGGGGTTAAAGAAAAGAGCCTCAAAAATGTCAAGGCGTGGGTCCTTTCTCATACAGGCCCGGATGAACTGATGGCTGCTTCGGAATATGTCATCGGCAATGCCTTCTTGGAGCGCCCTGTGGTTGTTCTTCCAAGCCATAAGACATTGTCAAGCCGCAATTTAAAGGATTTTTTGAGGGTATTTTCTCCCCGCGTTCTCATCTGCGAACATTCTTTGCCGTTAGACCAGGGCGTTCTTTCTTCCGAGGGGTTTGTTTTGGCTTACGGAGGCGCTCCCGGGGATCCCCTGGCGGTCTATCAAAAACAATTCATGTAATCCATTGAAAATAAAAGGCTTGCTGTGAGATTTCGTTTCGAAACCGCGCGTGAAGGGAGTGCTTCCGGAGTGCCGCAAGATTTTAAAAAGAGCTGGAAATGGCTTGACAAAGCCGGAGGGGCGTGTTATATTTTTTGGAACTTGCCTGCTCGCCTCTCGGCGAAGCCGAGGGCCGGACAGGCAGGTGCCTTTAAGCCGGTTCTGAGAAATCGGTAAGGATGAGAAGAGTCATGACGTATTTTATTCAGGACAATATGAAGACCCGCGCCCAAAGACGCGGGTGTTTTTTTCATGAGCCCACAACTTATGGAGCGAGCGATAGCGAACGAACGTAAGTTGTTTGGGCGAATGAACCCCGTTCACCTGCGAAGTAAATTTCTGAAGGAAATTTAAGAAGCATTTTAGGCGAATCGGGGTAGAAAAAGGTGGTTTTCTGGGAGCCCACAACTTACGGAATGAGTGGACATATGCAACGAAGGGTGTATCGATGAAGGAAAAAGCCAGGATTATGGATAAGGCCGGTTTAAGCCGTGTTCTTTCGCGGATGGCGCATGAGATCGTTGAGAAGAACAAGGGGACCGAAGATCTCGTCATCATCGGGGTGTGCACGCGCGGGGCGTTTCTCGCCCAGAGGTTGGCGGCCCTGATCGGCCAGAGGGAGGGCGGCACGCCCCCCGTAGGGCTCCTGGATATCACGCTTTATCGCGATGATTTGAGCTCTATTGCGCAGCAGCCGGTTGTCCACAAAACGGAGATCGATTTCGATATTTCGGACAAGAAGGTGATCCTTGTCGACGATGTGCTGTATACCGGCCGTACCGTGCGCGCGGCCTTGGATGAGATCATCGATTTCGGCCGGCCCCAGTTCATCCAGCTGGCGGTCCTGGTCGACCGGGGGCACAGAGAGCTGCCCATTCGTGCAGATTACGTCGGCAAAAACATTCCGACGTCGTCGAAGGAAACCGTCGAGGTGCGGCTGGAAGAGTCTGAGGGCCGCGATGAAGTCGTTGTTTTGGAGAGGGATGAATGAACACGATGATCAAGGCCGACTGGACGCGCAAGGACCTCTTGGGTTTGAGAGAACTCTCGGCCGAAGAGATCTCCCTTATTCTCGGGACGGCAGAATCTTTTAAGGAAGTCATCGGGCGGCCGATTAAAAAAGTGCCCGCGCTTCGCGGCAAGACAGTCGTTAACCTTTTTTATGAGCCGTCTACCCGTACGCGCATTTCATTTGAGATTGCTGCGAAACGCCTTTCGGCGGACGTCATTAATATCTCGACGGAAACGTCAAGCGTACGCAAAGGCGAGACCCTGATCGATACCGGCCGCAACATCGAAGCCCTGAAGGTGGACATGATCGTCATGAGGCATTCCTGTTCGGGAGCGGCCGCCATGTTGGCGCGTCATATGGGGGCGAGCATCATTAACGCCGGTGACGGATGGCACGAACATCCGACCCAGGCGCTTCTGGATATTTTCACGTTAAAAGAAAAGCTGGGGCGTATCGAGGGGATCCATGTTGCGATCGTCGGAGACATCGCCCATTCGCGCGTGGCGCGTTCCAATATCTGGGGGCTTACGAAGCTCGGCGCCCGCGTGACGGTCTGCGCGCCGCCTTTGCTCATTCCGCCGCGCATCGAAGAAATGGGCGTTTCTATTACGCATAACATTGAAGAGGCGCTTTCCGAGGCCGACGCGGTGAATGTCCTGCGGATGCAGTTTGAGCGCGACACGGGCGACGCCTTTCCGCAGCAGCTGGAATACTTTAAGAATTTCGGCATCACGGAGGAACGGCTTAAAAAAGCCAAAAAGAACATCATCGTCATGCATCCCGGCCCCATCAACAGGGGGATTGAGATGTCCAGCGAGGTGGCGGACGGGGCGAATTCCGTGATCTTGGAGCAGGTCACCAATGGCATCGCGATCCGGATGGCGGCCCTTTTCCTGGTGGCGCAAGCCAATGACAGCCGAAAGGCCAGGAAGACAAAGAGTCCAAAGGCGGAAGTCCGGCAGCCGGCTGCCGATCCGCCGCCGCAGGAACGGAGCAGCGAGGCTGTGGGTTTAAGGAAAATATAAAAACAGGAACTGCGGCTAAAATTTCCCATGGATATTCTTATTAAGAACGGTCATCTGATAGATCCGG
>JAQUOM010000102.1 GCA_028717105.1 Candidatus Omnitrophota bacterium
GGGTTTTTTAGTCATCTGGATCGTTTTCTGCAAGGTTTGAGCTCATCAAGCCCGCGTTGCTGCGCGTATGTCCGGTAGATGCCTTCGCACTCCTGATCATAGGCGCATATCGGGCAGCGCGGCCCTTTGGATTTGTCTTTGATGCGTTCATGCACAGGGCTGATCCTGAAGTCCCGGCCTCTTTCCGCCGGGTGCAGACAAAGTTGTTTGCGCTCCGAGAGACTGGGGCCTTCCAGCATGTTGCTGCGCCAGGCCGGCGGGACATGGCAATAAGGAAATCCTTCGAGCATGACCTCAAGGCCTTTTTCTTTTCGCGCCCATTGCAATGCCTTCTTTAGATACGGCGCGACTTGCGTGTATGTCGGCACGACCTTGTCGAAGTAGATCCTGGCGAAGCCGTGCGGGGTCAGAAAAACGAACCAGATGCCCCTGACCCCCAGTCGCCGGAGGAACTTTGCCGTTTCGGGCAGGTGGCGGTAATTGGCCTTTGTGATCATGATCTTGACATAAAGGCCGTGGCAGGCAGGCATCGCATTGCGGATGCCTGCGACGGTTTCCCAAAAACTGCCCGGGATGCTGGTGGTGATATCATGCGCCCTGGCTTTATAATCCTGCAGATGAGTATAGACCACAGGATGGTAGACGGCAAGCCGCCTGGAAAATTCTTTTTTTGCAAGCAGGCGCGCATTCGTTTGGAGCTGTATCTTGTAGCCCAGCCTGAAGGCGGATTCCATGAGGGAAAAGAAATCCGTCCTGGCCGTCGGCTCTCCTCCTGAAAGCACCAGTTGGTCGTAGCGATCGCGATATGCGGCCAGGGCTCTTGTGAGGATTTCCAGGGATGTGAAAGTCCCGGGTTTGTTGTCTCCTGTGACGCAGAAAATGCAACGGTTGTTGCAGCGGTATCCGACCCGAAAGAACAATGTCCTGGGCTTTTTGTCAAGGACACGGCGATAGACGGCGTCTACGCGGGCGGCGTAAGAACGGATGTCCTGAACGTGCGCATGAAAAGGGAGCTTTAACCGCGCGCGGCCCGACCGGATGTTTCTGATAGTGCGTTTGAGCTGCGCAAAAGATCCGTAAACGAAAGCATTCCTGCCGGGAATGGTTTTCTCAACGAGGCTCGGCTGCCGGGGGATGATCACGGGGATCTTCTGGTATAGGGATTCCAAAAGCGACATGGGGCCGGTCTCATCCCAAGCCGACGGCACGAGAAGGTAATCTATTTTAGAATAGAATTTTTCAGGAAGTTCGGCATACGGGATATTTTCGAGGATCTCGACATTCGGCCGTTTCCGGATACCCTTGAGCCGGCGCATGTCTTTTTGCGGCGTGCCTTTTGTCCAGAGGCCAAGGAGCATACGGGCATCGTCGTCCTCTTTTATCAGGCGCTCGATCGTATCCGACCCTTTGTGGGGCATCCATACTCCCAGGAAGCCGAAGACAGGCGCTCTGCCTTCATGATGCTTTGTGCGGGGCCGCCGCTGCATATGAACGCCGTAAGGCAGAGCGATGATCTTATCCGGGTCCGCGGTGAGCCCGGACAGCATATCTTTTTGCATTTGCGACGGGCATATGATCGTATCGCAGATGTCCAGGACCTGGCGGATGTAAGTGCGCCGCCGGGCATTAAGTTCCGCAACGGACATGTGGTTGTATGACGCCAGCCTTCGGGTATCTTCGCAGGCACAGTCCTCCGGGTTGGTTTTACGGCATATCCGTCGGCCATCATGGAATCTGCCGCCGACGCAAAACAGGGAGTGGTCGTGGAGTGTCACGACAATGCGCGCGCCCAGGCTGGCCGCCACCGTCAGGATAGGCAATAATTTTGTGCCGGAAAAAAGATGGACATGCACGATATCCGGCGGATCCGTTTTCAGCACGCTGTCTAAGGCCTGCCTGAGGCGTTCGTCGTAAATGATCCCGTTGTCCGGGGTATGTCTGATGTGGACGTGCCTTAAGTCGGTGCGCGAACGGACTTCGGGCCGGTCATCGGAACGCCGGGCCGCTTCCAGCGAGATATAGGTGATTTGATGCCTGACTTTCTGGAAGCGCACCAGTTCCCAGTAACACGGGTGATAAAGGTTTGAGCTGATATGGGCGATATGCATGCTATTGGAATGTGATCAGGAACGGATGCTCCGGAGCGAATGTATCGAGCGGGACCATGATATCCTTCAAGACATTCCCTCTGCGCAGGAGCGTCAATTGCCGCCCGTGGAGTTTCAGGGCATCGGCCTTGTCCAGGTCCGCCCCGTATTCGTTGCGCGTCGCGTCATGAGAGACGAATGCCGCCTGTTTATAGTGCACGACGTCATTGTTGAAGACAGCCTCGTCGAGCGCGTAGAACTTCCGTTCGTAGAACACCAGGAACGTTTTTTTCAGATAACCGTCCATCTTGCGGACGTATTCAGGCTCTTTTTTAAAAATTTCGTGCCGCAGTTTTCCCGCCCGCTTGATGGTCGCCGGGCAATCGTAACGGCAGGGCATGTGATAGATGTAAGAAAAGATCGTGTCTTTCAGCAAAGGGTTGCAGAGAAAAGAAGGCTGCGTTTTTGTCTGGCGGTAAGTTTCATAAAGATGGCTGTAACGGATCCAGTCGTTGTATTTTCTGAAAAATCTGATGCAGCAATCGGGATATCCCAGGACGTAACCGTATTTGAGGTGGTCGGCGCGGGGGGCGAAGATGACGCGGTTGTTGATGATGACGGGATACCACATGGCCCGCTTCAGGATGTTTTTGTCTTTTGACAGAAAGACATGGACTTCTTCATCCGTGTCTGTTTCCAAGGGGAGGCCGTAAGCCGATGTCGTCGTGAGCCGGTCTTTGTCGATGACGGAATCCGGCACCTTGCTTTTATGCACGTTACGGAAGATCACGCTCTCCCTGACGTGGACACCGTATCCGCGGCAGGCCTTCTTGAACGCCTCGATCCTGTTTTTTCTGATCCAGTCGTCCAGGAGGGGTTTGAAGCCCAGAATCAGAGACATGTAAAGGCCCAGCTGGAGGCCGTTGCCCTTGATCTCCATCAAGTCTGCGCAGAAAGATTTCGGCTTGTATTGTTCCAGAAGGGGATTGTTCATGTTATGGTCTCTTCACTCATATGGTATCTTATGGGAATGCCGTTTCATTTTCAAGCATTACATCTTATTGTCGCCGTTGGCGGCGGGGAATGCTATAATGAAACGCATGTCCCGCAAAGATCATTTGAATGCGCGTTTTTTACCGCAAGATCGCCTGGCCTGCGTGTTTCGCAAGGTTGCCGCGCGCGCATGCACCGTGCAGAGGCGCGCAGGTTCCGGCGTTCCCTTTTGCGTCCTGGCAACAGGCGGACTGGATTCTTCTCTTTTGGCCGGCCTGCTGAGGCCTTATGCACCGCGTCTCTATTTTGCCCGCGTCCTTGACAGGACGACGCGAGAGTATAACGCGTGGTCTATCCGCCGGTGCCGTTTTCTGGCCCGCATCACGGATTTGCGTTTTTCCGCCGTCGGCATCAGCCGGATGGATTACCGCCGGGCATATGCTTCGTTGCGTCCCCGGATTCCGCTTCTTTCCAGAGACAAGGATATCGCCGCCGTCGACGTCTTCTTTCGTTCGATCGCCAGGCGTTGCCAGGGGCCCGGTATCGTCATCAGCGGCATGGGCATGAACGAGTTGTGCGAATTATCGGCCGGCGGGATTTCCAGCTATTATCGCACGAAGGCGGCCGTGGAATTGCGCGTGCATCGAAGATTGGCGCGCGCTTACGGGTTGTCTTTCTGGGCGCCGTGGCTGGATAGGGATGTTGTCCGTTTTTTTTCTTCCCTGCCGCCGGCATCCAGAAAAAATAAAAAGCTGCTTAAAGAAGTTATAGCCGCCTCGCGCCTTCTCCCCTCATCTTTTCTTATCCAGCCCTCCCGGCACAGCGCGATCCCCGCATCGTTTTATCGCGGCCTGGATTGACGGTGTCCGCGATCCTGTCTCGGCGCCCATCTATTTTTTGTTCTGACCCGGGTTTATCCTTGTCATAAAGTCAAAAAGGGCCCTCAGGTCTTTCCAGCGGATGTGCATCGAGCCTGTCAGGGCGTTGACGACCCGGAAGCCCTCCAGGACGTAATCTCTGTAAGTGCGCTGCCGGGATGCCGATTTCGCGCGATCATAGAGAGCCGAAAATAAGGCCATGTTGTTTTCGTCGACGCGTGCCCTGGGCGTAAAACGCATAAGGGAATATTTCTTTTTCAGATGTTCCGCAAGGCACAAGAACGCGTCTCCGGGAAAGACATAGCCCGGCGGATGCAGACTTAAATCCCAGCCCTGCCCGCGTTTCAAGCTTGCGGCGTCGCCGGCGTAGATGCGATACTTGTGTTGACGCACCGCTATACCGTAATCTTTGATGAATGTTTTCTGTTGTGGTTTTTCCCACGCCGCAAAGGCTGCCGGCGTTATATCGATTTTTCCAAAAGGCAGCTTTGCCAGAAAAGCGAGGTTGTCGAGAAACGCGCGCGCTTCTGCGGGGTGCACCGTCATGTTGCAGTTGATGTTAACGCCGGCGTTGCGGCATGCGTAGAGCCTTCCCAGAAGGCGGCGGAAGGATGCTTTTGTCATTCCGCGTCTCCATGCCATGCACGCGTCGATTCCACCGTCCAGGCCGATTTCCATGCCTACCTTATTTGTTTTGAGGAAGGCGATCTTGGACGCGTCTAAAAGGAGGCCGTTTGTCTGGAGGCCGATCTTTGCCTTCGGCACCGCTTTTCGCAGGAAGGAAACGATCTTTTTCGTCAAGGGCCAAGCCAGGAGCGGTTCGCCCCCGCTCAGGATGAACCTCTTGGGCCTTGTCCTGCGTGATTGAAGGAATGAGACGAAGGCCCTGACTGTTCCCAAAGACAGAGACCTCTCCCTTTTGTCCCGGAAATAACAGTACCGGCACCTGAGATTGCACCGTTCCGTGACGTAAAGAAAAACATAGGACGCGCCCAGGCGCCGCAAGTCATTTTTTTGCGTTGTTCGTCTTGCCATGATCAGAGCCCTACCTTATAAAATAACGAGATGAACCAGAGGTCCCAGAGGGTTTTAGAGACGTGTTTTTGCTGAGAATAATCCGTTTCCCTGCGGTAGCCTTTATGGCTCGGGGAATGTTTTAAGGCGTCGATCAGGCAGGGGTCGTGCAGGACTTTGGTATAAGAAAAATATTTGACCAATTGCCCGATCGTCCAGGGGCCGAGGTATTTGATTGTGTTCTTCCGTGAATCGATCAAGCCGGCTTTTTCCAGGAATGCCAGCTCGACGGGGTAGGCCTTGCGGATATCTTCATGGAAAATTTTCTTGAATATTTTTGTGTCGAGCCCTATGAGCGCGTTCAGGGCGATAAAATGAGCCATGGAATATTTTTCGTTGATGGGATAGCCCTCGTAATCGCAGGTTGTCAGATGTTTGTTTCGCGGGCGGCAAACGAATGCGATTTGATTCTTGAGCGTGCTATGGGCAAATGCGCCCAGCCCCAGGACGGACCCTGCCCGTTGGATGTAGGATTCTT
>JAQUOM010000103.1 GCA_028717105.1 Candidatus Omnitrophota bacterium
CGTC
The DNA here is from genome assembly GCA_028717105.1 of Candidatus Omnitrophota bacterium. GTDB lineage: Bacteria > Omnitrophota > Gorgyraeia > Velamenicoccales > Velamenicoccaceae > Velamenicoccus. Next base: position 5 of record JAQUOM010000103.1, read on the forward strand.
GGGACATCCGCCTTTTGCCGCCAGAGGCGGCAAACATACACTGTGGTACGGCGCCGAAGCCAGAGGCTCCGGCATCCGCCTTTTGCCGCCAGAGGCGGCAAAATGGCGGAGAGGGAGGGATTCGAACCCTCGGACCCTTGCGAGTCACACGCTCTCCAGGCGTGCCGCTTAAACCGCTTGCGTACCTCTCCAGAAAAACGATTACACAGATTAGATTTCGAATTTTCAGGGCCGCTTTTACCAGCAAGCAATCTTTTAACAATGCCTGCGCGCGGCGAAAGTAAACGGCAAAAAATATTTCCTCCATGAACTCTCGGAAGATTTAAATTCGTTGCTCCCGAAAAAATAATCGACCATGATCTCGCGCGTCCTGGCCAATTCCTTAAGTTTGGCGGGGCCGGACGCATTGTCCAGCGTCAAATCCAGCAGTTCCAAAGCGCGTTCTGCCGCCTTTCGGCTATAGGCGGCGTCCTTCCTGGCCTGCCAGTTTAAAGCTCGCTCTACTTCGCTTCCTATGTTGGCCATTTGCTCGAAAAAAGAAAGCTTGCTCCATCTTCCGGACGACAACTCCTTATGCTGAAAAGTCATCGCATGATCCTCTTTGAAACGACGTCCATAATCTTTCGGCGCGTTTCCTGACTGTCGACGCCCCGGCTGAGATTGTTGCAGGAAGGCCGCACATTAATCATCGAATCAAATTCTATAAAATCATCGCCCTGCTTATCCGGATAAAAATTTATTCCCCAAATATCTTCCTGTTTTGAGCCGTCCGCCAAAAGGCCCGCCTCCAAATCGGAGTGAAGCTCGGCATCGACGGCGATAATGCCGCGCCGGACATCGACGACGGCTTTGACCAGGCTGATAAACATTCCTGCCGCCATCCGCTTGAGATCGTTAACCGTCGTCGTTTGGGAGATGATTTCCATTTTGGCTCAATTATTTCTGGCCCTTTGTTTCCTGAAAAAATCCTGCAATAAGCTCGTACACTCCTGCTCGAGGATCCCGTGGCTGACCTTGATCCTGTGATTCAAGTGCTTGTGGTGAAGGATATTCAGCACAGACCCCCCTGCCCCGGCCTTGGGATCGTGGGCGCCGAAGATCACGCGGTCGATGCGGGACAAAACCAGGGCCCCTGCGCACATACTGCAAGGTTCTATCGTCACGTAAAGCGTACAATCCTTGAGCCACTTGGCGCCCAGGTGATTCGTCGCCTGCGTGATCGCAATCATCTCCGCGTGCGCCGTCGGATCTTTTAACATTTCAACCTGGTTGCATCCTCTGCCGATAATATGGTTCTTGCGGACAATGACCGCCCCTACCGGCACATCATCCGATAAGGCAGCCTTCCCCGCTTCTTTCAGGGCGCATTTCATGAAATATTCGTCGGAAAACATAGGACGTTAAACAGGATCCAGGCCGGATAAAAAAATGCGCCCAAGTGGGCTCGAACCACTAACCCTCAGTTCCGTAGACTGATGCTCTATCCAATTGAGCTATGGGCGCAATATCTTTTCATGTCAATCCCATAGCTCAACTACCTTAGAACCAACGACGAGGGAAGCATCTGTTGCTTCCCGAGAAGTCCCGAGGGCAGGTCCCGAGGGATTGAGCTATGGGCGCAATATCTTTTCATGTCAATCCCATAGCACCTTAAAAATTGCCGACTGTGCAGCAGCCGGTCCGCCGGAGTTCTGCGGCGGAAACTATGGGCGCAAATTTTAAAATCTACCGCCCTGCGTGGTGCATCTGTCAAACCACGGGGCAGGGTTATCATTGTAATATTTGCCAACTGTTCTGACAAGCGTAATTTAACGAATTATAATTCTTGCATTTGAGAGGGAAATAAGGTAAATTCCCTATATATGGCGCAACAGCTACGAGACCCCAACTCCGGAAGAAGACGCAGATATTTCACCCTGGCCCTTGCTTTCGCGCTGGGGGTTTTTTTTGGAATATCGGGCCATATCTTCATTTCCCGCCTGATCAAAAAAAGAACGCCCGCCTACCTGGAGATCCGCAAGGGCGGATACGCCTTCATCAATCCCCTGATCGAATGTGAAAGCCAGGAGGTCATTCCGGAACTCATCAATTTCAAAAATAAAATCGCCGAGTTCGTACGCGCTGCGCTTCAAAACAAGGAAGCGCTCGAGATCAGCGTCTATTTCCGCGACCTGAATAACGGCCCGTCATTCTCCGTCAATGAAAACAAAAAATTCCTCCCTGCCAGTCTATTGAAGGTCCCCATCATGATGGCGTATTTTAAGCAGGCGGAAACCGACCCTTCTGCCCTGAAAAAAACGCTGACCTATCCCGGCGGCCCCCCGCCGGATTATATCCAATACTTTCAGGCCGGCGAAAGATTGCAACCGGGGCAGTCCTATACGATCGAAGAACTGATCCGAAGGATGATCGTCTTTTCGGACAACGAGGCATCGGCCCTTCTCGTCGCAAACGACACGTCGACGTTCAACTCCGTCCAGAAAGACCTCGGCATCGAATACTGGGAATACGATCAGATGCAAGGGGCCATGTCGGACAAATCATACGCTTCGTTTTTCCGGGTCCTTTTTAACGCCTCTTATCTCAATTCTGAGATGTCGGAAAAGGCCCTGGCGCTCTTAAACGAGAGCCAATTTCCGTTCGGTTTGGCCGCCGGGGTCCCGGCGGGAATAAAGATCTCCCACAAGTTCGGCGAGCGCCACGAAAAACTGGTGATGCAACTGCACGACTGCGGCATCATCTACCATCCCCGCCGCCCCTACCTCCTCTGCATCATGACAAAAGGAGGCGATATGGAGACCTTGAGCCGAATCATCCAGAGGATCTCCCGCCTTGTCTATGAGGCAGTAGAAAAACACACGCCGTCCCTCTAACCCTTCTCTTTTCTGCCGCTAAAAAAGCTTCCTGTTACCGCATTTTTTTAAAAAAAAGAAAGGCTGCGTCTGGTGCCATGCCGTCTCTTATCTCGATATTATGCCCGAGGGCCTCTTGGGGGGGGTTAGCGGCGGGACTTCTCGTACAAAAGCTCTACGGGAGAAAAATCATCCGTCAAAAGATCGGCGCGCTCCATCTCTTCTGCCGCAACATCGCGGCAAAACCGCGCGGCCTCTTCCAGTTGAGGGACCTTGACAAAGCCTGAATGCGTCTGGGCGGCGATAAGGTCATATAATTCCTGCGGGCTGCGCCTTTCTCTTTCTTTCACGGCCACCATGATGATATTCATGGGCTTCGTCCTGTCCTGCCAGGGGTCGGATAACACAACGGGAAAAACATAGACCTGAGGAAAAACAGAGGACAACGTCTTATAGACAGCCCGATACAATGCCCCTCCCTCTCCTTCCATGGGGCTGATGAGATTCAAGGCCACAACGCCGTTCCCGCTCATCTTCTCGTATAGCTCCCCAAAAAACTCCCTTGTCAGGAGGTGAAAAGGGATGTGCCCGGCCGAATTGAAAACATCGATCACGACGACATCATAGGCCTTGTCCGACCGCTGGATGAACCGCCGGCCGTCATCGATGTGGACGTGGATACGGGGCGCAGGAAAAAAGAAAAAATAATCCCGGCTCACCCTGACAACCAGGGGATCGATTTCAACGACGTCGATCTCGATCCCCGGATAATCACAAAAATAATTCCGGGGGACGATCCCGCCGCCGCACCCCAAAAAGAGGACATTTTTCATCTGTGGAAAGAAGGCCACGGGAAGATGCAGAAAACTTGTCGTATCGTGGATGGAGCCGTAATTACCGGACAACTCGATCCCTGTCTGTTCGATCGCCCTGTCGAAACGCAATTTGCGCTAACCCCAGACAGGGTCTTCTGGGAAAACGAGATGGTTATAAAAAGAATCTTTTTGGAAAACGATCAACTCGGCCGACGATGTCTCGACAAGCGGCGGCAAGGGCAGGAAAAACAACGATGCAGCGGCGATAAAGATCAAAAAGGATGCCAGGGACCCCGGCGGCTTCTGTGTCAAAAGAAAAACGAGGCCGGAAACGGCCAAAAGGACGCAGCCCAAAACGACAAAGATCGTAAACACCCCCATGCGGCTGATCAGGAAAAAAGCGGTAAACAGGGTCCCCAGGACATTACCCAGGGCCGACCACGCGTAAAGCTCCCCTGTCACGTTGCCGACGCGCGAGATATGCTTGACGCTGAATTTAACGGCAAAAGGAGACACGATCCCTAAGGCCAGGCTCGGCAGGAAAAAAATCAAAGCCGAGGCCGCCAGGACTCCCGCCCGGTCGCCGACACCGAGACGAAACAACAACATCCTGTTGACAGGGCCGGCGATAAAAGGAACGGCGGCCGTCGCTAATCCTGCGGCGCATAACAAAACGGCCCATAAACGGAAGGAAGGCTTCCGGTCCGCCAGGCGGCCACCGGCATAATAACCCCCCGCAAGCGCCATCAACAAAACACTGATCAGGCTGGACCAGACAAAAATCGTATTTCCGAAATAAGGGGCCAATATCCTGCTACCGGCGATCTCCAGGCTCATCAGGACGCATCCGGAGATGAAAACGACCGCTTTGATGAGGACAAGCGTCATATTATCGAGGCGTTGACGGGTTTAAGGATGCCTTAGAAGAAAAAGGCGTTCCTGGTATTCAGGGCTGCCAAAACCGCAAACAAGGGGCCAAAAATAACACGGTTCCGGCTGATCCAGTCGTTCACGAAATTGATTTTGCCTTCCAGGAGAGTGATGTAAGTCCCCGAGCCGAATTCTAACCCCAAGAACTCTTCGATCGCTGAAAAGAGTTTTGGCGAAAGCATAAAGATCAGGCTCAAGACCGTCGCAGCGGAAGAAAAAACGATCAATAAGGTTTTAAGAATCATATAAGCCATGCCTTTGACGTGTTGTGGTAGGTTTTAGAGTTCAGAATTCCCCTTTTGGCGGCAGACGCCGATTGATTGCCCTGTCGTTTTACACTAAGGCGGCGGTGCCGCACGTTCCCTGTTCGGCTCATCGCCCCAGACAAACCCGACTTCACCAAACCTGTTAAAACCCAAAAACCGTCCAACTCAAAACCGCATGAGGACTGCGTTGTTTCGCACCAATTCCCAAATGCTTTATTCCCTTCGCTTCAACACAGCCGACCAAACACCGGAGGGTTCGCGTCCACAATTACGCTATTTGTGTACTAGAAAACATTTCTTTAATTCTTCTACGGCCTGTCGTTGATTTGTAAAACTTTTCTTTTTTGCCTAGCTTCTTTAAGTATTTCAAATGCTTCTGTATGAATTATATTATACGGCTTATATGGCCGTGATGCTTTGACCCTGCCTGCATTATGCAACGCCAGACGTTTATTGACATCGCCGGCAACGCCTGTATAGGTTCATGTTTTTGCCTCATTGATCAAAACATAGACGTGATGCATATTTATTTCCACATGGCTGAACCGCCTCGCCAGCTTCGCTGGCGGGCGAGATCTCGCCATTTTTCGCAAAGCGAAAAATGGCGG
>JAQUOM010000104.1 GCA_028717105.1 Candidatus Omnitrophota bacterium
TATGTGAAATAGTGTTTTGCATAGAATAATCGTGCAGGCGGGCCATGAAATTCATATTTCTCGACAGGGACGGCGTGATCAACAAATATCCGGGTGACGGCAGGTACGTGACCCGTTTGCGTGACTTCCGTTTTCTGCCCGGGTCTTTGCGGGCCATAAAACTTCTGACCCGGGCGGGATACCGTATTTTTGTGATATCCAACCAGGCGGGCGTCACCAAAGGGCTGTATTCCAAAGAAACTTTGGATAAGATGACGGATCGCATGCTGACCCAGGCAAGGCGGCAGGGAGGCAGGATCGAAAAAGTCCTGTACTGTCTGCATACCGATACGATGAACTGTTCCTGCAGAAAACCCAAAGACGGCCTATTGAAACAGGCGACTGCAGGCCAGAAAGTGGACAAGAACAACTCTTATTTCATCGGTGACAGCCTCAGGGATGTCAAGGCAGGAAAGCTTTTCGGTTGCAAGACGATCCTTGCGCTTTCCGGCCGCGAGAAGCTCGAAAACGCCGGCAGGTGGGATGCTTTGCCTGATTTCATCGCAAAAAATCTTCTGGACGCCGCCAGACACATCGTCGGAAATAAATACGAAAGGGCCTAAGACCGCCAACCGGCAAAAGGATTTTCCTATGGATAGTCCGAACCAAAAAATGCAGGCGGTTATTTTAGCCGGCGGCAGAGGGACGCGCCTGGGACGCCTGACGGACGCCATCCCGAAACCAATGGTGCCCATCCACGAAAAACCCTTTCTGTATCATGAGCTCCGGATGCTTAAGTCACAGGGATATCGCGATATCCTGATCCTTACAGGCTACCTGGGCAAACAGATCGAGGAATATTTTAAGGACGGCGCCGGACTGGACCTGCATATCGCCTATTCGCACGAAGAGACGCCGCTGGGGACAGGCGGCGCCCTCAAGCTGGCCGAGAACAAAATATCCGACAACTTCATTTTGATGAACGGCGATACGATTTTCCCGTTCGATCTGCATGAACTGAGCGGTTTTGTTCATAAACACAACAAGATGGGCGCGCTCGCCGTTTCAAAGGACCCGTCCTGCCGGCCTGCTTTTAATATCGCAGTGGGGAGAGATGGGTTGGTAGAAAAATATTACATGAAACCTCCTCTGGCCGGGGCCGATTACGCATCCGGCGGTATAGGGGTGTTCAAGCATGATCTGTTGGGCCTGATCCCTCCAGGTCGGCCCTGTTCCCTGGAAGAGGATATCTATGACATCCTTATCGGAAAACATGATTTGGCGGCCTATGTCGCCTCAGGGCCTTTTTATGATATGGGGACACCTGAACGGCTGAAAAGAATTCAGGAGTTTCTCGGCCCATGACGACCCATACTTCCAAAAAAATCCTCATTCTTTATGCCACGGCCGGCTCCGGCCATAAGAAGGCGGCCGAAGCCATCTTTCATGAGGCCAAATCCAGATACCAGGACATCCATACGGCTGACGTCGTCAAATACATGCCGTTTCTTGTCAGAAAGATATATTCCGACGGCTACACATTCGTCATCAGCCATCTGCCGTGGCTCTGGGCGATCATGTATCGTTTGAGCGACAGCCACCGGCTTTCCTGGGTCAATGTCCGCCTGCGGCGCTTCATGGATGTGATGGCCTGCGGGCCTTTTGTGCGTTTTCTCCTGGAGGAAAATCCGGATATCATCATCTCCACGCAATTCCTGGCTTCTGAGATCGCCGCCTACGCCAAAATAAAGAAAGGGCTGAAGGCCCGCATCATCACCGTCGTCACAGATTACGGCGTCCATAACTTTTGGGTCAATCCCGGTACCGACCTCTATTGCGCGGCTGCTCCTTCGACTAAAGACATCCTGATGAAAAAAGGTATCAGCGGATCGCAAATCGTCGTGACAGGCATCCCTCTGGACGAAAAATTCCTGCACGTAGATGAACCTGCAGCGATCCACAGAAAACTCGGGACCAAAGAGGGGTTATTCACTGTTCTGGTCGCCACCGGCGGCATCGGCATAGGCCCTATTGCAGACATCGCAGACAAACTGAAAGACGATGCGCAGCTTCTGGTGGTCTGCGGCCACAATAAAAAGCTGTATCGGACGCTGGTTGACATGAAACATCCCCATATCATGGCTTTTGGTTTTGTGGACAACATGCAGGAGCTGATGCGCATTTCCGATATCATGGTCACAAAAGCGGGCGGCCTGAGCGTCACAGAAGCCCTGAATATGACGCTGCCTATGATTCTGTTCTGTCTTTTGCCCGGACAAGAGACCATCAATGCCAATGCGATGGAGGCCCTTGGCGCCGGCAAGATCGTTTCCGGCCTGGGAGGCATAGAAAAAGAAGTGCTGGACTTTAAAAAAAATACCCAAAAGCTTAACGCCTTCCGCGCCGCCTGCCGCGCCCTGGCCCGTCCACGCTCAAGCGAAGATATCGTAAACCTGATCGACTGACCGGATTCACTCATGAAAAAGATCGCCGAGGTTGCAGTCCCTGTCTCTTTGGCCCTGGACGAAACGTTCGATTATCGCGTCCCGGCTCATTGCCGCGCTCTTCTGGCGGTCGGATGCCGCGTCAGGATCCCTTTTGGCCGCAGACAACTCATAGGTTACGTGACTGCTTTCAAAAACTCTTCCCGGTATGAAAAAAAACTTAAGGCCCTGTCGGATTGTCTGGACCCTCACGGGCCTTTATTGAATGAGCGCCTTATGTCACTGGCACGCTTCCTGAGCCGCGAATATTTTTGTTCCCTGGCCCAGGGTTTTGAGACCGTCCTGCCGCGTCCTTTAAGGACGTCCATCAATGCAAATATCGCCGATGTCCCGACAGAAACGACGCCATCGACGCCCGACCCTTTGACAAAAGAAGAATCGGCATTTTTAAAACAGCTCGACCCGTCTAAACCCATCTATGTCCTTGAAGATGCCTCGCGCACAGACCGCTGGCTGGCTTACCGGGCGTGGGTCAAATCAACGCTCTTGGCCGGCCGCGATGCTCTTTTTCTCGTTCCTGACGTTGCCATGATCCCTTACGCGACCGGAAAACTTCAATGCGGAGTGGTACCCTGCATCATCTCATCGCATGAAAAGCCGGATGCCGTACGCCGATCGTGGACAAGGGCGCAAAAGGGAAAAGGCGCCTTGGTCATTGGAACGCGCAGTGCCGTTTTTGCCCCGTTTCCGGACCCCGGCATTATCATCATGGAACAGGAAAGACATTTCGCTTACCGCCAGCAACAGGTCCCGAACTACCACGCCCGGGACGTTGCCTTGAACCTTGCCCGCGAATCCGGCGCTCAACTGATCCTGGGTTCTCATGTGCCTTCTCTGGAAGCCTTTGGGCTTGTCAGAAGCGGACAGGCTGCGCCTTTGCGGTTTTCAAACAAGGATGCGCCGATCCGCTTGACCATTGTGGATATGCACCAGGAATTTGCCCCCCGGGGGCGTTCAAAAATAATTTCAAAAGTCCTCGAATTCCGTATCGCCGAAGCCCTGGAAAAAAAAGAACGCCTGTTGTTTTTTATCCCGCAAAAAGCATTTTCAACATATCTGTACTGCCCGAAATGCAGGAAACCGCTGGAATGCGAACGGTGCAGCTCACCTGTTTCCTATTACCGTTCGTCAAAGCGTCTTGTTTGCCCTTCGTGCCGGCAGGAGCAGGAGGCCAGGGACATCTGCCCCGCCTGCCTGAGCGCTTATGTCAGGTATTCCGGTTTTGGGAGCGAAAAAGTTGAAAGTGAGCTGCGCAGACTTTTTCCCGATATCCGGGTCGCGCAATTTTCAAAGACGGGCCGGCAAGAAGAACCATGTGATATAATACTGGCAACACAACAGATCTTCGAAGAGCTCGATGTTCCCGCAGACGGGTTCGACCGCATTGTCCTCGTGGCCCCCGATCACAGCCTGGGCCGCCCTGATTTCCGGGCAACAGAAGATGCCTTTGCGCGTTTCCTGACATTGGCGCGGATGAACCCTAAAGAACTTATCGTCCAGACAAGAATGCCCGAGCACTACATCTGGGATTATCTTAAAAAAGAAGATGTGGAAGGTTTCTTAAAAAGAGAGTTTGAGGAGCGGCGGGACCTGCGATTGCCGCCTGTCACTTCTCTGGGTGTGTTGACGATCCGCGCCAAAAGCGAAGCCCGGGCCCTTGGCGCGGCACAAAAAGCCTGGCGCGCTGTCAAGAGGTCTCTGCGGGGCGATCCTCATCCTGCGGAAGTATTTGAACCGCAGCCGGCCAGGCCGTTCAAGCTTCGCGGATATTTCCGTTACCAAATGCTGATCAAATATACCCAATTGGAGAAAGCCGGAGAGGCGATACGGCGTATCGTCTGCCAACGAGAAAGCGGCATCATGGCCGCTTTCGACCCGGCGATCAACGAACGATGAATATTTTCTTTTTCGGCAGCGGGCCTTTTGCTGTCAAAGTCCTTGAGCGTATCGACAGGGGTCTTTTTCCCGTGTCCCTCGTTGTCACGCAGCCGGACAGAAAAAAGGGCCGCCACCTGCACATCAGCGCAACGCCCGTCAAAACGCTTGCGTTAAAACAACATCTCGACGTCTTTGCGCCCGATGACATCAATGCTCCGGAATCCCTGGCTTTCCTGAAGGAGCGTCGTGCCGATCTCTTTGTCGTCGTTTCTTACGGCAGGATCCTTTCGGCTGACGTCCTGGCTGTGCCGCGCACCATGAGCCTTAACATTCATGCGTCGCTTTTGCCGAAATACCGCGGAGCCGCGCCGGTCCATCGGGCCATCATTAACGGCGAGAAAAAAACGGGAGTGACCTTTATTAAAATGAATTCGTTGATGGACCGCGGGGACATCATTTTCAAAAAAGCCCTGAATATCCATCGCCTGGATACGGCTCCGGTGCTGGATGAAAAATTATCCCTTTTGGCCGCGGCCTCCGTCAACAAGGTTTTGCAGGCAGTCCAGGCCGGCCGATATGCCTTGAAAAAACAATCTGAGCGGACAGCCACATACGCTCCGCTCATGCATAAACAGGATGGCCTGATCCGTTGGGACGAATCCCCTGATCAGATCTATAACCGTTTTCGCGGCTGTTACGGCTGGCCGGGCACATTTACGTATTTTAAAGGGAAGATCCTCAAAGTGCTGGACCTGAAACCCGGCAGACACACGGCACCCAAAACGCGCCCGGGGACCATTATCAAGGCCGCCGGCAACGAACTGGGCGTTGCCTGCAGAAACGGCTCCGTCCTGATTACCGAGGTCCTGCCGGAATCGCACAAAAGGATGCCTGTCTCGAGTTTTCTCGCAGGCCATGATGTTAAAATCGGGGACGTGCTCGGTTCCTCGACCGTTCCACACTGAGATCAAACGGGATCCCGAGGCCGCGAGGACGGGTTTTTGACTTGCAAGTTCCGGAGTTTGTGCTAAAATTCTACAGTTATGCCTGAACTCAGAAAAGATCCTATTATCG
>JAQUOM010000105.1 GCA_028717105.1 Candidatus Omnitrophota bacterium
AGATGCGATCCGCGCTTTCCACAGGAAGCATATCAAGATCCACGGCATGTTCGTCCTCGGCGGAGAAGATGACAACAGAGGGTCTGTTTGGGAGACGCTGAAATTTGCCGTCAAACAGAAGATCGACACCATCCAGATGATGATCCTGACGCCTTTCCCGGGGACGAAGGTCTATGAAGATTTGCAGGCTCAAAACAGGATCTTCACCAGGGATTGGAACCTTTACGACGGCCAGCACATCGTTTTTAACCCGAAATTATTGTCGGCCAAAGAACTGCAGGTCAACGTTGTCCGGGCTTACGCGAAATTCTATTCCCTCTACAGATCGTTCCTCCTGATTTTTGGGCTGCGCTTCAGGAATGCCATGTTCCGTTTCATGGGGTATCTCATCGTCAAACAGTGGAAACGGCGCAACCGCCGGATGCCGTGGTTATTGCAGATTCCGTCGTCCCGCGTGAAAGGTCTGACATGAAGAAGATCAAGGTCTCCCACAGAGGCAGGAAGTGCAAGTTTCCAAGCTGCCGGATCGTCTTGAGCATTTATAACCACGGGTGTTATTGTTATCTGCACCAGGAAAAAGCGGGCGTTCAGGCCGCGCTGAAAAGCTGTGACCGTTGAAAAGTGCCGGCGGCCTTTTTGTCTTCAATCCTGAACTCTAGATATTAAACATGGCTGATAAAAGGGCTTTTTACCCTGCATTGTCCTGGACCGACGGCGAAATGTTTTTCATGGGGCGTTCAGTCTGATCCAGGGCTGGTGCAGGTTTTCGCTACGCACCGAAAAAAAAGAAGCCTGCCTCACCGGTGAGGCAGGCCGCCAAGGACCTGAGCCGGCGGAACTTCACCCTCCCGCGAAACTTCGCGGGAGGGTTTTTTCTTGACAAGGGGCGGGGAGATGTTAAAATTGTTATGAACATATGTTCATAATAGCCGCGAGGGTTTTATGAGGCCGAAGAAGACCAGGTGGGTCAAATGCGTTCCGGGAGAACGTTGTTTTAAACCGCTGTGCAAACCTCTGGGCGCATGCGAAGGCGTCTATTTGTCCCTGGACGAATTCGAAGCGGTCCGGCTTGCCTGTCTTGAGGGGCTAAAACAGGTTGATGCGGCAAAACTGATGAAAATTTCGCGGCCGACATTCTCCCGGATTTTAACCTCTGCCCAAAAGAAGGTTGCCGACGGTTTAGTCAATATCAAGGCCATCCGCATCGAGGGTGGTTGCTGCAAGGTCGGGAGGGGGAGCAAAAAATGAAAGAATGGAAGAATCTTCTTTATATCGTAGCGGCATTCCTGGCATGTTTTTACCTCCCTATTGAAAATCTACGATTCAGCAATGCCGTCTTTGAGGCGTTGGCGCTGGTTAAATGGTACGCGCGCGAGCATGTCCTGCTATGCCTTGTCCCTGCGTTTTTCATTGCAGGCGCCATCTCGGTGTTCGTCAGCCAGGCGTCTGTGATAAAGTATTTCGGCGCGTCGGCAAATAAATTTTTGTCGTATAGCGTCGCGTCGGTATCGGGCGCCATCCTTGCCGTCTGCTCATGCACAGTCCTTCCGTTGTTTTCCGGGATTTATAAAAGAGGAGCAGGGCTTGGACCCGCGATTGCATTCCTGTATTCAGGGCCGGCTATCAATGTCCTGGCGATCATTCTTACGGCGCGCATCCTTGGCTGGCAATTGGGTTTGGCCAGGGCCGTCGGCGCGGTTATTTTTAGCGTTGTCATCGGACTGCTCATGCATCTTATGTTTTTAAAAGAAGAAAGAGCGCGCCGCGCCAATGGAGATTTTAATGCCGGGGAGATAACAGAAACCCGCCCTTTAGGTAAACAGGTCCTTTATTTCGCTTCCATGATCGCATTTTTGGTGTTAGCTAACTGGGGCAAGCCTTTGGAAGGCGACCATGGGGCCTGGTCGGTCATTTATCAGCATAAGTGGTGGATCGCCGGTTTTTCGCTTGCCGCATTGGCCGCCATGCTCGCCCGATGGTTTAAAAAGGATGAATTAAAGGAATGGACGGGCGCGACATGGGGTTTTGCGCTTCAGATCCTTCCGCTTCTTTTGGGCGGAGTGCTTGTGTCGGGATTTCTGTTAGGGAGGCCAGGCCATGAAGGAGTGATCCCGTCGCGCTTTGTCGCTGCGCTTGTAGGCGGTAATTCGTTATGGGCAAATTTCTTTGCCTCTATGGTGGCGGCATTTATGTATTTCGCCACTCTTACCGAGGTGCCTATTTTACAGGGTCTTATAGGCTCCGGCATGGGCAAGGGGCCCGCTTTAGCGCTTTTATTAGCCGGGCCAGCCTTGAGTTTGCCGAGCATGCTTGTTTTGCGAAGCATAATGGGAACCAAGAAGGCCGCCGTCTATGTTGTTTTAGTCGTCGTTATGGCCACCGTCTCGGGAATGATTTTTGGTTTTATCGTAAATTAGGAACGAGAGGATGGCTAAAAAGACCAGCAGCCTTACAGGCGATGATTTGCTTAAGGTTGAGCGGATCGTCCTTGATCGCGACAAAGAAGAGGCCCTGGATTTTATCAGGGAAGCGGTCAAGAAACGAATCGACAGGGAAGACGCCTCAAAAATGAAGCGGGAAGGGGTAGAGGTAAAGCATGAAAAGAAAAGCGGATGAAATTAAGAAAATCGTCAGGGATGGTTATGCTAAAGCCGTGACACGGAAAAAAACATGTTGTGCATCGAGTTCTTGCTGCGGCAGCACAGGCCGGGCGGAGAATATAAGCAAAAAAGTCGGCTACAGCGATGCCGAAATGAACGCCGTTCCCGAGGGGGCGAACCTGGGGTTCGGCTGCGGTAACCCGGTTGCCATCGCTTCATTAAAAGAAGGCGATGTGGTGCTTGACCTGGGCAGCGGCGCCGGGTTCGACGCATTCCTTGCGGCGCAAAGGGTCGGTAAGACAGGGCGAGTCATCGGCGTTGATATGACCCCGGAGATGTTGAAGAAGGCAAGGGCCAACGCCGAAAAGGGAGGATACCAGAATGTCGAATTCCGCTCCGGCGAAATAGAAAAGCTCCCCGTGGAAGACGGCTCTATCGATGTGATTATTTCCAATTGCGTTATCAATCTTTCGCCTGATAAGGAGGCGGTGTTTCAAGAGGCCCACAGAGTATTGAAAATGGGCGGCAGGCTGATGGTTTCGGATTTGGTGCTTGTCAAAGAGCTGCCGGCCGCTATCAAAGAGTCGGTCGAGGCGTATGTGGGTTGTCTTGCCGGAGCGATCATGAAAGAGGAGTATCTAAAATGTATTACCATGGCGGGATTTCAAAATGTAAAAGTGATCAGCGAATCGAGTTACCCGGTGGATGCCATGTTTGAGAATCTCAAGGGTGCTCAAGAGGCGGTAGCCAGTATAAAAGTTTCGGCCGTAAAAAGATAGACGGAGGACAAGGATGAAAATCGAAATATTAGGGGCGGGTTGCCCCAAATGTAAGCAATTGGCCGCAAATGCGGAAGCGGCCGTAAAAGAGCTAAATATTCAAGCCGAGATCGTCAAGACGACGGATATCGGTAAGATCACCGAATACGGCGTGATGATGACTCCGGCATTGGCTGTTGACGGGGCGGTAGTCTCTGTGGGGAAAGTGATAAATAAAGACGAGCTCAAAAAGCTTATTTCTAAATAGCACCCCGCGTTTAAAGGCGCCTGACCTCAGGAATGAGGTCTGTGTCCGCTTGGTGCGAAAATTGTGCGGGTGCTTGCTGCAGGGAGGTTGTTTGCCGGCAGGCAATTGTATGCGCCATGAAGCAGGTATTTTGATATTCCCGCTGAAGGGTTTTGGTTTTGAGAAGGGCAAGGCTGAAGTTAACGAGGAACATATCGAAAAAGCGGCATCAAAAATATCGGGGGTCAGGTTGAAGAAAACAATCCTAACGTTTCTGGCAATTGTTGCGGTGAGCACAGGTTTTATTTCTATCTCGTCTGGTGCTTCTGCCGAACAAGCGTCGTCATCCAAGGTGATCGCCTATTACTTTCACGGCACGTTTCGCTGTCCGAGCTGCCATAAACTCGAGCAGTATGCGAAGGAAGTCATAGAAGCCGACTTCAAGGACGCGCTCGCATCAGGCAGGCTGGAATTTAAGGTCGTCAATGTGGAAGATAAGGGAAACGAGCATTACGTGAACGACTACCGGTTGTATACCAAAGCGCTGGTCCTTTCGTTGACTAAAGACGGCAAGGAAATAAAATCGAAGAACCTCGAAAAGATATGGGAGTATGTCGGTAACAAGCAGAAATATTTCGATTATGTCAAAAGTGAAGTGGCCGGTTTTTTAAAGGAAGCCCAATGACGGAAATCTTGATAGGACTGGGCTCGGCGTTGTGGCTCGGGATACTGACGTCGATCAGCCCGTGCCCCCTAGCGACCAATATTGCGGCGGTGTCGTTTCTCTCGAGGAAGATTACGCATCCAGTTACGGTGTTCATTTCAGGGCTTGCCTATACGATCGGCAGGATGGTCTCGTATGCGGTCTTGGGTTGGATGATCATCTGTTCCGTCTTGAGTGTTCCCCGGGTCGCTTCATTCCTGCAACAATACGGGGGCAGGGCCTTAGGGCCTTTCTTGGTCGTTACGGGACTCATCCTGTTGGAGGTCTTTACCATTCGTTTGCCCGGTTTCGCGCTTTCCCAAAAACATCACAATAGGCTGGCCGATGCCGGAGTTCCCGGAGCGTTCCTTCTGGGGCTCATCTTTGCTTTGGCATTCTGTCCGGTATCGGCGGCATTATTCTTCGGAAGCCTCGTTCCTTTGGCGCTTCACGGTAAATCCGGGGTCTTATTGCCTTTTATCTATGGGATAGGGACGGGTCTTCCGGTGTTGTTGTTTGCGACGGCGATCGCGCTTGGCGTGACTTCAATAAGCCATTGGTTTCACCGGATCACGAGAATCGAATATTACACCCGCAGGATAACCGGTTTTATTTTTGTTCTTGTCGGCCTGTATTACGCCGGAATCTATATCTTGAGGCCATGAGGTTCCATAGAAAAGGAGAAAATATGGAACATGTCATTCATGAAGAGAGGCGGTTGAGTTTCTTCGAAAAGTATCTTACCGGATGGGTTTTGCTTTGTATCGTGCTGGGGATAGCGCTTGGCAAGGTATTTCCGCAGGTCGCCGTTGCGCTCGTTCAGATTTCGATTTATCAGGTATCCATCCCCATCGCTATTTGCCTTTTTTTCATGATGTATCCCATCATGGTCAAGATCGATTTTGCCGAGGTCGTCAAGGCAGGCAGGGCCCCCAAACCGGTCATCTTGACGCTTGTTGTCAATTGGTGCATAAAACCGTTTACCATGTTTGCGATCGCGTGGTTGTTTCTCGGGCTGTTGTTCAAGGGCTGGCTTCCGGGAACGGAGATCGTCA
>JAQUOM010000106.1 GCA_028717105.1 Candidatus Omnitrophota bacterium
ACGTGATGGTCTCGTCGAGATCGGCACGGCCGTAGGCATTATCGCGGCACAGTCGATCGGAGAGCCCGGTACCCAGCTGACGATGAGGACGTTCCATATCGGAGGGACAGCGTCCCGTATCGTTGAACAGTCGTTCGTCAAGTCCAAGAATAAAGGTATTTTGAATTTCCATGCGCTTCGGACCGTTGCCAGGGGCAAAGACCTGATTGTTTTGAACCGTAACGGGTCTTTGACGCTCAACGATGCTCAAGGC
This sequence comes from Candidatus Omnitrophota bacterium, assembly GCA_028717105.1. Lineage (GTDB taxonomy): Bacteria > Omnitrophota > Gorgyraeia > Velamenicoccales > Velamenicoccaceae > Velamenicoccus. Next base: position 254 of record JAQUOM010000106.1, read on the forward strand.
CGCGAGTTGGAGCGTTATGCCATTCCGCAAGGCAGCGTGATCTCCGTGGCGGAAGGAGAGGAGGTCCAAAAGGGCATTATTTTTGTCCGTTGGGACCCCTATACCTTGCCGATCCTGACAGAAGTCGCCGGGGTCGTTCGTTTTGAAGACATTAAAGAGAATGTTTCGATGCGTGAAGAGATGAATCCGACAACGGGCATCGCTGAACGCGTTATCGTAGAACATAAGATTGAATTCCACCCGCAGATCATCATGCTGGATACGGCGGGGGCGGTTGTGGGGATTTATCCGATCCCGATCGGCGCGCATATCCTGGTCAAGGACGGCCAGAAGATCGAAGCGGGTGAATTGATCGCGAAGATCCCGCGCGTTTCAGGCAAGACGAGGGATATCACCGGCGGTTTGCCGCGCGTGGCGGAGTTGTTCGAGGCCCGTCGGCCGAAGGATCCGGCCATTATTTCCGAGATCGACGGTTTCGTCGAGTTCAGCGAGAACAAGAAGGGGCAGAGGATGATCATCGTGACGTCTTCGACGGGCATGAAGCGTGAATACGCGATCCCGCACGGGAAACACCCCAACGTCTATCGCGGCGACCGCGTGACAGCCGGCCAGCAGCTGACGGACGGCCCCGTGGTCTTACAAGACATCCTGCGTGTCTGCGGCGACAAGATCCTTCAGGAATATCTCGTCAATGAAGTGCAGGAAGTTTACCGTCTGCAGGGCGTCAAGATCAACGACAAGCATATTGAGGTCATTATCCGGCAGATGCTCAAGAAAGTTAAGATCGAGGATTCCGGTGACACGGAATTCCTTTCCGGCCAGCAGGTGGACCGCTGGCGGTTCCAGAAAGAGAACCAGCGCGTGATCAAGAAAGGCGGCAAGCCGGCTTCTGCGACACCGCTGCTATTGGGGATCACGAAAGCGTCCTTGACGACGGAGAGTTTTATTTCTGCAGCCAGCTTCCAGGAGACGACGAAGGTCCTGACAGACGCGGCGGCCTCCGGGAAACGGGATGAACTCTTCGGTTTAAAAGAAAATGTGATCGTCGGTCACTTGATCCCGGCCGGCACAGGCCTTAAGATCCATCAGGATTTCAAGATCAATAAAGAAGACGTTGCCATTTCTGTAAAAGAGGAAGGTGTGAATGCCGACAATTCAGCAGCTCATACGGAGTAGCAGGACCGCCAAAAAGGTCAAGTCAAAATCGCCGGCCCTCAAGGGTTGTCCCCAGCGCCGCGGCGTGTGTCTTCAGGTGAAGACCATGACACCGAAAAAGCCGAACTCGGCCCTTCGCAAGATCGCGAGAGTCCGCCTGACGACGGGGATCGAAGTGACGTCCTACATCCCGGGCGAAGGCCATAACCTGCAGGAACATTCGATTGTCCTGGTGAGGGGCGGCAGGGTCAAGGATTTACCGGGCGTGCGCTATCATATTGTCCGGGGAACGCTGGATACAGCCGGTGTGGCCAACAGGAAGAAGTCGCGTTCCAAATACGGAGCGAAAAAAGGCAAGGAAGCGGCCAAGAAAAAGTAGAAAATTTTTGCAAGCGTGGGAGTGAGGACACATGAGAAGAAGACGCGCAGTCAAACGGCAGATTTTACCGGATCCGAAATATAACAGCCGGATTGTGGCCAAGATGATCAATATCCTGATGATCAAGGGCAAAAAATCCACGGCGGAGACGATTGTATATGGCGCTTTTGACATCATCAAGGCAAAGTCAGGTGAAGAAGATCCGGTGAAGGTGTTCAACAAGGCGCTGGAGAACATTCGTCCGAGGCTGGAAGTCAAACCCCGCCGGGTCGGGGGCGCCACTTATCAGGTCCCGATCGAGGTCTCGCAGGAACGCGGGATATCTCTGGCCCTGCGTTGGCTCAAGGATTTTTCACGCGCCAAGAAGGGCAAGCCCATGCCGGCGCGTCTGGCGGACGAGATCCTGGCCGGTTTTAAGGGCGAGGGTGCCGCCATCAAGAAACGTGATGATACCCACAAGATGGCCGAAGCCAACAAGGCGTTTGCGCACTTCAGATGGTAATCAAATTTCTATTCATACGATGAAGACGACAGAAGACGGTTAGAGAGAATGCTGACCATGACGCAAAAAATTGACCTGACAAAAATACGCAATATTGGTGTAATCGCGCATATCGACGCCGGCAAGACAACGACGACGGAGCGTATGCTTTTTTATACCAAGAAGATCTATAAGATCGGCGAGGTCCACGACGGGACGGCGACCATGGACTGGATGGTCCAGGAGCAGGAGCGCGGCATCACGATCACGTCGGCTTCAACAACATGTTTCTGGCGCGATATCCATATTAATATCATCGATACGCCGGGTCACGTGGATTTTACGGTGGAGGTCGAGCGGTCTTTGAAGGTCCTGGACGGCGCTGTCGTCGTTTTTTGCGCGGTGGCCGGCGTGCAGCCCCAATCGGAGACAGTCTGGCGGCAGGCCGATAAGTATCATGTTCCCCGGGTCGCTTTTGTCAATAAAATGGATCGTGTGGGTGCGGATTTCCCGAATGTCTTGACCGAAATGGTCCAGAAGCTGGGCGCCAATGCGGCGGCGATCCAGTTGCCATTCGGCACCGAAGAGAATTTTGCGGGGATGATCGATCTGGTCGAAGAAGAGCTGGTCAGACCTACCGATGAGAAAGGCCAGGAATTGGAGCGCAGGCCTGTGCCCGAAGAATATAAGGCGAAGGTCGAAGAATACCGTCACACCCTGATCGAGAAGGTCGCTGAGGTGGATGACGGGCTGATGGAGCTCTACATCCACAACAAGCCCATTTCCAAGGACGATCTCAAGAAGGCCTTGCGGCGTTCGACGGTGGCCAACAAGTTCTGCCCGGTCCTGTGCGGGTCTTCCTTAAAGAACAAAGGCATCCAGCTTGTCCTGGATGCCGTTTGCGATTATTTGCCATCGCCGCTGGATGTTTCGGCGGTCAAGGGTTTTGAGCCGGATTCCGGCGAATATGAGGAGCGTCAGGTTTCGGTGGAGGCGCCGTTCTGCGGTTTTTGTTTTAAGGTCATGAGCGATCCTTATGTCGGCCGCCTGAATTTTGTGCGTATCTATTCGGGAAAGATCAACGCCGGCGAGACGGTCTATAATTCGACTAAACGCGAGGATGAGCGCATTTCAAAGATCGTGCGCATGCATGCGAATAAACAGGAGATGATCGAGTCGGCGCACTGCGGCGATATTGTCGCTTTCGTGGGTTTAAAAGAGACGAATACCGGAGATACGCTTTGCAGCGATAACGACCCGATCGTCCTAGAAGCCATTAAGTTTCCGGAGCCTGTCGTAGACCTGGCGATTGAAACCAAGTCCAAGGCGGACCAGGAAAAGCTGGCGTTCGCCCTGCGTAAGCTCCAGGATGAAGATCCTTCGTTTCGCGTCACCTATAATACGGAGACGGCCCAGACAATCATCTCCGGAATGGGGCAGCTGCACCTGGAGATCGCCGTCGATCGTATTTTAAGGGAATTTAATGTTGAAGCCAAGGTCGGCAGGCCGCAGGTGGCCTATCGCGAGTCGATCCACAAGAAAATGTCTGTGACGGGCAAGTTCATTCAGCAGAGCGGCGGCCGCGGCCAATATGGCCATGTTGTGCTGATCATGGAGCCGCAGGAAGTCCCTGGAACGGGGGTCACTTTTGAGGAGACTCTTAAGGGCGGCGTTATCCCAAGGGAATTTATTCCTGCGGTCAAGAACGGGATCATCCTGGCGGCCAAGAGCGGCGTCTTGGGGAGTTATCCCGTTACGGATATCGCGGTGACGCTGGTGGATGGTTCTTATCATGAAGTTGATTCATCCGAGATCGCTTTCCAGATGGCGGCTTCGATTGCGTTTGCCGACGGGTTGCGTTCCGGAGGCTCATATCTCTTGGAGCCGATTATGGATATTGAAATTGTTGTTCCCGAAGAGTTCATGGGATCGGTCATCGGGGATTTCAGCTCCCGTCGAGGGAAGCTGATCGCGATGGGTCAGAGAGGAAACGTCAGGGTTCTGCGTGGACATGTTCCGCTTGCAGAAGTTTTTGATTATGCTAATATAGTGCGTTCCCTGACTCAAGGAAGAGCGTCTTTTACAATGGAGCCCTTTTGTTATCAAGAGGTGCCTAAAGATATAGCCAATAAGGTCTTGGGAGTCAAATAACGGAGGTGAGATATGTCGAAAGAAAAGTTTGTCAGGACAAAGCCCCACGTTAATATCGGAACCATTGGCCACGTTGATCACGGAAAAACAAGTTTGACATCTGCGGTCACAACGATTTTAGCGAAAAAAGGCTGGGCGGAAGCCAGAAGTTATGAGTCGATTGACAATGCGCCTGAAGAGAGGGAGAGGGGCGTTACGATCAATATCGCTCATGTTGAATATCAGACAGATACACGTCACTACGCGCATATCGACTGTCCGGGTCACGCGGATTACATCAAGAACATGATTACGGGTGCCGCGCAGATGGACGGCGCGATCCTGGTTGTGTCTGCGGCGGACGGCCCGATGCCCCAGACCCGCGAGCATATCCTGCTTGCCCGTCAGGTCAACGTTCCGGCCATCGTTGTCTTTCTAAACAAGATCGACATGGTCCAGGACAAGGAATTGATCGACCTGGTCGAGATGGAAGTACGCGATCTTCTGACAAAGTATAACTTCCCCGGCGACAAGACCCCGATCATCAAAGGCAGTGCGACGGAAGCGCTTTCCTGCATGTGCGCGAAGGCCGATTGCCCGAAATGCAGCCCGGTCTTCGAGTTGATGAAGGCGGTTGACGATTTTATCCCGATGCCGAAACGCGAACTGGAAAAACCGTTTTTGATGGCCATTGAAGACGTCTTCACGATCTCCGGCCGCGGCACCGTCGGAACAGGGCGTATCGAAAGAGGAAAGATCAAACTTAACGATAACGTCGATATCGTCGGCATGAGGCCCGAGATCGGCAAGACCGTCGTAACGGGCATCGAGATGTTCCGCAAGCTTCTGGATGACGGACAGGCCGGCGACAATGTGGGTATATTGCTGCGTGGTGTTGACAAGGATTCGCTTGAGCGCG
>JAQUOM010000107.1 GCA_028717105.1 Candidatus Omnitrophota bacterium
GGCGAAGGCAAACAGGGCGGCTACACCGTTCCTGCGATGAACCTGCGCACGTTGACCTACGACATGGCGTGCGCCATCTTCAAGGAAGCGATCAAGATCAATGCGGCCGCGTTTGTTTTTGAGATCGCCCGTTCCGAGATGGGCTATACTGATCAGAAACCGCTGGAGTACGCGACGGTTATCCTTGCGGCGGCGGTGCGCGAAGGGTATCAGGGCCCGGTTTTCATCCAGGGCGACCATTTCCAGGTCAACGCCAAAGGGTATCAGGCAGACCCCGTGAAAGAAGTCGAGGGATTAAAGAAGCTGATCAAGGAATCGATTGAGGCGGGTTTTTATAATATCGACATTGACAGCTCCACCGTCGTGGATTTGAGCAAGGACGATTTGCTGGCGCAGCAGAAACTGAATTCCGAGATCTGCGCGGAACTGACCGCCTATATCCGCGGGATCCAGCCGAAAGGCGTTACTGTTTCTGTCGGAGGCGAGATCGGCGAGGTCGGCAGCAAGAATTCTACGCCGGAAGATATGCGCGCCTTCATGAAGCTGTATTTGGAAAAACTCCCCCCAGGCGTGGAAGGGATTTCCAAGATCAGCGTTCAGACCGGCACGAGCCATGGCGGCACCGTTCTTCCCGACGGAACGATCGCCAAGGTGAAGCTCGATTTTAACGTGCTCAAGAGCATTTCCGAAGTGTGCAAAAAAGAATACAAGATGGCCGGTTCCGTGCAGCATGGGGCATCGACATTACCGGAGACTGAGTTCCATAAGTTCCCGGAGTTTGACGCGGCGGAAGTGCACCTGGCGACACAGTTCCAGAATATGGTGTTCGACAGTCCGAATTTTCCCGCGGACTTAAAAAAGAAAATTTATGACTGGCTGAAGGTCGAAGCCAAGAACGAATTCAAGCCCGGCATGACCGACGAGCAATTCTTCTATAAATCAAGGAAGAAAGCCCTTGGGCCGTTCAAGAAAGACATCATGTCGATCAAGGAGAGGGGCATGATCGCCAAAGAGGTCGAGTCCAAATTCGCCTTTCTCTTTGACCAGTTGAAGATCAAGGACTCCGCCAGGGCGGTGAAGCAGTTTATTAAAGAAGTCAAGGTCAAGCCGGCTTTCAGCTCTGAACATCACAAGAAGGCCGAGGCGTTCGAGGGAGACGATTAAGCGAGACCCGGCTTTGTGTCGGGACGAGCTTACCCCCGCCGTTTTGTTTCGTTTATGGTGAGTGCCGCGAACCAAAATGAAACAGCGGGGGTAAATGGCAGATAAAAAGCGAGGGCCATCTATGAGATCCGATGCCATCAAAAAAGGTGTTGAGCGCGTTCCGCACAGGGCGTTGTTGCATGCGACCGGCATTTCCCGGCGGGATATGTCCAAGCCGTTCATTGCGGTTGCAACCAGTTTCAACGACATCATTCCAGGACACATCGGCATGAGGGATCTGGAACGGTTCGTTGAACGCGGTATTGCGGCCGGCGGCGGCGTTCCGTTCTTTTTCGGTATCCCGGGCATCTGTGACGGGATTGCCATGGGGCATCCGGGGATGCGATATCCTTTGGCCCTGCGCGAACTGATCGCGGATTCCGTGGAATCCTTTGTCAACGCCCACAGCCTTGACGGCCTGGTCTGCCTGACGAATTGCGACAAGATCACGCCGGGGATGCTGATGGCGGCGGCGCGTCTGGACATTCCGGCGATCGTCGTGACGGCCGGGCCCATGCTGTCGGGCCGTTACAAGGGGAAACGTTTGTCTCTTGTGGGCGATGCTTTCGAAGTCGTCGGGAAATTCAAGCGCGGCGAGATCGGCGAGACGGACTTGGCCTGCTTTGAAATGGAATCCTGTCCCGGCGCCGGCGCCTGCCAGGGGCTCTATACGGCCAATACGATGGCGTGTATCACGGAGGCGATGGGAATGTCTTTGCCGGGATGCGCTACAGCTTTGGCTGTTTCCGCCAAGAAACGCCGCATTGCCGAAGAGTCCGGCGAAGCGATCGTCGGGCTGGTCAAGAAGAATGTGACGTCCAGACAGATCATGACGCGCCGGGCTTTTGAAAACGGCATCCGTATCGACCTGGCCCTGGGCGGCTCCACCAATACCGTCCTGCACCTGTTGGCCATCGCCAGGGAAGCAGGCGTGTCCTTGGGTTTGAAAGACTTCGACCGTTTGAGCAGGGAAACGCCCCATATCACCGATCTTCTGCCCGGCGGCAAACATTTTATGGAAGACCTGGATTATGCGGGCGGGATCCCTGCGGTCATGAAGAGATTAAAGAAAAAGATCGCTCTTTGTCCGACGGTGAGCGGGCTTTCGACCCACCAGATCGCAGACAGGGCCGTCGTCGGCGATGAGGATGTCATCCGTTCGACAGACGAGGCGTATCACGAAGAAGGCGGGATTGCGATCCTGCACGGCAATCTGGCGCCGCGCGGCGCGGTGGTCAAACAGTCCGCCGTCAGCGAGGTGATGAGCGTATTCACGGGCAAGGCGAAGGTCTTTGAGCGGGAAGAAGACGCTCAGAAGGCGATTCTTTCCGGAGAGATCAAACCCGGGATGGTCGTCGTGATCCGTTATGAAGGACCTAGAGGCGGCCCCGGGATGCGCGAGATGCTGGCGCCGACAGCGGCTATTGTCGGCATGGGCCTGGCCGACAGCGTGGCCTTGATCACGGACGGCCGGTTCTCCGGCGGCACGCAAGGGTGCTGCATCGGGCACGTTTCTCCCGAGGCGGTCGAAGGCGGGCCGATCGCAGCCATCAAGAATGGCGATCAGATCCTGATTGATCTTCCCAGGAGAAAATTGGAGTTGAAAATTTCAGAAAAAGAGTTAAAATCAAGACTCAAAAAGGTCAAAATCCCGGCGCCTCACGTGACCGGCGGCTACCTGCTTAGATATTCACGGATGGTCTCTTCGGCCGATGAGGGAGCAATACTTAAGTCTTTTTGAAATAAAGGGATGCGTGTTATGGCAACCATGAATGGTGCACAGATACTGATTGAATGTCTCAGGCGTGAGGGCGTGGAGGTGATCTTCGGTTATCCCGGAGGCCAGATCCTGCAAACGTTCGATGCCCTCTATGATGTCAAGGATATCAAATTTATCCTGACGCGTCATGAACAGGGGGCGGCCCATGCCGCAGACGGCTATGCGCGGGCGACCGGCAAGGTCGGCGTTTGTATGTCGACATCCGGGCCCGGGGCTACAAACCTGGTGACGGGCATCGCGAACGCCTTTATGGATTCCGTTCCGATGGTCGCCATCACGGGCCAGGTCCGCACATATCTGATCGGCAACGACGCTTTTCAGGAGTCCGACGTGACGGGGATCACACGGTCGATCACCAAGCATAACTTTTTGGTCAAGGACATCAAAGACCTGGCGCGGACGGTGCGCGAGGCGTTCTATATCGCATCGACGGGCCGGCCGGGGCCGGTCGTGATCGATTTTCCCTCAGACGTCCAGAACGCGAAAATGGAATTCGAGTGGCCGGAATCGGTTTTCTTGAGAAGCTATCAGCCCCGTTTTGAAGGGCATCCCGGGCAGATCAAAAAGGCCGCCCGGATGATCGAGAAGGCCTTGCGCCCCATTCTTTATATCGGCGGCGGCATCATTTCGTCGAACGCCAGCGAAGAATTGAAGGTGCTCGCTGAAAAAAATCAGCTTCCGGTGACGACGACTTTTATGGGCCTGGGGGCTTTTCCCGGCGCAGACCCTTTGTGTCTGGGGATGCTGGGGATGCACGGCACGGCTTACGCGAATCATGCGATCATGGAATCGGACCTGATCGTTGCCATCGGTGCGCGTTTTGACGACCGCGTGACCGGGCGCATCGACGCGTTCGCGCCCCATGCCAAGATCATTCATATCGATATCGATCCGACGTCTATCAGCAAGAATATCCGCGTGGACGTGCCGATCGTGGGAGACGCCAAAGAGGTCCTGCGCGACCTGATCGGCTGCATACGCAAGAAACCCGATACAACCGCGTGGCGGGCTCAGATAGATAAGTGGCGCAAACAATTCCCTCTGACCTATAAACAGGATGATGTCTTGAGGCCCCAGTTCATCATCGAAAAGATCCAGGAATTGACAAAAGGGGATGCCATCATTGCGACGGAGGTGGGTCAGAACCAGATGTGGGCGTGTCTTTTTTATCAGCACGCTCATCCGCGCACATGGATTTCTTCGGGGGGCCTGGGCACGATGGGGTTTGGTTTGCCGGCGGCCATCGGCGCGCAGCTGGGGCGCCCCGAAAAAGTCGTTTTCGATATCGCAGGCGACGGTTCGATCCAGATGAATATCCAGGAGCTGGCCACCGCCGTGCAGAACAAGCTGCCCGTCAAGATCGCCATCCTGAATAACGGTTATCTCGGCATGGTGCGTCAATGGCAGGAACTTTTTTATAACAAGCGCTATTCCCATACGCCGATGAAGAATCCTGATTTTGTGAAACTCGCCGAGGCCTACGGTGCCAAGGGCATGCGGATCACAAAAAAAGAAGATGTTGCCGGCGCGATCAAAGAAGCTTTATCGACACCCAACGTCGTGGTGATGGATTTTGTCATTGAGCCCGAAGAGAACGTTTTTCCCATGGTGCCGGCCGGCGAAGCCTTGAACCGTATGCTGGGGGGCATGGCGTAGCAGATTTTTGCAAAGCAAAAATCTGCAGAGCAATCGAGCAATAGAAATTAGAAAATAGACAAAAAATAAAATTCAATTGTGGTCTATTTTCTATTGTTCAAGGTGAGGACGTATTATGAAACATACCATAGCCGTTTTAGTCGAGAACAGGTTTGGTGTTCTGGCGCGTGTGGCTGGATTGTTTTCCGCCAGGGGTTATAACATCGATTCGTTGACGGTCTCGGAAACCCAGGACCCGAGCGTCTCGCGCATGACGATCGTCGTCAATGCCGAGGACGAAAGGATCCTGGAGCAGATCAAGAAACAGCTCAACAAGTTGATCGACGTCATTACCGTGACGGACTTCACGAAAAAGGCCTATGTTGAGCGGGAGCTTGCGTTCATTAAGATCCTGATCGATGCCAAGACGCTGCCGCAATTGCGGCGGATCATCAAGCGCGCCAAAGCGGAGATCCTTGAAAAAAAAGAGGATTATATCGTGGTCGAGGTGGCGGCAGACGCAGATCACGTCAGAAATTTCATCAATGAGCTGAAAAGTTTCAAGGTCCTGGAGCTCGTCAGGTCGGGACGCGTGGCTGTAGCGATATAAAAAATTTACAAAACATCAACATTAACCCCTTGTGTTTGCATCT
>JAQUOM010000108.1 GCA_028717105.1 Candidatus Omnitrophota bacterium
TGCCGGATGTTTTATCGGTCACGAGACGCGCGTAGGGGACGATTGTATTTTTTACGCGAACGTTTCGGTGCGGGAACGGGTGACGATCGGCAACAGGGTTTTTATTCAGAGCGGCAGCGTGATCGGCTCCGAAGGATTCGGTTATACGAAGGTGGGCGACGCCTGGAAGCTGATTCCTCAAACAGGGACCGTCGAGATCGGGGATGACGTCGAGATCGGAGCGAACGTCACCATTGACAGGGCGCGATTTAACAAGACGGCGGTCGGTCGCGGCACAAAGATCGACAATCTCGTCCAGATCGCCCATAATGTCGTGATCGGCGAGGACACTATTATTGTGGCGCAGGCAGGCATTTCCGGCAGCACGCGCATCGGTAACAAGGTTACGATCGCCGGCCAGGCCGGGCTTGTGGGCCATATTGAAATCGGCGACGGGGCGATCGTGGCCGCGCAGTCGGGGATCATGCGTGACGTGCCTCCCAACACCATGGTCTTCGGATATCCCGCCCAGCCTCATCACCAGGCGATGAAGATGTATGCGGCTTTAGAGCGCCTGCCGGATACGATGAAGACCATTCAGGAGCTCAAGAAAAAAATCGAACAGCTTGAGGAACAATTAAAACAGCGAGGGTGAAGGCAAGTGCAGAAGACGATCAAAGAAGAGATTTCATTGCGCGGCAGGGGGATCCATACGGGCGAAGATGTGGACGTGAGAATGCGTCCCCTGGGGGCCGATATGGGCGTTATTTTTCAGAGGGTGGACCTGCCTGAAAAACCCATGATCCGCGCGGATATCCAGGCGGCCCTGGCGGCTAAAAAGCAGTCGCGGCGCACGGCGATCGCAAGCCACGCGATCGATATCCAGACGATCGAACACCTGATGGCTGTTTTTTCCTGTCTGGGTGTCGATAACGTCTTGGTCGAGATCGGCGGACCGGAAGTGCCGGGGATGGACGGCAGCGCCCTGAAATTCGTCGAGGCCTTGAAAAAAGCAGGCCTGGAGGAACAAGGCGTCCCCCGCAGGACGTTTAAGGTGACTTCGCCTTTGTTCGTCGATGGTCCGGCCTCTTCCCTTATGATCCTGCCTTCGTCTGATTTCAGAATATCCTATACGTTGAGTTACGGACATCCGAGGCTCGGAGACCAGTATATGGATATCACGCTCAATGCCGATGTCTTTGAAAAAGAAATAGCTCCCGCCAGGACTTTTTGCCTTCAGGAGGAGGCCGAGGAGCTGATGAGGAACGGCATGGGCAAAGGGGCCGATTATGACAACACGCTGGTTGTTTCTAAAGACGGCATTATCAGGAACACCTTAAGGTTCAAAGACGAGTTTATCCGCCATAAGATCCTTGATTTGATCGGGGACCTGGCGCTTCTGGGGATGCCGATGAAAGGACATGTGATTGCCGTCAAGAGCGGTCATTCAATGAACCTGAAGCTGGCCCAGAAGATGAAAGACCAGCTCGACAAGCAGTATGTCGCGGCGATCAGGTCGGCGGAGTGTGCGCCGCGCGAGGCCCAGGTGGATATTGCGACCATCATGAAGATCCTTCCTCATCGTTATCCTTTCCTTCTTGTGGACAGGGTCATTTCTATGGAAGACGGGCGGCGCGCGGTAGGCATCAAGAATGTTACGATCAACGATAATTTTTTTGAAGGGCATTTTCCTGGCCGGCCGGTCATGCCGGGCGTCCTGATCGTCGAGGCCATGGCACAGGTCGGCGGCGTGTTGATGTTGAGTCCGGCAGAGAACCGGGGGAAGTTGGCATTTTTTATGGCGGCCAATAATGTGAAGTTCCGCAAGCCCGTGATCCCGGGAGATCAGCTCAGGATCGAGGTTGAGGTCGGGAAACTGCGTTCCAAGACGGGGCAGGTCATGACCCGGGCTTATGTGGACGGCGACATGGTGGCGGAAGCGGACCTGATGTTCGCCCTTGTGGAGAAGTAAGATGGCGTTGATTCATTCAACAGCGATCATTGCCAAAGGGGCCCAGCTCGATACGGACGTCGAAGTCGGCCCTTACAGTTTGATCGGCGCCAAAGTGAAGGTTGGCCGCGGCAGCCGGATCGGCAGTTTTTGTGTCATCGAAAACGATACAACGATCGGCCCCGGCTGCAAGATTTTTACCGGCGCCTGTATCGGCACGATCCCCCAGGACCTCAAATATAACGGGGCGCCCAGCCGTGTCGTGCTTGGTGAGGATAACGTGGTCCGCGAGTATGTGACCATGAATCTCGGGACGGCCGAAGGGTCGACGACGGCTGTGGGCAGCCATAACCTCATCATGGCTTATAGCCATATTGCCCATGATTGTTCGGTCGGTTCCCATTGCATCATCGCCAACAACGGGACCTTGGCCGGTCACGTGACGATCGAGGACCGTGTCGTTGTGGGCGGGCTTGTCGCTATCCACCAGTTTGTCCGCATCGGAACCCTTGCCATTATCGGGGGTTGTTCCAAGGTCGTCACAGATATCCCTCCTTATTCGACCTGCGACGGCCATCCGGCCAGATTTTACGGTTTAAATCTTGTGGGCCTCAAGCGCGCCGGTATACCGGCTGAGGCCATTCATGAGCTTAAAGCTGCTTATAAGATCTTTTTTCAGTCGGGGTTGAACAAGAAGCACGCCTTGGAAGAGATCGAAAAGACCCTGAAGATCACAAAGGAAATGGGCCATCTTATCGCTTTCATTTCGTCTTCAAGCCGGGGCATATGTCACTGAGCAAATTGAACGGCACAAAAAAGATCGGTCTCATTGCCGGCAACGGCAAATTTCCTCTTTTGTTCGCCCATGAGGCTTCCCATCACGGACTGGAGGTCGTCGCGATCGCCATCAAGAAAGATACGTCGCTGTTGATCGGTCCTTTGGTCAAGAGGGTCTACTGGCTGACCCTCAAGGATTATGCCAGGATGTTCGAAATCTTTGAAAAGGAAGAGATTAAGAAAGTGATCATGGCCGGTCAGGTGAATCCCCGCAATCTTTTTTACAAGGACATGGGGGACGAGATGCTCCAGCGCCTCCTGAACGCCATCAAAGACAAGAGGCCGGACACCGTCTTTAGCGCCGTGGCCGATATGCTGGCCCAGCATGATATCGAGCTGGTGGATTCCACGCTTCTCCTGGAGAGATTTCTGCCGGAAAAAGGGACGTTGACGAAGACGAAGCCCGATGAGAAGACATGGGCGGACATCCGCCTCGGATTCGACATGGCCAAGCGTGTGGCGGGGCTTGATATCGGCCAGACCCTGGTCGTCAAGAACGGTTCGATCGTCGCGGTCGAGGCCATTGAAGGGACGGATGCCGCGATTCGCCGCGGCGGACAAGTGGCCAATGGCGGCGTGGTCGTCATCAAGGTGAGCAAACCGAACCAGGATATGCGTTTTGATATCCCCGTCATCGGGCCGCGGACGATCAGGAACCTGCGCCGGGTCAAGGCGCGCTGCCTGGCCATTGAGGCCCATAAGACCCTGGTGATCGATAGAGAGATTTGCGTGAAGACGGCCGACCGGTGGCGTATCGCCATCGTCGCGATCTAGAAGTCCGCTTGTTTGAAGCCGGGACGATTTTTTTGTCCCGCTCCTTGACAAAGCCGCATAGAATGATTAGAATGTTTTTGTTTGCTTTAAAGAAATCGTCGTTTCCCGGTGCAGCAAGCCCGTTCTTTAAGGCCCGCTTTAAGGGGATTCGCTGATAGAATATTTCAAGGCAAATCAAGGAGGCGTCTATGGCAGTTAAGAAAAGTTCCGGCAGCAGGCAGGTCGAATTCAAAATTTCAGCTCCTAAAGCGAACCGGGTCGGTGTTGCCGGTGATTTCAACGGTTGGAAGCCGGACGGATTGACAGCCAGGAAGGATAAGAACGGCACCTGGAGAGCGACGTTATCGGTCCCGGCAGGGACATATGAATATAAGTTTGTTGTCGACGGCTCCTGGATCGTCGATCCGGGTTGTTCGCGCCGTACGATCAATTCTTTCGGCAGCGAAAACAGCGTGCTGGTGGTTAGATAGCGCGCCGCGCGTCGAAGGGGGAAATGCTTTACCTCAAAGGATAGCCTCGCAAAGGCTATCCTTTGTTTATGAGGGAGGTCTTTTGAAATACGTTTACGGTCCGGTAAAATCCCGCAGGCTCGGGTTTTCGCTGGGGGTCAGCACGGTCCCTTATAAGGTCTGCAGTTTTGATTGCGTTTATTGCCAGCTTAAGGAGACGACCCGCAAGACCCTCACCCGTAAAACCTATCTTAAGACATCGGAGATCCTCGAGGAACTGAGAACGTTTTTTACCCATCGGCCGAAAGATGTCCGGTTGGATTATGTGACGTTTTCGGGCGCCGGGGAACCTACATTGCATCGCGGCATCGGCCGGATATTGAAGGCTGTCCGCCGGATGTCTCCTGTCCCGGTCGTTGTCATCACGAACGCATCGACGTTGATGCAGGAACGCGTGCGACGCGACCTGTTGGACGCCGATATCGTCATTCCGTCCCTGGATGCGGTGACCCAGGATGTTTTTGAGAAGATCGACCGTCCGGTCGGGAACATGCGTATCGAAGACGTGATTGAGGGGCTTAAGCAATTTCGCCGGGTGTATGGCGGCAAGATGTGGCTTGAGATCATGCTGGTCCGCGGGATCAACGACTCTGTCCCTTATCTGGAGCTGTTGAAAAAAACCGCCGATGAGATCGGGCCGGATCGTGTGCAGATCAACGCCCCTGTCAGGCCGCCGGCTTTGCCCTGGGTCAAGGTCCCGACGAAATCCACGTTGAGTGCCGCCAAAAAGATTTTCGGCAAGAAGTGCGACGTTGTCTGCTGAAAGAACAATGAAAATCAATAATGAAGAAGGAACAACGTCTCGATTAATTATTTTTGCGCTCGTAGCTCAATTGGATAGAGCACTAGTCTTCGGAACTAGGGGTTGAGAGTTCGATTCTCTCCGAGCGCGTTTGATATTTGAGAGGGCAGCGAAGAATATCCTGTATATAAAATATGGCCATTTTTTCTTTCAAAATCGCGCCGTTCAGAAAATCTTCCTTTTTTCTGTCGTTATATTGCTTGGCCGTTTTTTGCGTCACTCTTTTTGTTTATCGCGGCGTTTTAAATGCTCCTTTTCTCTGGGATGATGAATACCTGGTGGAAAGCAACCCCGCGATCCGGGATTTGGACGGGGTTTTAGGCAGTTTTACACAGGACTTAGGGGCAACGGTGCAGGAAAGGTGGGGGTTTTACCGTCCCCTGCAGGTGTTGACG
>JAQUOM010000109.1 GCA_028717105.1 Candidatus Omnitrophota bacterium
GCGTTTTATCTGCTTCTCTCTTTTTAGGGCTTCCGTCTTTGTAAAAAACTCTTCGATATGATCTATCTCAAATGGACCTTTATTTTTCAGCGACTTTGTCTCGCTTCGTTCGTGCTGTTTGATGCGATCAGGAACATTCTTAGCCGAACCTATATAAAACCGATGGTTCTTCTGGCTCCTGATTATATACACATAATGCATAGCACAAAAGAACTATTCTTTCGGGTCACAGCCAGAATAATAAACCAGGCTTCCCGCCGTCGCTTGCGCTTGGGCGGGATCCCGCCAAGCCCGTAGGGCGCCAGGCGGGAAAGCGACGTCCCCGAAATGTTTGCTCTTAGGGAGTGTAATTATACAAAAACCCCGTCTGGTTTGCAAGGGGTATTTTAGAGAGCCCAAGAGCAACCATCCCTCGCTGCCGCTTCATTTCTCAACAGCCGCTCGGGACTCGATTTTACTCGCTGCGCTCGTAAAATCTCGTGGGCGATGGAGGACTTGAACCCCCGACATTCTGCGTGTAAAGCAGACGCTCTAACCAGCTGAGCTAATCGCCCGATACTTCTTTTTGTTCCTGTTACGCCCCTGAAAACTTGCCCAGGGCGATAAGCGAAAAGACCATGACAAAGAGGGCGACGGTCTCCGTGATACCGAGCACGGCCAGATAGTTGCCGAAACCTTTGCCCGTCTCGCCCATCGCGTCGCAGGCCACAGCCGCGCACTTGCCCTGCCACATAGCAGATAAGCCTATGCCTAAACCGCAGAAAGCGCCGATACCCCACAGATACTGCCCCTGGTTTGCCAGTTCCAGCACCTTGTTCATGACGATATTGCCGTAGATCGTCTGCGTCAAGGGCGCGCCGACAAGCGCGACGAGAAGAAAAGACGCCGTCTTGTTCTGTGAAAAGTTCTTTTTCCAGGCGCCGATGGCCGCCATGCCGGCTATGCCCGTCCCCATGGCAGAACCGCAGGCCGCAAGAGCCAGGATGAGCGCCGCCCCCAGATCCTTAAATTGCACCAACACATTTCCTTCCATTGTTCACTCCTTTTTTAATGAGCGGGCAGTTTACGCGAGGAGAATAACATGAGCGAGCGTAAATTGTAGTCCCGCTCCTGCGGGACGTCCGCGAATTAAACCCCCACACCAATTATGTTAACAAGCTGTCATAGATACGCTTCTTAAGTTGAGCAAAAGCTCTCGACCTTAGCTTCAGATTAACTTCTCTCTGCCTGGCATCTTTTTCCGACTTATAGCCTTCACAATAAACACATTCAAAAGGTTTTCTGAAATGAGTAGAAGGAACTAAGCCATTGTTATGATCTCGAATCCTGCGTTCCAAATTATTGGTAAAGCCAATATAGAGTTCACCGTCCTGCTTGCTCTTGAGCACATAAAGATAAAACATCTTTCTCTCGTCTCGGTTCACATAATTGGTGTGGGGGTCAAGTTCGGCCATGCAACTTATGTTCATTCGCCTCGCTCACTCCATAAGTTGCGGCCTCATTTGATAATGGCTTATACGGTGTCCCTGACCACGCAACAGCGGCGTGCCCCGAGAATTCCAGGACGTTCAACCGGACGCCGTGTACAAGGACCGACATAGGCCCCAGGACAATATTGAGCGCGTGTCCGGCGATGACGATCAAAACAGCCCCCGCAATCCCGACCGCGCCGGTCGCAGCTGCGCCCGCAGCCATCATATTGAAAGCATCGGCAATAGCGACAGTAGCCAACCCCACGGCAAACAAGCGGATATAAGAAACAATATCCGTAAAATTATTCACGAGGCTCAGGGCCAGGGTGCCGAGGCCCGAACCGATGCCCTTGAGAAAGTTCTTCTGGAAATTGACGAAGACAACCACAAGCGCGATGCCGGCGATGATGAGATATTTTCCCGCTGACGGGAAAGGGTCGCCCAACAATAAGGTCTTGGCCAGGAAAAACGCCGCCCAGATGATCGAAAGCCATCCCAGCTCCGCCATGGCGACAGGCGAAGGCAACAACACGGCAAAACGCCACAGATGCGCAATAGTCAAATGCAGGGCACCGACGGCAAAACAAAACGACTGGATAAAATAGATATCATTGAGCTGCGGCACCAAAGCCTTGACGCCCAGGTTTGCCAGCCACGCCTGGCCGAAAAAAACGCCGCTCAAGACCCCCCAGACGACCGCGCAGGAACTCAAAAGGTACATCAAAAAGAACGGCGCCTTGTTCTCCATTTTTTTACCGAACTTGCGGTGCGCCCAAAGCGTCAAAAGAAAATAAACCAGGCCGTATCCGGCGTCGCCGATCAGGATCCCGAAGAACAAACTGAAAAAAAGCAAAAACACGGGGCTGATGTCGAGCTCTTTATATCCGGGGGTGATCTCAAGGAGCTTAAGGACCGGCCGGATAAGGGAGACCCATCGCGGGTTACGCAACAATGTCGGGACGCGGTCTTGCGGCAAAGGATCGTTCACAAGCAGGCCCCATCCTTCTTTTTCGGCGGCCCGGGACAACTGTTCTGTCTGGTCCGCCGGCGCATAACCCGTCAGATAAACCAAGGTGCCTTCCTGCCCCATGCCCGCAACTGCCCTGGCAAACTCCAGGTCCTTCTCCAGAACCTTTTTCTGGCGCAGAAAACATTCATTATGACACTGGACAGACCGGCCTTCGCGAACCAGATGTTCCATGACGCGCCGGTCTTCTTCCCGGCGCTTTTTCATGGCCGCCAGGCTCATCTTCGGCGAGACAACCTCCTTGAAAGGGACGACCACGGGCCCGCGCGAAACAACAGCGCAAAGCGCGCTGCCCTGGTGCGCCCGCAGGACTTCCACGATCACGTCTTCGGGAAATTTTTTCAGGTCGGAAACCGGCACCTGATAGAGCCGCACGTGGATACTTTGATCGCGCAGCGTCTTTAAAAGCTGGGGATCAAAATCGCCCCACGGCTCCCATTCGCCGATGGCCACCGCCAGATTCCTGGAGAATTCTTTGAGGTGCTGATAACGCTTCCCCAGGTCGGCGACGTGGAGCGCCATCTGTTTCCAGTCCGGAAAGGACGGACTTTTCCCTTCCTTTGAAGAAAGGGCGGCATCCTTATTTCCGCCGGAGAAGATATCTTCCTGCAAAGCTGCCAGGGCTTCATCCAAAAGCTCGATGTCGCGCTGGCACGCCTCGACATCCTTGCCTGCCGGCGCCTTGTCATGCTCGACGTGGACGACGCCCAGCGAACGCAGGCGCTCAACCAGGCCCTGCGCATCCTTGGCCTCGACGATAATGCCGACTTTTTTCATAGGCACTATCATACGGCAGCTCCTTCCATGATACGCTCGATCTTGCGCTTGGCGATCTTGGAACGGCCGACGGCGTTCGTCATCTGGTCGCCGATATAGATTTTGATGAGACGGATGGCCTCCTCCGCTTCGGGGATCTTGACCTTTTCAAAAAGATTGACGCGCTGCGTCGTGATCCGCAATTCCTGGCGCAGGATGATTTGCGCTTCATTGAGGACTTCTATCTCCTTGCGCAACGACACGATTTCCCTCAAGGCATCTACGGCATGGTCCACCCACAGAGGCGTCAGGAACAAATCGTATTCGGCGGCGGCGAAGTTAAGGCGTTCAAAGACAGGCAGATCGACGCCGGCGACGTTGCGCGTCCCGCGCACGGCCTCTTTGGGTTTCAGCCACGCGCCGAGGGACACGCCCTTGTCCGTCAGCAAGCCCGCCCAGGCCTGGCGCTGGGCAACCTTCGCTCTTTCCTTGGCCCGGCATTCTTCCAGGGCCGCATTCAAATGAAGGATCTCCAGTTGAAGCTGTTGTTTTTTCAACTGGAGAGTCGGCAGGTAACGCTCGTAACTCTTGAGGGCGTCCCGTTGGCGTTTCAATTCGCCTTTGGTGAGTTTGATCTTCATCTTATTTCTTGGGCCAGTACTTCTCAATCAGGGCTTTCTTGATGCCCGTTTCTTCCGGCGAAAAACACCCGGCCAGGATCTCCCAGCCGCGATCCAATGCTTTCTCAAGCGAGATATTGACTTCCAAGGACATCATCTGGCTTTCAAAAAGGCCGCCGTAACGCAGAAGCTTCTTGTCCCAATTCGACATCTGGAAACCCATGGCCTGTTTTTCCAGGGTCTCGCGATAGCTGGCGAAAAGCTGGATCATCGAATCCATGATCGTCCGATGGTCATCGCGCGTGGCGCCGTTGACCTGCTGCTTGAGGCGGGAGAGCGACCCGAACGGCTCGATCACCTTGTTCTTCAAATAAAACTGGCCTTCCGTGATATACCCTGTATTATCCGGCACCGGGTGCGTCACGTCGTCGCCGGGCATGGTCGTCGCAGCCAGGATCGTGATCGAACCCGCCGTATCAAAATCAACGGCCTTTTCATAGCGTGCGGCCAACTGGCTGTAAAGATCCCCCGGATAGCCGCGGTTGGACGGCACCTGTTCCATGGTGATGGAAACCTCTTTCAAGGCGTCGCAGAAATTCGTCATGTCGGTCAGGAGGACCAGGACGCGTTTTCCGGAAAGCGCGAATTGTTCCGCAACGGCCAGGCTCAAATCGGGCACAAGAAGGCATTCGACCGTCGGATCCGAAGCCGTATGAATAAAGAAGATGGAACGCGATAAAGCACCTTTTTCCTCTAGGGTGTCCCGGAAAAAAAGATAATCGTCGTATTTGAGGCCCATCCCGCCCAGGATGATGATATCGACCTGCGCCTGGATGGCGATACGCGCCAACAGGTCGTTATAAGGTTCGCCCGCGATCGAAAAAATGGGCAGCTTTTGAGACTCAACCAGCGAATTAAAAACATCTATCATGGGGATATTGGTGCGGATCATCCGGCGCGGGATGATGCGCTTGACGGGATTGACCGACGGGCCGCCGATGTCCACAAGGTTCTCGGAGAGTTCCGGCCCGCGATCCAAAGGGACGCCCGAGCCGTTAAAGATGCGCCCTAAAAGATTTTCCCCCGACGCCACGCGCATGGGATGTCCTAAAAACCTCACCTGGTCGCCTGTCGAAACGCCCCGGCTGCCGGCAAACACCTGCAGCGAGACGCGTTTGCCGTCGATACGGATGACCTGCGCCAGAGAAACGCCGCTTCTGGTCATGACCTGGGCGATCTCCATCGATCCGACGCCGTCAGCCTCGACGGTGATGACATCGCCCGCTATCTGGATGATATGCGTATAAACTTTATGCACGATCGCCTTCCTTTTTGGATTTCAGCTGGGAGTCTATTAAAGCCTGGA
>JAQUOM010000110.1 GCA_028717105.1 Candidatus Omnitrophota bacterium
GACGTAAAAGGGCGGACGCCGTCCGAACGTTCCTTATTGGCCAGGGCATTGGCGAAGAGAAGATCCGCAACGTCAGCCGAGGGAAACTTGACGCTGTCGCGCCGGTCACCGACCTGGTCGGTATGCAGAAAGACCGCAACGCTCAATTCATGATCGCGGAAGTCGAAGAAGTCATGATCCCGTATTCCGGCAAGGCGCAAGACGAAGAAACACGGCAACCCCCGGTCATCGAAGACAACGGACCCGCGGAGGACAGTGTCATCGAGAAAGAAATTATCGAGAGCGCCGTTCAAGTCGAAACGAAAGAATACACGGTAAAGAAAAACGACTCTCTCTGGTCTATTGCGCAGCAAGAGCTCGGCAGCGGCCATCGCTGGAAATATCTCTACGAGCTCAACAGGGATCGCATCAAAAACCCCCATAAACTCCGCGTGGGGACGAGAATCGTCATTCCCGTTGAATGATATAAAATATCCACCCGGGGCGTCTCTTCGCCGGCGCAAGTTGTACCGACCCCTATGGGCATATCCAAAGCGATCTGGGAGCGATGCAAGACAAAAGAGCTCAAACGGCTTTCTGAGACGGCGACGTCATTCGGCCTGGGCCCCAAAAACCTTGTTTTCATCGTCACGGACCGGTGCAACTTTTCCTGCCGTCACTGCCTCCGAAGCGCCGATAGAACAAACGACCTGGACCTGGACCTGGCCAAAAGGATCACCAGAGAAGCAGCGCGTTTCCACTATCACCGCGTCTCCCTGACAGGGGGAGAACCCCTTCTGTACCCGCACCTGCCTGAACTCCTGGAAGACATTTGCGCGCACGACGGATTTTTTTCCGTCGTCTCCAACGGCTTCCTTTTTTCAAAATATCTGGACATCTTCAAGAAACTCCGCCGGCGCATGTACTTCATCGCCTTCAGCGTCGAAAGCGCCGATCCCCAACAACACGATCATGTCCGCCAGCGCGGTTCCTACGAAAAACTCCTGGAGGCGTTCTCTCTGTGCCGACGCGAAAAGATCCCGTTCCGCATGGTGACAGCCGTCAGCACGGCAAACTTCGACCAGATCTTCGACATCGCCATGCTGGGCCGTAAAAAAGGCGCGCAGTGCCTCGCCCTGACGACAGTCCTGCCATGCCCACAGGCGGACCAAAACCAATACGTGCTGGACGCGGCGCGCCGTCAGGAACTGTTTCTGACCAGCTCAAGCCTCTCAAAGATCACCGGCATCCCCGTTATCCTTGGCGCCGACATTCGCACGCCGAACACGCTCCGGATGTGCGCCGCCATGAACATGAACGAAGTCACGATCAATGCCAGGGGAGAGATGGTCCAATGCTGCGAGCTGGCTAACTTCGACAATGAAAACGTCCGCTGCCGTTCCCTGGTTACATCGTTAAAAGACAAGACATTCGCCCAGGCGCTCGACAACCTCTCCGATAGGCTCTCAACCCTGGAACGCAGACGCATCAAAGAATTCCAGGACTCAAAAGACACGGAACACATCGACTTCAACAGCTGTTTCTATTGCGTCCGGGGGATGAGCGCCGGAACATCCGCCTGACGACAAAAATCCTAACGGTCACCCGATGTCCGATGCGGTCATTTATGGCCTGAGCCTCCTGTTTTTAGCCTCGATCGTTTTCTGGGCGATCTCGGCTTATGCCGAAATGATCGTCTACAAAACCCTTCGCCAGATCTCCAGGCTCATCCAGGTCATCCTGAAACACCACGAAGAAACAGCCGGAGACGGCCCCACAGATTATTGCATCGTGGAGGGCCGCTATAAAAATCGATCCGTGGTCTGCCGTATCAACCGGATCGCCGCGCGGACATTATGGAATTTCAAATTGAGCCTTCATTGCCACCTGGAACCTCTGCGCAGCCCCCTGAGAGACCAGGAACCCAAAGCCGCCCCCCGCGGGACCCTCGGCAAATCCAGCGACGCCTATTATCCGTCCACCTCGACGACCTGCATCCGGTCCTTTGGGCCCGGCGAACGCATTTCAGAAGCAGACATCCTGACGATTTTTGAAGACCTGACAAGGGCCGCCGAAATGATAGAAAATCAGTCATCCACTTAAATAGACTAAACCCGTATCATCATGCTATAATAATAAGCCTATGTCTGAACGACCTTCCGATCCCCAAAACAACTTTGGGACGCGCCGATGAAGGGGATGCGAATTTTCCTGCCGGCAGCGTTGTTTCTCTTATGCCTGTGCCTTTCTCCGGCCGCGGCGCCGGCCCAGGAATGGGATACGTTCAAGGTAGACCATTTTATTATCTTTCATCAAGACGAAGAGAGCTTTGCGCGCAAAGTCGGCGAAAAAGCCGAACGATATTACAACTCCATCGCCCACGACATGGGTTATGCCCGCTATTCGAAATTCTGGAGCTGGGAGAACCGTGTCAAGATCTATATCTATCCCGATAAAGCGGAATATCTTAAAAACACGAACAGCCCGGAATGGACGGAGGGATTAGCGGACTATAAGAATCGTTCCATCGCCAGCTATGCGGGAAGCGAAAATTTTACGGACAATGTCCTGCCCCATGAAATCGCCCATCTTATCTTCCGCGATTTCGTCGGTTTCAAGGGCGACATCCCGCTTTGGCTCGACGAAGGTATCGCCCAATGGTGGACGACAAGCCAAAAAAACCAATTGATCCAAAACAGCGCCAAGAAGCTCTACGAACGCGATGCCATCCTGTCCCTGGATGACATCACGAACTTCAATATCCAAGACATAGGCAACTTCCGCTATGTAAAAAAAGTGCAGACGAAAGACGGTTCGACGGCCATCCTCATTCTTTCGCCGGAACAACTCATCAACACGTTCTATCTGCAGGCGGCTTCCCTTGTAGGTTTCATGAGGGAACGCTACGGGCAAGACCGCTTTGCCCGGTTCTGCCGGGACCTGCGCGACGAAAAACCGCTGGAGAAAGCCCTGCAATCGGCGTATGCGGAATACTTCAAAGATTTAAAAGGCCTCGAAAAGGCCTGGCGCGCCTATCTGGCCAAGTGAAGTTCCGCCGGCAGGAGCCGGCGGCATCTTTTTTCTCGATGCCTAGCGAAATCCTGCACCGTCCCGTTATGCGGGGCTGGTGCAGGGTAACGAAAGATCCCCGCAGGTAAGCGCCGCATATCTTGCTGCGGTAAACACGGAGCGTTGACAACAAAAAAGGGATGCCCCGGCCGGCAAACGAATGATAGGCCGGCATCAGGCAAAAATACCCCCTGAGAACGCTCATAACCATCCTCTTGCCATGCCATACCATCTCTTGATCGTAGACGACGACAGGGAATACAGGGAATCATTCCGCGACCTTTTCGAAGACTTCCACATCCTGGAAGCCTCAAACGGCCAGGAAGCCCTGGACATCATCAGGAAACCCCACGACCTCGATCTTGTCGTCCTCGATGAAAAAATGCCTGGCCTCACCGGAACGCAGATCCTCAGGGAAATCAAGAGAATTGATCCCGACGTCCGGACGATCATCTTGACAGCCCAGGGCTCCGAAGAAACGGCGGCCCAGGCCCTGCGCGGAAAAGCGGAAGACTATCTCCAGAAATCCCTGCCTTTTGAAACGATCGAACGACGCGTCAGGATCCTGGCTGAAAGCATCAAGAAACCGGAAAAAACCCTCAAAGGGGGTATCCGGGACAAGATCGACCAAATGAAATACTTCGCACAGAAAAATTACCATAAGAATATCCGGTTAGACGACCTGGCCCAGCGGCTTTTTTTAAGCCAGAAATATTTAAGCAAAATCTTCAGGCAATATACGGGCATAACCTACAATGAATACAAGATCAAGGTCAAGATCGAAAAGGCCAGGGAACTTTTGAAAAAAAAGGATTTCAATATCTACAGGATCGCCGAAAACATGGGCTACCAGAACACAGAATCTTTCATCCGCATTTTTGAAAGAGAAACAGGGTATACGCCCACTCAATACCGCGAACAAGCCAGAAAAAAGAACGATACCGCAGAACGGCAGAACCCGTTTTCCCGCGAAAGCACCGGGAAGAAAAAAGAGGGTCGCACCCGTTTAAAAACTCTTCCGGAGAAGAACGCGCCGGGAACGATCGATCGACACATGGCTTTCCTTGGACACGAGATCCGCGGCCCCCTGGCGACAATACGCGCAACCACGTTCCGGCTCAAAAAGAAAAAAATCCCTGCGGATATGGCGGCCGACGTCGAGAAGATCGAACGGATGGTCACGGAAACCGACAGGATCGTCGCCAATATGATTTCTTTTGCCGGGAACGCAGATCCCCGCCCCGAGAAAACATCCGTTTCCGGCGCCATCGCGGAAGCGCTGCGCTATCTGGAGGGAATCATCCGCAGCAAGAATATAACGGTCACCCAAAAACAGAAAAAGAACAAGGATGTCTTCCTGTATACGGACCGCGCATCCTTGATCCACGTCCTGACAAATATCATCCATAACGCCGCGACGGCCACAAAAGAAAACAAAGGCAGGATCGTTATAGAAACACAGGACAAAGGGTCCGGCTGTGTCACGATCCGCGTATCGGATAATGGGCATGGCATCGAAAAAAAAGACCTCGACCGCATTTTTATACCTTTTGTTACGGCAGAAAGCAAAGGAACAGGGCTCGGCCTGGCGGTCTGCCGCAAGCTTGTCCAACGGCTCAAAGGCAATATCTCCATTGCCAGTCGTTCCGGCAAGAAGACTTGCGTAACTCTTGATTTTCGCCCAACAGCCGGCCGCACCCCGTAAAGGCACCAACCGCACGCTCTTCTTTTGGCGTCGCAACTCCAACAAAGACCTTACCGGATCCCCTGTCCTGCGCCACAGGACAGGGGAAAACAGTCAGTTAGAGAAGGAAACAACCCCTTGATCGACGAAACCCGTTGATTCATAATAAAAAACTGCGGAACGCCGCGCGCTTTCTTAAATGGACCGGAGGCAAGGAAATGGACAAGAGGCACTTGGCAGATGGCATCCTGTTTACGGATTTTTATCAGCTCACCATGGCCCAGCTTTTTTACCGTAACGGCCTCCATCAAAAAACAGCCCAGTTCGATTATTTCTTCCGCCGCTATCCCGATTACGGAGAACACAGGGCGGGATATTGTATCTGCGCGGGATTAGAAAACCTCCTGGAATGGATGGAGAAGTCACGCTTCGGCAAAGTAGAGATCCAATGCCTGCGGAACCAAAAAGGAAGGGCAGGGGAGCGTC
>JAQUOM010000111.1 GCA_028717105.1 Candidatus Omnitrophota bacterium
GGAGGTCCGCAGCGAAATAGAAACGATCGTTGAAAAACACAAGGCCAGGTCTTTCGGGATCCGTAGTATCCGGATGCGGCGGGCAGGGGAGAAGGTCTTTTTAAACGTTTGCTTTGAGATCTACGGTCACACGACGATGGTACAGGCGCAGGAATTTGCGGAGAGCTTTGAAAAAGATATCGCCGCGCATTTCCCCCGTTACGACGTGATTGTTTATTTTTATCCCAAGAGCAGCTAGGAGGTATTTGATGAAACGCTTACTGGTGGTTTTTGTGTGCGCGCTGGTGTTCCTGGGGGCCCTGGGCCATATCCTTTTCTATGAATATATCCGGAGCGAAAAATTCCAGGATACGCGCGAGAGGCTGATGCTGGTTGCCTCTAATGCGGCGTTGTCTATCGATGCAGAAAAGCTTCTGCGTGTCCCTTTGAGGATGGACGGGGACAAGTCGCAGGAGTATAAGGATATCTTCGAGACGTTGTTGAAGATCAAGGAGATCAATCCTTTCGTCAGGTATGTGTACATCATGACCGCCGCAGACCAGCAGGGCGCCATGCAATATATGGTGGACGCCGACCCCCTGCCGGAGATCGTAACGGCCAAGGGGGAGAGGGCTTTTCCGGGAGATATCTACCGCGTAGAAAGATCGTCGGAGATGTACAATGCGTTCAACGGCCCGGCGGCCGATAAGGCCTTTACCACGGACGGGTGGGGGATGACCCTTTCGGGTTACGCGCCGATCCGTGACGAGAGCGGTAAGGCTGTTGCCATTTTGTGCGTGGACATAGATGCCAGCCGGATGTCCGTTCGTCAAAAGGCGGCCCAGAAGGCGCTTTTTTTCTTTTGGTCCCTGGCATTTCTTCTTGTGCTCGCTGTCCTCGCAGACCTGTTTTTAAAAATGAAGGCAAAACCTGAGGGCGGCCAAGGCTGAGACGAAAGGCGACGTTCCTGTGCGCAGGTGAGCCGAAAAACTCAAGGAGGCTTGAGATGTCTGTGAAAACCATCGGAGAAAAGTATCGCTGCAACGTCTGCGGCAACGAGGTTATTGTTACCAAGGTCGGTGGCGGAGAGCTTGTTTGCTGCGAGAAACCCATGGAGAAACTGGATAATGGAGGAAAATGATATCATGGCGATAAAATCGATCAAGGGATCAAAAACAGAAAAGAACTTACTGGCGGCTTTCTCCGGGGAGTCCCAGGCGCGCAACAGGTATACCTATTTTGCGAGCGCGGCCAGAAAAGAGGGCTTTGAGCAGATCGCTGCGGTCTTTGCCGAGACGGCCGAGAATGAAAAAGAGCACGCCAAAGTCTTTTTTAAATACCTCGAGGGCGGAGACGTGGAGATCACGGCGGTTTATCCCGCCGGCATGATCCGGGATACAAAAGCCAACCTGGAGGAGGCTGCCGCAGGAGAGAACTTGGAGTGGACGACCTTGTATTCGGATTTTGCCAAGGTGGCCAAAGACGAGGGGTTCCCGGAGGTCGCGCGGTCATTTGAACAGGTTGCCAAGGTCGAAAGATTCCACGAGGCGCGTTACAGGAAATTCATCAACAATATCGCCGGCGGAGAAGTGTTTAAGAAAAAAACACCCGTGAAGTGGCATTGTATCAATTGCGGCTATGTATTTGAAGGGCCCGAGGCGCCCAAGGAGTGCCCGGCCTGCAGGCATCCGCAATCGTTCTATGAGGTTTTAGCGGAGAATTATTGAACCTTTCGGGAGTATCCTGCAACGATAGGGTTTTGGCCTGTTTCGGTTTAAAGTCGGGCGGGTCCGGGATGGTGGCCGCGCACCGTCTGAAGATAAACACAGGGGCTGGGGGATTATTTTCCCCGGCCTTTGGTTTCGAGGTATAATATGCAGGCTTTCAACGCCGTTCCCATCCAGAGCTTTGTTTGGCCCGGTATATCCGGCAACCGCTTCGCGAACCCCGTTTTTGTCCTTCATGAACAATTCTTCCTGTAAAACGAACTTAAGAAAAACAGGCATCCCTTTGGTCGGCGATGTTTCCTGGGGGACGCACTTCTGCCAGTTTTACGAGACGAAGGAAGACCTTTTGGATATTCTCGTGCCGTATTTTAAAGCAGGCCTGGAAAATAATGAATTTTGCATGTGGGTCACCTCCGAGCCGTTGGATGTGGCCGATGCCCGGGAGGCGATGCAGAAGGCTTTTGCGGATTTTGATCAGTGTCTGAAAAAAGGACAGATCGAGATCATTCCCTATACCGCATGGTACGTGCTGGACGGCAGCTTTGACGCCCAACGTGTCCTTAAAGGCTGGGTGGATAAGCTTGATAGGGCCCTCGCTCAAGGCTATGAGGGCTTGAGGCTGACGGGGAACACGTTTTGGCTTGAGAAAGAAAATTGGAGAAAATTTACCGATTATGAAGAAGAGATCAACCGCGTGATCGGCCGATATCCGATGCTGGCGGTCTGCACCTATTCGCTCCGGAGGTGCGGAGCAAGTGAAGTCGTCGATGTGGTCAACAACCATCAGTTCGCCCTGATCAAGCGCCGGGATGTGTGGGAATCGATGGTCAGCTCCGGAGGCAAGAGGGCCGAGCAGGAGCTCAAGGAAAAAGAAAAGAGGTATCGCTCCCTGTTCGATGCAATGACAGAAGGTTTTGCTCTCCATGAGATCGTTTGCGACGACAAAGGCGATCCCTGCGATTACAGATTTTTAGAGATCAATCCTGCCTTTGAAAACCTGACCGGCTTGAAGCGCGAAAACGTCGTCGGCCAGCTTGTCAGCCGCGTCTTGCCGAAAAACGACCCTTACTGGGTGCGGATATACGGAAAAGTCGCCCTGACGGGCGAGCCTGTTCATTTTGAGAATTATTCCTCCCCTCTTAAAAGACACTTTGAAGTCTTCGCATATTCTCCCGCTCCGTTGCAGTTCGCGGTGTTATTTGTGGATATCACAGAACGCAAGCTTATGGAAAGGGAGCTGGCGCGGTTAGCCAGTTTTCCCGAGCTTAATCCAAATCCTGTCGTTGAAACAGACTTCTCCGGAGTCTTTTATTATATGAACCCCGCCGCGAAAAGGATGTTTCCCGGGCCGGAAAAAGAGAAAATGGGCCATGTGGTTATGCAGGATGTGAAGGCGTTCTCGAAAGTTTTCCAAGAGGAAGGCAGGAACGTCGTCGTCCGGGAGGCATCCTGCGGCGGCCGATGGTGCCAGATGACATATTCTTTTGTCCGTGATCTGGGCCGCATACGGGTCTATATGATGGACATTACCGAACGTAAACTGGTTGAAGAGGCCCTACGTGAAAACCAAAAAGACTTGAACCGCGCCCAGGCCGTAGCGCAGGTCGGCAGCTGGCGGTTGAACGTTCAGCGCAATGAACTTCTCTGGTCGGATGAGAACCATCGAATTTTCGGGATCCCCAAAGGGACGTCCATGTCCTACGAAACTTTTCTTTCTTGTGTCCATCCGGATGACCGGGATTATGTCGATGGTATGTGGAGAGCCGGCCTGAAGGGCGATCATTACGATATCGTGCACAGGGTTGTTGTGGCCGGCCAGACCAAATGGGTCCGTGAGCGTGCGGAACTGGAATTTGATGGACAAGGGAAGCTGTTGGGTGGTTTTGGAACGACGCAGGATATTACCGCGCGCAAGCAGGCCGAAGGGGCGTTGGTGCGCGCCAAAGAAGAATGGGAGAGGACATTTGACAGCGTTCCGGACCTGATCTCTATTCTCGACGCTCAGCATCGGATCCTTCGGGTCAACGCGGCGATGGCGCAGAAGCTGGGACGAAAACCTGAAGAGTGCATAGGCCTTCCGTGCTACAAGTCTGTCCACGGCCTTTTAGAAGCGCCTGATTTCTGTCCTCATGCGCGCACGCTCAAAGACGGCCGGCAGCATATTGAAGAAGTGCACGAGGAACATCTGGGCGGCGATTTTCTGGTGAGCACGACCCCGTTGTTTGACGACAAAGGCAAAATGATCGGCACTGTGCACGTGGCCCACGATATTACGGAACGTCGGCGTGCTGAAGAGGTCTTGAAAAGGGACAAGAAGGACTTAGAAAGGCTTGTCGCAGAACAGGCTAAAAGGCTTTTTGAGGTCCAGATGGAAGCGGAAAAGACAAAACGTCTTACTGATATCGGTATCCTGGCTGCGACTGTCGCTCATGAGCTGCGTAATCCTTTGGCCGCGATGCGCATCGCTTCTTTTAACCTGAAGAGAAAGGCCAATAACCCTAATCTCCAGGGGCATCTCACCACGATCGAGAACAAGATCAACGAAAGCGACCAGATCATCAATAACTTGCTGTTTTATTCCCGCCTCAGGATCCCGCACTTTGAACAGGTGAAACTCCATGATATTTTAAGCGAGATCGTCAAGACCGAACATTCCCACGGAAGGAACAGGAAGGTCAAGCTGGGCGCGAAGATCGCCTCCGTGGCGGCAACGACCCTTGAAGTCGACCCCTTGCAGCTCAAGGAGCTGATCATCAATATCATCAATAATGCCTACGATGCGCTGTCAGGTAAAGAAGGCCGTATTGAAATAGGCGCTGATGTCGTCGACCGGTGCCGGGCGCGTATCACCGTGAAGGATAACGGCATAGGGATCAGTGACGAAGATATGGACAGGATATGGGAACCTTTCTACTCTACCAAGTCCAAAGGGACGGGGCTGGGGCTTTCCGTGTGCCGCCAGATTGCGGAGTCGCATAACGGAATTATTGAAGTGGAAAGTGAACAAGGGAAAGGGACGACGATTATCGTCACATTGCCGCTGAAGCAGGCGGCGGGCCGCCAGGCCGAAAAGGAGCCGGTGTCCGGGGGAGGCATCGCAGAATAGGAGACCATGGGCCCTAAAGTCTTAATCATTGACGATGATCTTGATCTGTGCGTGGGATTGACCGAGATTCTCGTGGATGAAGGTTATCAGGTCCAGGCGGCTGCCAGCGCAGAGCAGGGGTTGGATCTGCTCGGAAACAACGGTTTTGCGGCCGTCCTGGTGGATATCAGGTTGCCGGGGATGGACGGGATCGAGTTTTTAAAACGCCTGAAAGGTCATCCTGTAAAAAGCAAGATCTTCCTTGTCAGCGGCGCCCCCGATGCCAAAAAAAGGGTCGACGCGGAAGGGGTTGCCGGCGTGGTCAGCTGTATC
>JAQUOM010000112.1 GCA_028717105.1 Candidatus Omnitrophota bacterium
GAGTTTTCAACCTTTGCGCCTGGGCCTCTTTGGATTCCACCTCGCAATAATGAAAGAACTCTGCAAGCCAATCCGGCGCCTCTCCGGGAAGGACGGCGCGGTATCCCGCAAAGCCCGTTGATCTTAATTCCGCGAAACGCTCGGCGCAGGCGGTCTCGGTCCAGCCCGGCCGAGGCCTGCTGAACGGCAAATCCCCGTGCCGCGGGACAGCAGGCGATGAAAAATCAGAAACAATCGTATATTTGATCATATTAAGACCGACTGTCTCGGCAGAAACCAATGCCGGCCTCTTGCGGGCGAATGTGTAATAGAAATCACGGCTGTTGTTGACGGGCGTGATCACGAACTCAACAAAACCCGCTCTCCCCAGGCGGTCCAGGACCTGCTCCAGGAGCGTCGACCCCAGGGACGCTTTCTTAACAGCAACAACCAATCTCGAAAGCATTCTCAATCTCTTTTCAAAAACCGCATAACCGATAAACCCGCCGTCTTTTTCCAACAGGAAGAAAAGATTTTCCTCATCCCGGGCAGCCGCCTCCATCTCCGCTTTCTTCCATCTCCAGGAACCCGGCATGTTCCTGTACTCCAAGCGATAAACCTGATCCAATATCTCCTGTGATTTCAACAGGTTTTGCGCCTCTTGGGGGCCGATCATTCTCGCAGCGGCAGAGGACGACGACCTGTTTTCATCGACATCGCCCTCATCCGTCGCCTGAGGATCGGCAGCAGGCGACATAGGGCAAGGTGAAAAAATAACCCCGTCTGCAGGAGAAAGGGCCTGGCGTCCTGCGGCCTTATTGGCCGTTGCCATAAATACAGGGTCATAAACCAGAGATTGCATGACGCTGTAAATCCTGCGGATATCGCGGTCGTTGCCATCCCGGGCAATCAGGCGCCCTATCCACCCCAGGGCGATCACGGGATCAAAGACAAGCCGCTGCCCCCTCTTGTGGTTCCTCGACGTATCGATACGGGCATCGATGTTATCGGCGATAAGAAGCATGAGCCACAGAGCGCGATAATAAGAAGAGGCCCACCTCCACTTGATCGCATCCGTGCGGTTGTGCCACAGAATGACTTCCTTTTCGCCGGTCACCATCTTCATATCGAACGTATTCTCCAGTTCGTCGACGGAATAACGGGAATGCAGGCGGCCGCGATAGGCATCTTCCTGCGTCCAGATGCGGCCTTCTACGAACAGATCGCGGATCCTCGGATCGTTCTTGCCGATATCGTGGCCCAGGGCAAGATATTTCAGAAGACAAAGATCGCGGCCCTTAAGCCCAAAGGCCCTGCCGATCGATTCCGTTAATACGACGACGTTCTCCACATGCCCACGGCTCTGCGGTAAATTAAGGGAGGCGATGCGGCCCTGATCCAGGCCGACAAGGGAACGGACCGCCGGTGAAGAAATAGAATCCGGCTTTTGTGCAGGCGTCTTCTCTGCCGCCGGCAAAGAAGACGCGGACATCCTGCGCAAGGCTTTCAGCATGTGGGCCGCATCGCTTTCGGGATCAAAGACCCACATCGGCCCGGCCAGAGACAGAAGATTCATTATTGCAAACATGGCCGCGGGATGCATAAAAGCCTGTTCCGGAATTCCGGAGGCGGCTTCGGGGCCATCAGCCCCAGAAACAAAGATCGCGGCTGACACCGCCGCAGCAAGCAAGCTCGCGACGGGGCCGCCGGCGAAAAATATCAAAGAAGAACGCGGCGCAAGGGCCTTGTCATAGCCTTTGAGCTCATCCCGGTTCACAGCGCCGATATAAAGGTCGATGCGGACATCGTGGACAGCGACATGGGCGATGCGGGCAGCGGCGGCGTGGCCTGATTCGTGGATCGCCAGACACGCGACCACGGAAAAGGCGGCAAGGGCTCCTTCGGGCCCAAAAAGCAACGGCGTGCCGGCCGCGATGCCGAGTGTCAAAGCCGAAACCCAGAGACGTCCGATCTTTACATAGAACGGTTCTTCCCACAACGGCTTTAAGAACCAAATGACAGCCGCGATGGCGCAGAAGGCAGCGTAAAAACCTCCTGTATCCATGGGGGCTGTGCCGAACAACAATACCCTGACGATGATCCAGGCATTGACACCCAAAACGGACAGAACCGCCGCTGCTGCGACAAAGAGACGGTCGGAATATTTTGCGGCGGCCGGCTGATGCGCAGACGGGCGTTCCTGCGAAACATCGTTCCGGCGCAGAGGTGCGGCCGGAGAAGAAATCCCCTCTCCATTTTCATCGGATCCGGCGTAACGCAATCCCGGCTCCAGCACCCCGAGCGCTTCATCGGCCGAATCAACGATCTCAAGAAGCCCGGCGTCTTCTTCCTTGATCAAAGGGACCCCCGGATAGGACAACGCCTGATGGACGACCGCCTCTTTGATCCTCCCCCAGAAACTCCTGCCCACGAGAACCAGAGGCCGGCGCGGTATCTTGTGCGTTTGCATGAGGGCCACGATGTCGAAGAGGCGGTTCATCGTCCCGCCGCCGCCGGGGAAGAAAACAAAATCCCTGGTATTCTCGGAAATCAAGACATGATGGTTGGAAATATGCCGGCTCAGGATCACGTTCTCTTCCCGGGGCATCGGCCCCTTGATATCGATATATAACGTCGCCTGCAAAAGGTCGTAATGCGGCCTGGCGCCTTTTGCAAGACGTCTGATCAGATGCGTGCTGCCCGAGCCGGCGCGCACAGGCACACCTCTATGGGTGATCTGCCAGGCAAGCTCTTGAGCCACGGCCAATTCTTTTTCGCTGACGGCCTGCGGATGGCCGATAAAGGTAACACTGGGCTGCCATGCGGCTAATTTTCTAATGGCCGCGGCAATCTCGGCATTGGCATCTTTCGTGCGTTTGGGATTCACGTGATAAGGCGCCATGGCGTAGCGCCGGAGATGGGCCAATGCTGAACGGGACGAATCCGTCACAAACGGCATGAAGGGAATGTCCGACATGAGGCCATGGTCTTCCCAGCTCTCCTGGAAAGCCCTCATGATCGGTTTCCAATAAGAAGACCCTATAAGGACAATGGAACCCTTCCTGGTCCAGACTTCAAAGAACTCGTCCATAGTCCCAAAACCGCCGGGGAAGACGCCGATACCGATGCTGTTATTAAAAAGCCCCATCTTGCGCGTGATAAAATGACGGAACTCGTGACATTCTTCCACATAGGGCGATGTCTTCTGTTCAAAATGGATCTTGGCCGGGTCAAAATAGATGCGGATGCCCTGAGTGGCATTCCGCCGCGTTTGGACCGCACCAGCCTCAAGCCTCTCCTCTATATACCCCCTCAACGGCTCTTCCATCATGGACGGACCGGCACCGGTGCGCAAAGACAATCCCGCCTTATAGATTTCTCTGCCGAAAAGATGGGCCTTCTGACACATCATATCGCACGCCGGGATGCGCGCGCTGCCGAAAACAACGACCGCCGCGGGCCACAGGCTGTGGATGCGGTCGATGCGTAAACGCTCTTCCTGAAGCTCTGCGATCAAAGCCTCCGGCGGCATGGAGAAATACCCCGGCGCAGACGGATAAAAACCGGCGCGCGCAGGCGAAGAAATCTCGGGAGATCCGAACTTTTGGACCAAATCCTCGGCCCGATCTCTCGCGCCCAAAAGATCGTACTTGCAGGCCTGACGCAGCATGCCGTAATACATCTGCGGCAGGAATTTGGGGTGCTCTTCCAAGGCCAGCGCCATCTCTTTAAAGAAGGCGCGCAACGGCCGCGGCGCCGAGAACATCTGCGGCTGTTCATCGGATTTGCTGTAGAGATCCCACAGGCCGGCCAGACGATGGGCCTTCTCATTCCCCAGCGCGTGGCTGATAAAAATCTGGGTCGTCAGGGCCGCTGTCGTCTGGAAGATCAACACTTCCCAGAAGAAAGGCCTGCCGCTCGACAAGACATTCATATAGAGGATGTTGGCAAGGTTGTCCTGGCCGCTGACAACCGAAGGCAAATCGTCGCTGTAAAGAAAAAGCTCGTTAAAAAGTTTGCGCGGCACGGAATAATCCATGATGACGGTGACGTTGTTGCTTCGGGAAACCCGCATCTCCTCGAGATAGGGATCGTGGTTGCCGAACTCAAAGAAGTTATAATCGTAGGCCTCCGTCAGCCGCGCCATCTCGTCATGGACACCTTTGTCCTTGCGGCCGCACATAATAAAAAATGTCGTGTCTTTGCGGCGATAAGACTCGTCTTGGGCGCGTGCGCGCTCAAAGATCTCAAAATACTTTTTGACGCTATGGCCCTGGTGGACATAGAGGAAGCCCCATTCGGAAGCGACCGTTCTCTCCAGGTTCTCCTGGCGCAAGACGGTATCCAAGGCCTGCCAATGCGGGAATTTCTGAAGGATCCTGCGGCGCTCCTGGCGGATGCGCTCGTTGATGCGCGGATATTTCTTCGAATAGATATCCTTGGAGACGGGCGAAACCGGCGGCGCGCCGACTTCGTCCGGGCCGAAACCTAAATGCGCCTCGCCTTGTTCCAACGGCTTCTGGATGAGGCTTTCGAACCCGACCTCGTAAACATAAAGCTGCGCGCGGGCCCTGCCGCCATAACGCGCCAAGTCATATCCGAGTATCTCTTTCTCCGTCCCGCCTAACGCATAGACGACAGAAACATCATCCTTCCCGATGATGCCGTCCTGGATGCTGGGCCACGCGTTATCAAAGCGAGAGCTGCCAGGGCGCAGGCCTTCCCCATAGACATCCCGGCTGTTACCTGAAGCATTGATCACCTCGACACCGTCAATCTGCTGACGCATCAAATCCGGGTTGAGTCCTTTGAGGATTTTCGTCTCGGCGGCCAGGAGAAAATCGTCCGCCCGATGGAAGATCAGACGGACTTTCTTTCCGGGAAACGCCGCAGAAAAGATCTGCGCGGCGTTGGCGACAAAAACCACATCGCCTAATCCTGCCATCCTTTCGTGGAGAATGACATTGATCGCCCCGAAATCTTTCGGCAGGAACAAAAGATAAGGCGCGTGGTACTGGATGT
>JAQUOM010000113.1 GCA_028717105.1 Candidatus Omnitrophota bacterium
GCGGCCTTGACAACCCAGGGTCGCAGCCTTCTGGCTCCCGGCGTCAAGGGGGTCGAGGGCGATTTTAAGGCCGGCCAGGCGGTTGATATCTGCGATATCAAAGGCGTGTGTTTTGCCAGAGGGAAGGTCAATTTTTCTTCGACGGAATTGAACGAGATCAAACAGGCCAAAGGAAAAAAAGAGGTCGTCCACAGGGACGATTTGGCCATTCTGGATTAGCGATGAAAACATCCAAGAAGCAGACAAGCGCGTCACTCAAGAAAAATATGGAGAAGCTGGCCGGGAAGGCCAGGGATGCTTGCAGGGTTTTGGCGTCTTTGGATTCCAAAAAAAAGAATGAAGTGCTTTGTGCCATGGGGTCGGCCCTGCTGGACCATATGGGCCTTATCCTGGAAGCCAATCGGAAAGATGTCGAGGCGGCACAGAAGAAAAGATTATCCAAGTCTTTTATCGAACGATTGACGCTCGACGAGAGACGTATCTGTGAGATGGCTGAATCATTGGGCGAGGTCTCCAAGCTTGATGATCCGGTCGGCGTCCCGATCAAGGCGTGGGCACGGCCTAACGGCCTGCAAATTTCTAAAGTCCGCGTGCCGATCGGCGTGATCCTTGTCATCTACGAAGCCCGGCCGAACGTGACCTCGGATTGCGCGGGGTTGTGCTTTAAGTCCGGGAACGCCGTGATCCTTAAAGGGGGAAGCGACGCGATCCGTTCCAATGAGGCGATCTTCAATGTTCTCCAGAGGGAGATCGTGCGCGCCGGCTTGCCGTCCGGTACGATCAGCTTCGTCGAGACGGCGGATCGCAGGGCCGTCGATGTCTTGCTGCAGATGGACCGGTATATCAACCTTGTCATGCCGCGGGGCGGTGAATCGTTGATTCGGGAGGTCCGCGATAAATCGCGCATTCCCGTCATCAAGCATTACAAAGGCGTTTGTCATATTTTTGTGGATGCGTCTGCTGATGTTGCCATGGCCAAAAACATCGTCATGAACGCCAAGGTTCAGAGGCCTTCGGTGTGCAATGCCGTCGAAACGCTTCTGGTGCACCAGGATATCGCCGAAGGTTTCTTGCCGATGATGGTGCAGGCGCTCCAGGATGCGGGCGTCGAGGTGAGGGGGTGCTCCCGGACGCGCAGGGTCATGCCGAACATCCGCCGGGCCGTAGAAGCCGATTGGTATGCCGAGTATCTGGACCTGATCCTCTCGGTCAAGGTCGTGAAGGATGTCCGTGAGGCCATCGACCACATCAACCATTACGGTTCTTCCCATTCCGATGCCATCGTCACGCAGGACCAACAGAATGCGGAGCTCTTTTTGAAAGACGTGGATTCCGCCTGCGTTTATGTCAATGCGTCCACCCGTTTTACGGACGGCTACCAGTTCGGCCTGGGGGCGGAGATCGGTATATCGACGGACCGCCTGCACGCCCGCGGGCCCATGGGTCTTGAGGAGCTGACGACCTATAAATATGTCATTAGGGGGACGGGACAGGTCCGCGAATAAT
Organism: Candidatus Omnitrophota bacterium; assembly: GCA_028717105.1. Taxonomy (GTDB): domain Bacteria; phylum Omnitrophota; class Gorgyraeia; order Velamenicoccales; family Velamenicoccaceae; genus Velamenicoccus. The sequence continues at coordinate 1,507 of JAQUOM010000113.1, forward strand.
TCCAAATGTCAGATGACAAATGCCCAGCTAAATCCCAGTGTCAAAGGAAGGTAGATTTGGGCATTGAATTTTTTGGTATTTATTTGTCATTTGGATTTCGACATTCGTCATTAAAATGATGAAGATAGGTATCCTTGGCGGTACGTTTAATCCTGTGCATTTCGGCCATCTGATCCTTGCGGAACAGGTGAGGGGGCAGCTGGGCTTGGACCGGGTGATTTTCGTGCCTGCATTCATGCCGCCTCACAAAGATGGTCGTGATATCATTCCGGCAAAGAACCGTTTTGAGATGCTCGGGCTCGCGGTCGGCGACAACAAGGATTTTGCCGTCTCCGATATCGAGATCCGGCGTCGCGGGAAGTCGTATACGGTGGATACGTTGCGGCAGATCAAGAAGCGGTATCCGCATGCCGAGCTCTTTTTTATCTGCGGTTCGGACCTGGTGGCGGAAATTCCGACATGGAAAGACGTCGATGAGATTTACCGCCTGGCGAAGTTTGTATTGGCGCGGCGCCCCTGCTACGGAAAAAGATTAAGCGGAAAACCCTTCATCAAGATCAACGTCGCCCAGGTAGACATTTCTTCGTCTTTGATCAGGAAGCTTATCAGGCAAAAACGTTCCGTCCGTTATCTCACGCCGAATCGCGTGGTGAAATATATCGAACAACATAAGTTATACAGGTGAGAACTGTTTAGCTGATGAGCTGTGTTGCTGTCGGGTAAAAACAGTTCGGTGTGTTGAGCTGACGAGTGAAACAGCCTAGGAGAAGGCATGTTATGAAAATAAAGGTCGGTCCTTCCATCTTGGCGGCGGATTTTGCGAATCTCGAGACGGACGTCAGGCGCGTCCAAAAGGCGGGGGCAGACTTCTTGCACGTGGATGTGATGGATGGTCATTTTGTTCCTAATATTACGATCGGTCCTGCAGTGGTCGCGGCCTTGCGCCGGGTAACGGACCTGCCGATCCATTCTCACCTGATGATTGAGAACCCGGAGAATTATTTCGTGCCGTTCATTAAGAGCGGCTCCAATATTATCAGTTTTCACATGGAGGCGTTGGGCAAGACCAGGCATATGCGCCTCAAGAAGGCGCATGCCCTGATCAAAGAACTCAAAAAATTGAACGTGCGGCCCGCCGTGGCCATCAATCCTTCCACGCCCCTGGTTGAGATCAAGGAGCTTTTGGAAAAATTGGATTGGATTTTGATCATGAGCGTGAATCCCGGTTTTGGCGGTCAGGAGTTTATAGGTACGGTCTTGCCGAAGATCTTTGAATTGCGCAAGATTTTTGAAGGAGATATTGAGGTGGATGGAGGGATTAACGATCAGACGGCCAGGGACGTTGTTCGCTGCGGCGCCAATGTCTTAGCCGCAGGGACCTATATTTTTAAGGCCCGCGACATGGAAGATGCCATAAGGAGATTGAAGCATGACGAATAATGCAGGACAAGGTGAGAAGCGTATCGCGTTCGGGACGGACGGTTGGCGGGCCGTCATTGCCGATGATTTTACTTTCGTGAACCTGCGTAAAGTCGCTCAGGCCACCGCGGATTATCTCAAGAGCGATTTTCCCAAACCGGAAGGGGAGAATGTGCGGGTTTGCGTCGGATATGACACGCGGTTTTTATCGGCAAAATTCGCCCAGATTGTCGCCGAGGTCTTGGCCGCTAACGATATCAGCGCGGTCCTTTCGGACAGGGCTGTGCCGACGCCGGCTCTGAGTTTTGCCGTGAAGAAGAGGTCGCTGGACTTGGGCGTTATGATCACGGCCAGCCACAATCCGCCCGAATTCAACGGCTATAAGATCAAGAACGCGCAGGGAGGGGCCGCCGACGTGGGCGTGACCCGCAAGGTCGAGTCCTTGATCGGGCAGACCGAAAGCAAAGCGAAGTCGTTTCATGACGGCGTGAAAGACGGCTCAATCAACGTCGCCGACATTTCCAAAGACTATGTGGCTTTCCTGCGTTCGTATATCGACCTGAAGGCGTTCAAAAAAGCGAAATTCAGGGTTTTGCTGGATGCGATGTACGGCAGCGGCAATAGCTATATTGCGGATGTCTTGAAAGGGACTTCGATCCGTCTGGAGTTGATGCGCAACGAGGTGAATCCCTGGTTCGAGGGCCGTGGTCCTGAGCCCGTAGAAGACAACGTGCAGAAGATCATCCGGCGCATGAAGGAAGGCAAACACGATATCGGTCTGATCCTGGACGGCGATGCCGACCGGATCGCGGCCGTGGATTCCGAGGGGGAGTATATCCCTCCGCAGAAGATCCTGGGTCTTTTGGCCCTGCATCTGCGCCAGGACAAGAAATGGGACGGCGGGATCGTGACGACCATCGCCGGGACGACGATGCTCGAGCATATCGCGGCGGACCTGGGCCTGGAACTCCACGAAACACCCGTCGGGTTCAAATATATCTCCAATCTTATGGAAACCAAGAATATCCTGGTCGGCGGGGAAGAGGCCGGGGGTATGGGTCTGAAGAATTATATTCCGGAGCGCGACGGCACGCTGGCAGGCCTTATGCTGGTGGAGATGATGCTTCATCGCAAGAAGAAAATCCGCCGGATATTGGAAGAGATGGAGAAAAAATACGGACGTTACTATTATCTGCGCAGCGATATGAAGCTGAGATCGAAGAATTACCACCTGGACGCAAAACAGCTTCGCGCGGATTCTCTTCTGGGTAAAAAGGTCGTCAAGGTCAAGGATTATGACGGGACGAAGCTTATCTGCGAGGATGAGAGCTGGCTGATGTTCCGGGCTTCCGGAACGGAGCCGAAGATGCGCGTCTACTCGGAAGCAAAAAGCCTCAAAAGGGCCAAAGATCTGATCGCGCTCGGCAATAAGATGGTGAACGCGGTCATCCGTTACGACGTCTAGGGACGTGTCCGCCGTTTCCGCATGTCTTCTTGTGGGTTCTTGCCGCGGAGTTCCATGTTTTATATATTGGGGCGATTTATATTTTTTTGCGGCCTGAAGCTGTTTTGCGGCTTCCGGGTTTTTGGGAGACGGAATATCCCGTCGCGCGGCGGTTTTCTTTTGGCATGTAATCACGTCAGTTACCTTGATCCCATCGTTTTCGGTTGTTCCTGCGCCCGGCCTTTAAGTTTTATGGCCAGGGACACGTTGTTCAGGGGAAAGTTTTTCGGCTGGCTGCTTATGCGCGTTCGTGCTTTTCCGTTGAAGCGCAATGCCGCCGATATCGGGGCCATGAAAGAAGCTTTAAGCCGCCTGAGGCGGGGGCAGGGATTGTTGTTATTCCCGGAGGGGACGCGTACCGTGGGCGGCAGGCTGGGCCGCGGCCTTGCCGGGGTGGGATTTTTGGCGCGTAAAAGCGGTGTTCCGGTCATTCCCGCTTTTGTCCGGGGGACGGACGAGGTCCTGCCCAAGGGCAGCAAGCGCCTTAAAAGTGCGCCG
>JAQUOM010000114.1 GCA_028717105.1 Candidatus Omnitrophota bacterium
TGGCCTGTCGCAAAAACATCATGCATAGGCTTCGAGATCTCGCTATAAACCTGTCCGGGAGGAGAGTAATCCTGAGAATCGGATGGTTCGGAATCCACAAAGAAGAAAACATCTCCATTTGGCAGCTGCCCCATGAGATAGGTAAAACGGCACTGCGGGTTGGCAGTACATGCCAGGGCCAGCTGCTCCTTAAGACGCGCGTAGGCCGGGGAGGCCAGATCGGCATCCGAACCGCTTAAACTCGAGATGAGATTTGCGTTGATGGTATTCGTCAACATACGCGCCTGAATCAGGAGTTCTCCGCGCATACGCCTGTCTTCCAGGCGAAAGACCAAGCCGGTCAGCGTTACCCCCGTAGCCAGGATGATAAAAATCGCGACGAATAAAGGTGTTTTCGCTCCTGTGTCCACAAATCCGCGGCTTCTCATTGAAAGGCCCCTGTGATAAAAAACCCAAGTCCTGCATCCCTGCAGGGCTCGGGCCTATATTCGGCGATAAATTGAAAAGTTTACCATCGTTTGCCTGATTGATCGTCTCCTAAAATAGAGCCTCTTGCCGGATCTTCTTCCGAGGCTCTTCTTTATATGCTCATTCCTCGGGGGAGTATTTATTCGAAAGGGCTTTCTCGATCTTGCCGATCAGGTCATTCTTCTCGATAGGCTTTACGAGATAATCTACGACCCCTTTCTTGTAAGCGGCGATCTTGTCGCCGTCTTTGGACAAAGCGGAAAGAATGATGATGGGAATACCCTGCCCAAGAGGATCCCTGTTAAGCATCTCACACACCTCCAGCCCTCCGACGCCCGGCATCAAGAGATCGAGCAGGATGACTTCGGGCTTAAAATAATGGAGCTGGTCGACAAGGTCTTTTGCGCTCGACAATGTCAAAACCGCAAACCTTCCGGTTCCTTCCAGGTTGAGTTTCAACAACTTCAGAAAATGCTCTTCGTCATCAACGACCATCACCCGTCTTTTTTCCATCTTGCCCTCCCGCTTGCCCCCTGTCAAAACGGCGCGCCTGATACATTGTCTCTCATTTTATGCCGCAAAGAAAGAAAAAACATGGTTTCTCGTTCCGCGGTTTTAAAGCCCGTGGCTTTAAAATCCGCTGGTAAGCGTTTGGTCTGCCAGGCGGTCGATCTCTTTCTTCAAAAGTTCCGGCAAGGAAAGAATGTTGGTGTCCACGAAACCGCGGATGATCAGCGACTGGGCCCTCTCTTTGGAGACACCCCTCGCGCAGAGATATTCGATCTCTTCTTTGGAGATCCTGCCGATTGCCGCCTCGTGGGACATATCCACCTCCCGAAAGCCTGTCTCGAGCTCCGGAATCGCGTGAATGACCCCTTGCTCATGGACGATGAGTCCGCGGCATTCCAGGTGGGCTTTCGTGTCCGGCGCCTCGGCCTTCAGGTGGCCGCGGGCGATGACAGTACCTCCCAGGCTGACCGCACGCGAGACGATCTCGGCAGACGAACTGCGACCCTTCAAGACCACGCGTGAACCGATGTCCTGCGTCGAGCCGTCATGGGCGACCATGAGCGAGCTGAAATGCGCCGTGCTCCTCTCGCCCAGGACAGCCGTCGGATACATCGCGATATGTTTAACGGGGTCCAGACAGATATAATTCGAGACGAAAACCCCGTCGTCCTCGACCAAGGCGATGCTTTTTGGTTCGACGCTAACGTCCTTTGTCCAGCTATGGATCATGGTGAAATTAACATAGGCCCCCTTGCCGACAAAGAACTCCGAGATCCCCAGATGATACGCTTCGCGGGAAGCCTGATGCGCCGTGCACCCCGTGATGATGTAAACTTTTGAGCCGGGTTCGGCAATGATCAGGTTATGGACCTTCTGCTTAAAATCAGCTTTTTTGAGATACAGGCAGGCCTGCACGGGAACAAGAACCGTCTTGCCTGCTTTTATCCTGATATAGTAGCCGCCTTTTGTCTCACGGGGGTACTCTCTCCCCAGGGCGGCAAAGGCCTTGCCGTAATACGCGGGGGCATCGGGAACGCGCCGCAAGGCCTCATCGATCCCCATGACTTCGATATCTTCATGGAACGCCTTCTGGAAAAGAAGCGTATCATCCGCCTGCATAAAAGAGCCGGAGCGGTCTTTTTCCGCGGCGTCAAAGCCTGCCCGCACAAGATTCTCTGCTTCATCTTTTTCCAGATAAGCGCGATTCTCCGGCATCAGGTCATTTCCTCCGGCATGTTCGGCACTTTTCGTACCCGTATTGGCGGATATCCTCAAAGACTTTTCTGGGATCGTCGTAACAGCGGATATCACGATCTATCAGGACACAGGCATGCTGGGCCTGGACATAATCCAGCACATAACCCGTGTGCGTGATGATCAACGATGAAACGGCGTGTTCCCGGATAAAACCATTCAAGACCTTTCCCATGATGGCAATATTCTCAATGTCGACGCCGGACTCCGGTTCATCAAGCAAAAGAAGCTTGGGATGCTGGTTCAAGACCTGCAGGAGTTCAGAACGCTTTACCTCTCCGCCGGAAAAGTTGACGTTCAGGTCCCTGTCCATAAGTCCTTCAAGATTCAACGTCTCCACAAGACGGTCCTTGTGCCCCGGCTTTTGCGATACCAGATCCACCATCTGCCTCAGGCTGATCCCCCGGATCTTCGGCGGGTTCTGAAAAAGGACGCCGATCCCCTTTTTGGCGCGCTCATCCGTCGGAAGATCATTGATCACGTCTCCCCGATAGATGATCTTTCCCTTTGTGACGACATAATTCTCAAAACCCATGATCGCCTTGATCAGGGTGGATTTTCCAGAACCGTTCGGCCCAAAGAGAACAAGGGTCTTGTTGGGAAAAATCTCGAGATTGAGGTCCCGGAGGATCTCTTTGCCGTCCACCTTAACTGTCAGGTCTTCAATTTTTAGAATACTGTCCATAGGATTCTATTATGCCCTAGTTTTCTGCATTTATCAAATGGAACCGCGGACCACCGGGCACTGTCTGTGAACGGTGTATCTCTTCATTCAGCAGAGGAAAACAATTCTTTATAGACGCCGTAACCCTCCTTTTCCAGGTCCTCTTTCGGAATAAACCGCAGCGCGGCGGAATTAATACAGTAACGCAGGCCTGTCGGCGCAGGCCCATCCGGAAAAACATGGCCCAGGTGGGAATCCGCGCGGCAACTCCGGACTTCCGTCCGTTCTGCCAGCAGGGAACGATCGGGCTTTTCCACGAGACAGCCGGATTCCAGGGGCCGGGTGAAACTCGGCCAGCCGGTACCGGAATCAAACTTGTCTTTCGAACCAAACAAGGGCTCGCCCGAAACAACATCCACGTAAATCCCCTCGCGATGGTTGTCCCAATACTCGTTATGGAACGCGGGCTCCGTACCTTCTTCCTGTGTCACCTTATATTGCAGAGGTGTGAGATTTTTCTTTAGCGCTTCCCGCGACGGCCTCACGAATACCCCTTTGGGCGGCTCTTTTTTTGCCTTTCCGGGGCCCTTCCCCCAGACATTCTCAAGAAAATCTTTACGTCCGGACCCCTTGCTATAAGAATCATAGCGCAAAGGGCATTTCTTGTGGAAATCCTGGTGGTAGTTCTCGGCGGGGTAGAAAGCCGTCGCCGCGACGATCTCCGTGACGATAGGGCCCTTGAAACGGCCGGACTTCCCCAGCGCCTCTTTTGACGCCTCGGCCGTGCGCCTTTGTTCCGCATCGTGATAAAACACGGCCGTCCGGTAACCCGGCCCCCTGTCGGCAAACTGTCCGCCGGCATCCGTTGGATCGATATGACGCCAGAAGATATCGAGAAGGCGGTCATAGGATATTTTCGAAGGATCGTAGGTCACCTCGACAGCCTCCCTATGCCCTTTTGCGGCGTAGCTTTCATATGTCGGGTCTTTTCCTTTCCCTCCGGTGTAGCCGGAAACAACATCGACCACGCCATCCGCCTCTTCAAAAGGCGGTTCCAGGCACCAAAAACACCCTCCGGCGAACGTCGCTTTTCTGGAGTCGCGCGGGCCGCCATGCCCGTGCGCCCTTTTATCTTCGTCCTGCGGGACGACGTCCCCTTTTCCCCTTGCGGCGGGATTCAGTTCTGCCGCAAAAACATCATGCGGAAACAACAAAAGGGTAAACGCACACATAAAACTTTTCCAAAACATAGGATACCTCATTCTTGCCCTTGCAGCTTCTCGGACTTTAACGATTTACTGAAATACGCCTCTTCAAATTGCTTCAAGGCGGCCCTCATTTTTTCGACGTACACGATATCCGTCGTCTGCTTGGACTTCATCGCGTAAACCAGCAATTCATGCAACAAGGTCAACTGCCGGATATATTTCCGATAGGCCTCCTTATTCTTTTCGTCCACCGGCTCAATCCGCTGGGTCATAAAATATTGTTCTGCAATATCCTGGATCTTTTTGGCATGCTCTTCTTTATTGCCGATCCAACGGACAAGCTGGTTGTAGTTAACCGCCTTCTCCCGCGAAAGCTCTTCGATCATTTTCATGGATTTCTCGACCGTCGCGATATGTTCAGCGATCATAAGGATCCGGGCCCGGTCGTCATAGATCCCGCAGGGGATCTCACAATGCGCATACGCGACCCCTCCCTGGATCAGGACAGCCGCCCCGGCAAAAAATGATATCATTCTCTTATTCATATCAACCCCCTTGCCTGGTTTCTTTGATAACTTGCCGCACGGCTTCAAGCCAACCGTGATCACCATAGACACCGGCGCGATAGAACCAGTATTCCGCCCCCCAGAAAAATATTTTTCCAAAACCCATTTCGCGCAATTCCCGGTAAGTCAAAAGGAAACTTTGCGGCTGACAGGTCACGGCCTTAACCTCAGCAAGATGCACCAGTTCCCCGGGTTCCCAGGGTTCTGCCTGAAGTTCCGTGACCCATAAATCCTTATGAAG
>JAQUOM010000115.1 GCA_028717105.1 Candidatus Omnitrophota bacterium
CGGCTCATCAGCAAAGGGATGTGATCACGTTGGCGACGATCGAGCGTTATTACGGGGCTGTCGGTTCAGATTGCTGGGACGACCCGGAGAGCGGGATTTCTTCCCCCGCCGACCAGAAGCCCCAGGGTCCCTGGCGCAACGATATCCCGACCGACGGCACGCGCGACTTCACGCCGGAGGGCCGCGAGCTGGCGGATATGCTGATGCAGGATGTGGGAGACGTGAAGACCGCCAGGAAAGCGCTCTATGACTTCAAGCGGCGTTACTGCAGCTATATCCCCGAGCCCATCAACGAGAACGAAGAGGGGATCCTCACCATCAAGAAGTTCATGGTGTACAAGAGGATGTCCGACATGGAAAACAGGTTCTGGACGATCGTGCAGACCCAGGAGGAGCTCAACAAGCGCTTTGGGCCGGAGTTCAACCCCTACCTTTCCTCGCCGGCTTTGGACAAAACCGGCAAGCCGGCCTATGGCCGCGACGTCCTTTCTCCAGCGGATATCCTTAAGATCGCCCTGCCGGCCGGAGACCGCGTCGGGTGCTTTATCATCGATAATTTTCATGCGTATCACGGCGATATGGTCCGTAACATCGTCGAGACGCAGCCCGGGACCCTGTGCGAGACCTGGGCGGTCAATGTGGGGAATTGGGACGGCATGGCCATCGAAAAGTCGCTTCTGAAAGAGGCCTTGAGGAATATCCTTGATTTTACGCGCAGGTATGCCGATGTCCGTCTTGTGCTGCATATGAGCTTTGGCGGGGAATTTTACCTGGAAACAGACATTGAGCATTACCGGCTCCTGGAGCATATCCGCGAGCAAGGGATTCCTGTGGTCGTATCCGCCGGCCATCGCCGCAGCGATAGGCTTGTTTATCGCGCTCCTTTCCCGGCGTGCGTGCCGGGTGTCATCACCGTCGCGTCGCTGACGTCGCTGGCCGACGAGCTCCATGAGCATTCCCTGCCGGGCGATTTCGCCATGCCGACGATCGACCGCAACGGCTCGACGTCCTACACCGCCGCCGCATTTTCCAGCCTTCTGCTCTTTGCCATGGCGACGAAGAACATGGGAGGGGCGGATGCCGTCCGCCTGATGCGTGAGGCGGCGGTGCCGCTTTCCATCGGAGATTGGAATAAAGAGATTCTTGCAGGTTTTATGGAGCCGGTGACAACGACGCAGGCGGTCCTGCATGTCCATGTCTGGGAGAAACTGGACGCGTTGAGTTCGCCGGCGCAAAAGAAGGCGTCATCCAACAGAGAGGTATCCGCAAAAAACATAGGTCGTTGGGAGGAGCTTTACGGTAACAGAAACTATTCTGATTCCGGCGGAAAATGGGGCGTCCGGGCTTTGATGGAACACCTGGTCAAGTTCCGGCTGTCGCAGAAGGGGCGGCCTCTATCGATCCTGGACATCGGCGGACACGAGGGCGAGGTTTTTGCGGGTCGCGGTTTCAACGGTATTGCGATGAATGTTTTGGTCGTGGATATCGGGTTGGGTAGCGATATCGAGAAAAAAGGAAATGTTGTTTTCCTGAAAGGCAATGCCGAACACTTGGATCACCTGGTCCTGCCGGGTCATTCCCAACTGTTCGGCGCCCAGGCGGCCGCAGCGCCTCTGACGGATCTTAATGGCGCGTTTGATATCGTGTTGCTTTCGGATATTTTGAATTATGTTGATTTCAGAAAAGTCGTTTCTTTGAGCATTCCCTTTGTCTCGCCCACAGGGTATCTCATTCTGCTTAACACGCCGGGCCACGATGACGGCCAAGGGACGTATCTGCGTCTATTTTCGCCGCGGGGCGTCAAGAAGTCAGGGCAGCTGGAAAGCTATGTGAGGAGGTATCACAGGGCGGCCCTGGAGCCGGTCGATGTGGACAAGGAATTCGATTCCGGCGGCGGTACCGGCGGCCTGATGTATGCATTTTCCATGCTGGGCTCGCCTCAAACGGAGTTGCTCTTATTCAAGCCTAAGGCAGGCCTTGGCCTTGATGCGTCCTTGTCCAGTCCGTCAAGAAAACATATATTCGAAGTTGCCGGGGAACGTTTCAAAATGAGGATTTCCGGCGACGCATGCAGCCCGATGATGTGGTTTTTCTCCCAGACAGGCCAGGACGCCGGGTTTATCTACGGCCTGACCCAGCCGAGCCTGAGTGACGAACAGGAGAAGTTCGGCATCCGCGGGATGCGCCTGGAAGGGCCGTTTAAAGGGCGGGGGTTGGCTGTTCCGTTTATCAGGGAATTCATAGGTCTCTTTCCGGCGGGATGGCTCCACGAGAACGTCATCCCCACCCTGGGTGTTATCATGCAGAAGTATTTTGGTTTTGAGCCTGTCGGCCCGCGGCCGGAGAACCTCGTGCATATCGGCCGGCCCGGCGAGGAAGGCATTGCGCCTTTATTCTTTCCTTTCAGGCGCAACGCAGACGGCGCGCTTCCTGTCAACGGCGTTGACCTTGAATTCCGCATCGTTGATTTTGCCCTCACGGATTATGTCGAGGCGTATGTCCATACCGATTACCGCGGCCCTGCCGCCAGTTCGCCGGCCCGGACGCGCGATCTGGTGGATCTCTCCCGATTCAACAAGATGGATTATTTTGATTTCCCCATCCTTGTCAAAGACACCCCCTGGGCCGAGCGCATCACGCTCTGCACCTCTTTGATCGTCGCCCATCCATCGGCGATGTTTTTAAGGCGCTATGCCGGCGACCATCCCATCCAGTATAGCTTCGACAAAGACATGCTGATCGAAGATTTTGCAAAGACGGTGGCGCTGCCGGATGCGCGATTTTTGTTCGTCCATACGAAGATTTCAGACGAGAGAGAATTTATTTACGAGGTGGTCTATCGGCTTGTGGACCTGGGTATCGGCGAAGACAGGATCGCCACAGAGCCCTTGAGGCAGTCTGTGCCCATGATCCATATCTTTGCCTATCCCGACGGCAGGGTTGTTCTTCATAAGAAAGAAGGAGAGAGCCTTCTCGGCGATCCGCTGACGCTCGCGGAGGTCGTCACGTATAGCGATTACCTTAGAGATTTATCAAAGCCGCAGATCGTCGCATACAGGGATGGAGAGCCGTTTTCTCTCAGTTCTCCGGCGGCGGTTGAGATTTCCACGCCATCACGGGAACCTTTCCCGGGTGGATCTTTGGCAATGATTGATCGGATACCGCCGGAACAGAAGCAGATAGAAGAGTGGCTGGCGACTGTGCGCATATCCCCGGCCCATCTGGAACGCGTCTTGGCCGCCGGTCGGCGGCTTGGCGATGAAGACCAGGCGGAATTAGGCGGCTATGCCGTCGGGCTTTCAGACCATGGCCGCTTGCTGGGCCTTTTGAAAAAATACGCTTTTCCGCTCGGCGCCAAGCGTCTGTTGGAGATCGGCCCGGGTTCCGCGTCTTTCCTCCTGGCGCTTCGGCAAGGAGGCGTCTGCGCGCAAGGCCTGGAGAGCAATCCGGAATTGGCGGGATTGGCGCGTCAGGAAGGATTGGTTGTTGCCGCAGGCAGTTTGCTTGAGCCGCCGGCGCAGATGCTGGAACGGCCTTATGACGTGACATTCAGCCATTATGTGCTCGACGTGCCTTCTCTTATGCAGAGCCGGATGTATTTTCAGGGCAGGGTTTTCATGACTCCCGAGCTGCAAAGCGATGGCATCAGGATGTTGGCGCAGATGGCCCGGTTGACCAGGCCGGCAGGAGTGAGTATTCACGAGATCGGCCTGGCTCCTTATTGGCCTTTCATCGCAGAAGACATCCGCCGGGCCGGTTTTTCGATACAGGAAGGCGGTCTGCGCGAGAACTATTTGGTGTTGCAACGTTCTTTACAGATGAGTTCCCCGGCGGAAAAAAGAGTCGAAGGGGCGCTTGGGGATCGTCGCATATCCTTTGAAAATATCATCGATCCCGGCATGGACGTGGCATTGGTGTTGCAAGAGAATGTTTCCCGGACAGGGAAAGAAGGCGCGTTTGTCTATGATATCGTTTGTAACGGACAGGCCGTCCGGGGCAATCGGGTCCATATAGAGATAGACCCGTTGAACAGAGAGATCAACGTTCCGGTCATCTGGACGGCCAACCATTTCGAAGGGAGCAGGTTCCGCGGCGTGGGCTTGAGCGTGCTTGAATTCCTGCGTTATGAAACTCTTCGTCTCGGCTATTCCATCCGTTTTACCGATGTCCAAAACCCTAAGCTTGCCGGGATGATCAGGATATTTTTCGAGGGTCTCAGGCAGGCCCAGGAGCACAGCCGGGGTTATGATCCTGAGGCCATCCTGTGGCGAGGATGGTTGAATTGCGATATCATCGGCAAGCCCAAGGCGCAGGTCGTTCTCGACGGCGTAACCTCGCCGGTTTTGAACAAAACCGGCGAAGTCTCGCCAACAATGGCGGATTCTCCCGCAGCCGCGCCAAAATCCACGACGGTGTTTGATGTTACCCGCCTGGCGCAGGAAGGATTCGAAAAGATCGGTCTCGCCGGCAGGGAATACGGTTTTCTGGCGAGCGAGATGCTCTGCGTCGGCGCGGACGCGCGCTACGTGACGGGCCTGACCGTCGAGGCGTTCGATATGTCGCCGGAACACGACCACCTCATGGATCTGGCGGGGTATGTGGATGTCGGGTTTACTCCGGTGGACGGCTTCATGCACACGGCCTATCATCGCGAAGATTTGTATGACGGTTTATTCGATGCGAAACCTGCGGCTTTGCAGGCGTGGGGTGATGATGCCGCCTCCGTCAAAAAGATGCTGCAGGCGGTCCGGACCGCCGCATTTGCCGGACAAGGAGGGAAATTCCAGGATTGCCATGCGATCGGCGTCGACGAAGCGCACAGGCATCGGTCTTTGGGAGGCATCCTTTATGCCTCGGCCCTCCGGTTGACCATGGGATACGGCAAAA
>JAQUOM010000116.1 GCA_028717105.1 Candidatus Omnitrophota bacterium
CTTCCGGCTCTTTGGCGTTGACGCGGAGGGATTTGACCTGGTTAAAGAACTTTGATCCTTTAAGCGCCTCCTGCGTCTGGACGTAAGAGTTGACCAGGTCGTCCAAGTCCATTTTTTGCTCATCGATCAGGCTCCAGATCCTCTTGGCCTCTTCGCCGTTGTCCGGACCGATCCCAACCCGGCCTTCCAGGGCCTTCCCGGAAGAATCCAGGAGCAAAAGAATGGCCCTGTTGAATCCAAGCCCTGAATGTGACGTCACCCCCGTCAAAATGATAAAAAGGATCTCATCTAAGGCGAGCGTCTTGTGCATGGCATTGGAGATCTCATAGAGGATCGAAAGCTCCTGCCGGGCCTTGGCGAGCTGTTCAAAAAGAGCATCCTGACCGCGAGGTTTATCATGATTTTCCATACGCGAAACTTTAACACAACTCCCCTGGGAAGTCAAGGGGCGCCCCACCTTGACACAGCCCTTATCCTATGTTATACTTTCAAAAATTTTGCCAAAATAGGTCATGGCCTTTTTTATCTTAAATATTGTCGTAAAACCAGTTAGGCACGGTTAAGAAGCTTATGCTCACGAAATACTTCATCGGCATCAACTGGGTCGATTTTCTGATGATCGCCCTGGTGGTGCGCATGTGCTATATCGGCACCAAGACAGGCGTCGGCATCGAACTCTTCAAGCTCTTCAGTCTTTGGCTTGTGACGATAACGGCCTTCCATGTGTACACGACCCCTTTATCGGACATGCTCAATGAGAAACTTCCGGCCCTTCCGCTCGACGCGGGAGACGTTTTTGTCTTCGTGGCGCTGGTCGTTTCAGTCACGCTGATCATCCGTATCATCCGCGAATCTTTTTTTCTTCTCATCAAGATCGAAGCCAAAAGCGTGCTGGACAAATGGGGCGGGCTGGCGATCGGCCTTCTGAGAGGCTTATGGATTTGCAGCATCGGCCTGTTTATCATGACCATCTCAACGATCCAATATCTGGAAGTCAGCGCCAAATCATCCCTCTTCGGCCATAGGCTTATTGCCATGGCGCCGACGATCTACAAAGCCAGTTATGAGGGGCTGATCGCCAAATTCATCCCCGGGAAACTCAACCCTGAACCCTTCAAGGCCGTCGAACGCTAACCGTAACAGGAGATCAATCTCTATGAAGCTGCAGAAAATTTACGATCTGATCGTGGCCGCCGGGATTGAAACCGACCCGCGCGGACGCAGGGCCGTCGAACATAGTCTGAAAAAAACCAAAGAACAATATGCCGAGCTCCCGGCCAAAGACAAGGCGTTGTTCGATACAGAAAGCCTCCGAAACCCTTACCATGACAGCCGGCTCTTATTCGGCCAGGCCGACAAAGAGATCAAGACCATCATGGCGGGTATCGACATTGACACATCGGAGCTCCTCCTGATCGACCGCCTCAATGCCTCCGGCCGCGCCGCCAAGCGTCAAAAGATCGACCTGGCCCTAAGCCATCATCCTCAAGGAACGGCCTACGCGGGCCTCTACGAGGTCATGGAGATGCACGCCGGGATCTACGAAGGCCTGGGCGTTCCCATCAATGTGGCGGAGGGCCTCGTTTCTGACCGCAAGAAAGAGGTTGAACGCCGAAGCCATGCGGCAAACCACCAGCGGGCCGCTACGGCAGCCCGCCTGCTTGGAATTCCGTTTATGTGCGCCCATACGCCGGCGGACAACCACGCAGTCGACTTCCTGCAAAAACTCTTTGACCGCAGGCAACCGCAGACACTCCGCGACCTCATGGACCTGCTTTTGGGGCTGGAGGAATACCGGATCGCTGCAAAAAACAAGACCGGCCCCGTCATCCTTTTTGGAAAACCCGGGAACAGGACAGGCAGGATTTTTATCGACATGTCCGGAGGGACAGAAGGCCCCAAAGACATCGCCGAACATCTTCTGACAGCCGGCGTCGGGACGATCGTCGGCATGCACGTCAGTGAAGAATTCTACAAAAAACTCCAAGGAAAGAATATCAACGTCATTGTAGCAGGGCATATCTCATCCGACTCGCTTGGCATGAATCTTCTCCTTGATAAATTGGAAAAACACGCCTCCTTGCAGATCCTATCCTGCTCTGGATTCACAAGAGTTAAAAGGTAATGCCCAGACTATATCCCGATACCGTGATCAGCGACGTCCTGGATCGCTGCAATATCGCCGAGCTGATCGCTTCCTATATCCCTTTGAAAAGGGCCGGCAGGAATTTTCGCGCCAATTGCCCGTTCCATGCGGAAAAAACGCCGTCGTTCATTGTCAGTTCGGAAAAACAAATCTTTCACTGCTTCGGCTGCGGGCAGGGAGGCAACGCGATCACGTTCGTCATGCAGTACGAAAAGGTGGGATTCCGCGATGCCCTGGAAACCGTCGCCAACCGATGCGGCATCCCATTGCCCGAGCCGGAAATGACACCGGGCCAAAAAGGCAGGGAGGACCTCAAAAAGACCCTGCAGTCGCTTTACGAACAAGCCGCAACATTTTACCATACGCGCCTCCTCAATGCGCCGCAGGCGCAGAAAACCAGAATTTATCTGCAGAAAAGAGGGATTTCAAAAGAAACGGCCGCGCGCTTCCGTCTGGGGTCTGCGCCGGAGGAGTGGGACGGCCTCATCGCCCATTTCAAGAAACAGAACACGCCGCTCTCGGCCCTGGACAAATCCGGGCTGGTCGTGGCTAAAGAGAATGGGGGATACTACGACCGCTACCGCAACAGGATCATGTTCCCCATCGCTGATGTTAAAGGCCGCGTGATCGCTTTCGGCGGCCGGGTCCTGGACGAATCCCTGCCGAAATACATTAATTCGCCGGAGACCGCTCTTTATATCAAAGGAAAAAATCTCTTCGGCCTGGACGTCTCCAAAGACTATGTGCGCCAGGAGGACCTGGCGATCGTCGTCGAAGGGTATCTCGACATGATCGTGCCGTTCGAAGCCGGTATCAAAAATATCGTCGCCTCCCTGGGAACGGCGCTCACGGAAGACCAGATCCGTCTCATCAAGCGATTCACCAACCGCGTGGTCATGCTCTACGACCCGGACCTGGCAGGGGAACTCGCGACCCTGCGCGCACTGGAACTCCTGATCAAGGAAGAGATGGATGTCCGCATCGCCGGGCTCCCCCGGGGCGAAGACCCCGATACATTCGTAAGGCGCCAGGGCCCCGACGCCCTGCGGCAAATCATCCAGGATGCCCTGCCGCTTTTCGATTATAAACTGAACTTTCTCGTCAATAAATATGACGTTCATAGCACCAACGGCAAGGACAGGATCGCAAGGGAAATCCTGCCGACGATCAAGCAGTTTGCGCAGCATACGACCCGCGCTGAATACGTGAAACGGGCGGCCGCATGCATCGGCGTCGATGAACAGGCGCTCCTCCAGGATCTTTATGCCGTCGATGCGGCGCGAGATGGAAGCGAAGACAGGCTGCCGGACACGGAATCCCTCATCGCCCTGGAGCACCAGCGCCTGACGGAGATCCCCATCACGGAACGCATGCTGGTCAAATTGATGCTTGAAGAGATGCACCTTGTCGACCGGCTGCGGCATCTCATCGGGCCGTCCGACTTCATTTCGGAAAAAATGCGTAAGATCGTCACATTCATTTTTGACTTTTTCCAGCAAGGGAACACCTGCAAGCCCCACGTCCTGATGCATTATCTCGACGACGACGATGCCATCAACATCATCGCAGAACTTGCGGCCCTGGATATCCATAATTGTCCGAACAAGGAAAAACTCATCGAAGACTGTGTCCACCGTCTCAAGCGCGACAAAATCCTGCACCGGTGCCAGGAACTGCACAACCGCATCCAGGAGGCGCAGTCTTGCGGAAACCAAAACACGCTCGAGGAGCTGATCCTCGAATACAACGATTTGATCAAACTGAGATCGAATGAAGCGGCGGGATCCGCGGTTGCGGCTAAAAGCGACAGACATGTGTAGGGAATATATGCCCATTGCAATCTAAATGAAGGAGTCTGGCCCATGGAAAAACCTGTTGTTAAAAAAAGCCTGGATAAGCTCAGCGCCCTGGGCAAAAAGAAGGGATACCTCACGTATGACGAGGTCAACGATGTCCTCCCTGAAGACATCGTCTCCTCGGACGATATCGACGAAGTATTCGAAATGCTCAACGACGAAGACATCCAAATCGTCGACAATGAGCTGACTGAAGACAAACTCGAAGATATCTCCAAGACCGAAGAACCGAAAGAACTCGACGAGATCGAAGACAGGCTCCTGCCCTTGGACGATCCGGTCAAGATGTATCTTAAACAGATGGGGAGGATCTCGCTTTTGTCGCGCGAAGACGAATTACGCCTCGCCAAAAAGATCGAAGAGACTGAGAATAACTTCCGCCAGCTCCTCTTATCCTCAAAATTCGTCAAGCACGAAGTCATTGCGCTCATCAAGCAGGTCCTGACAAACGAAATCCACATCGAAAACGTCGTCAAGGAAGATATTGCCATCAAACGGGAGAAGACGCTCCGGAAGTTCTCCATAACCCTCAAAAAACTCTCAAAGACAAAAAAAGACGACTCCACGGCGGCCTATCTTTCCGATCTGAACCTGGCGACACCGGCCCTCGAAGATATCACCCACCGCATGAGCGGCCTTGTCAGGCAGGCGGATTCCGCTGAAAGAGAACTCAAGAGGATCCGGGAGAAGAAAACAAAAGGCGACGTCCGTGGCCTGCGGCTCAAGAGGAACAGGGCGCTGCGCCACATGGGCATGCCGCCGAAAAAGTTCAAGGAACAGCTCAAACTCATCAAGATCCGCCATTCCCGGTTCCAGAGAGCCAAAAAGGCCCTGGTCGAAGCAAACCTCAGGCTCGTCGTCAGCATCGCCAAACGCTATA
>JAQUOM010000117.1 GCA_028717105.1 Candidatus Omnitrophota bacterium
TGGCATGAACATAGATTTGATGATGCCGGTGCTTGAAAAAGCCAAACGGGGCATAACAGCCGTGTTCTCTTCTATCGATAAAGGCCTTTCCGGCGCCGCGAAACAGTTGTCGGGAGCCGATTTGAAGGGCAAAGATGCGCGCAAGATATTAAACGATCTCTGCCGTGGGCGCGATTACGCCGTTGATTGCAACATCATTGACCCGAACGGCCGGATGATCGTCGTCGAGCCGTCGCAGACTTACGGGAAATATGAAGGTTCGGACATAAGCCAGCAAGCGCATATCATCAAGCTCCTGAAGGACAAAAAGCCCGTCTTTAGCGGCGTCTTTCCTTCCGTCGAAGGCATCAAGGTCATCGAAATTGCCTATCCTGTATTTTCCGATAAGGGCGAGTTTCGCGGCGCGGTCGGCATACTGGTCAGACAGCAGGCGCTCACCGGGGATGTCCTTGAGCCGCTTGTCCGGGACGTTCCATGCAAAGCCTGGGTGATGCAGAAGGACGGTTTGATCGTCTATGACCCGGATCCGGATCAGATAGGCAGAAACATCTTTACGGACAAGCTCTTTGAGCCTTTTGAAGACCTTGTTTCATTTTCAGAGACGGTGTCTATGGCAACAGACGGGGCCGGTTCCTATGATTTTTATGTCAAGGGCCTGGAAGACAGGACCATCGTTAAAAAATACGCGGCCTGGGACACGGCTTCTCTCTATGGCACCCAGTGGCGCATTATCGTCATGGAAGTCGACCGTCCGGCGATCGTCATCAACGATCCCGACAAACTGAAGAGGTAAGATAGGAGGGGCAGATGGATACTTTTCATGGCATTATCAATATCGTCTGTTTTTCTTTAAGCATTATCGGCGCCTTGATCACCGTATGGGGTATCCTTATTTCTTTGGTGGAGTTTTTAAAGAAAGAAATTTCGTCCAAAGAAGACTGCATTAAATGTAACGAGCTTATTCGCATAAAACTGGGGAGTTATCTGGTGCTTGCCTTGGAATTCTTCATCGCCAGCGACATCATCAAGACGATCATCACCCCGACATGGGAAGGGTTGGGCGTCCTGGGCGCCATCGTCGTCATCCGGACGGTCTTGAGCTACTTTCTGACGAAGGATTTGAAGAAGATGTAGGCCGCCCCACTTTAAATGACATTACCTGCCGTAAACAAAGATGAAGCGACCGGGGTGATATATCGCCGCTGGGCGGTTCCGTCGCCGGATGCGGTTTTTTTGTTGGTCCACGGGCTCGGCGCTCACAGCGGCAGGTGGGAACATTTAGCCGCCTATTTCCTTCGGAACTCCATCTCTTCCTATGCCATAGACCTGCGGGGTTTTGGCGAGACACCGGGCCCAAAAGGCCACGTTGACTCCTTCGATTCATATTTCAGAGATATTCTGGCGCTCGCGGATATCATCAAGCGCGCATGCGGCGCCAAACCTGTTTTTCTCATAGGAGAAAGCATGGGTGGGCTTATTGCTTTTTCTCTGGCGCAGCGCCGCCCGGGCGCCTTCGCGGGCCTGATCTGTCTTTCTCCTGTTTTTAAGAGCAGGCTGAAGTTCGGGTGGAAGAGGCGCCTGCGGGCTTATTTCTTTTGTCTTCTGGGCGTCAAAAGGCCTATCAGGCTGTCGTTTACTTCCGCCATGTGCACGCGCGATAGTGAATGCATAAAGGAGATCGAGCGCGATCCCCGTGAACACCGTCATGCGACCCCGCAACTCCTGATGCAGATCGTCCTTGCCGGGTGGCGCGCACGCTTTTGCCCGGGCGCGCTTAAGACCCCTGTTTTATTTCTGGTTTCAGGCGTTCGCGATGCGCTTGTCGATCCCTCGGCCACCAAGAAAGTTTATGAGTTTTTGCAGGCGCGCGACAAGAAATTTATCGAATACCCGGAGCTGTTTCATGCGCTGTCAATGGAGCTGGGGCGCGAGCAGGTCTTCGGAGATATCCTGCAGTGGGTGCGTGCGCGGATAAAGGGGGATAAGCAGTGAAATACATATTAGCCATTGATCAGGGCACGACGGGGAGCCGCGCCGTTATTTATGATAAGTCCGGCAGAAAAGTCGCCAGCGCCTATGAGGAGTTCAGACAGTATTTTCCCCATCCCGGATGGGTCGAACACGACCCGGATGAGATATGGCGCAGTATCAATCATTCTATCCAAAAAGTGCTGGCCCGGGTCTCCGGTTCGCAGATCGCCGCCATCGGCATCACCAATCAGCGCGAGACAACGGTTGTCTGGGACAGGCAGAGCGGTAAGCCCCTCCATAACGCCATTGTGTGGCAATGCCGGCGCACAGCCGGACGCTGCGCCGCGCTCAAGCATGAAAAAGGCATGCCCGAGTTCATCAGAAGGCGCACCGGCCTGTCCATTGATGCTTATTTTTCTGCGACAAAGTTGGAATGGATCTTGCAGAATGTTGCCGGCGTGCGGGCAAAGGCGCGCAAAGGAGAAGCCCTCTTTGGCACGACCGATAGTTGGGTCCTTTGGAAACTAACCGGCGGCGCATGGCACGCGACCGACTTTACCAATGCTTCGCGCACCATGCTGTTTAATATCGAAAAGCTCTGTTGGGACCCTGATCTGATAAAAGAGTTCGCTATTCCCCGTCAGATGCTTCCGGAGGTGAAAAAATCGTCTGGAGAATTCGGCAGGACAGTCAGGACCGGCAGGCTTCCGGCGGGTATCCCGATATGCGGCATTGCCGGAGACCAGCAGGCCGCTTTGTTCGGCCAGGCCTGTTTTGAACCGGGGACGATGAAGAATACTTATGGCACGGGTTCGTTCATCCTTCTGAATACCGGCAGCAAAAGGCCTGTTTCAAAGCATGGATTGATCACGACGCTGGCCTGCGGAGCGAGCGGCGAGCCGGTGTATGCGCTGGAAGGGTCTGTTTTTATCGCGGGTGCCGCAATTCAGTGGCTGCGCGACGGGCTCAAGATCCTCGCATCAGCGGCGCTCTCTGAAAAAATGGCAGTGTCGCTTAAAAGTAACGACGGGGTTTATTTTGTCCCGGCGCTGGTGGGTCTTGGCGCTCCTTATTGGGATGCTGAAGCCCGCGGCGCGATATACGGCATCACCCGGGGGACGCGCGCGGCGCATCTTGTCCGGGCGGCCCTGGAAGCTATCTGTTATCAGACAAAGGATGTTTTGTCGGTCATGCAGAAGGAGTCAGGGCTGAAGCTCAAGGGCCTCAAGGTCGACGGCGGCGCTGCGGCAAACAATTTTCTCTGCCAGTTCCAGGCGGATATCCTCGGGATGAGCGTTGTGAGGCCGAAGGTCATTGAGATCACTTCTCTGGGCGCTGCGTATCTGGCCGGCCGGGCCGCGGGCTATTGGAAGAATACAGGCGAGATCCAACGGTGCTGGCAGAAAGATCGCGTGTTCAACCCGAAGATGCCGCGTGCTCGGGCTGCCTGTCTCTACGCCGGTTGGCTTACGGCTGTCAAACGGACCCTTTCAGAATGAGGCATTACGACGTTGTTGTTATTGGCGCCGGTGTCACCGGCGCTGCCATCGGCCGGGAGCTTTCCCGGTATAAATTATCTGCCGCTATCCTCGAAAAATCAGAGGAGGTTGGTTTTGGGGTCTCAAAATCAAACTCCGGCATCGTCCATCCCGGGACCCAGAACCCTGTCGGTTCTTTAAAAGGGAGGCTCTGTGTTGAGGGAAACCGCCTCATGCGAACGCTGGCCCGCGAACTGGGGGTGGATCTCAAAGAGGTCGGCGAACTGATTGTTGCCTTCAGCGAAGAGGAGATCTCTCGTCTCAGCGCGTTGAAAAAACAGGCCGAATCTCTCGGTGTTCCGCGCCTCAGGATCGTCGATAAGAAGTGGCTTAAGGAAAACGAACCCAACCTTTCCGGCGAGGCGCTCGCCGCGCTCTATGCCCCGACTGCCGCAAGCATCAGTCCTTACCGCCTTGTTTTTGATCTCTGCGAGAACGCGCTCCAGAACGGGCTGGAGATCTTTACCGAAAGCTCGGTAGAAGGGATCGCCAGGACAAAGGATGGCTTTGAGGTGCAAACACCCCGCGGCGTATTCCGTTCCCGTTTTCTTGTCAACGCCGCTGGCTTATATGCCGACCGGATCGCGCGCATGGTCGGAGTCGCAGATTTTACGATCGTGCCGCGCAAGGGCGAAGAATTCATTTTGGACAAGAAAAGAGAGCATATCGCCCATCATCTTCTTTTTCCGCTTCCTTCAAAGATCTCCAAGGGGATCCTCGTGATCAAGACGTCTGATGGCAATCCCATGATAGGGCCGAGCGCGCAGGACATATCGGACAAAGAAGACCTGTCTACTTCCGACGATGGATTGAAAAAGGTGCTGGAGGGAGCGCAGCGGATGATCCCTTCGATAAGCTCGGACGATATTATCGCTTATTTTGCCGGCCTGCGTCCGGTTGCCGGAGAAGATTTTATTATCCGCCACGAAGATTCGGCCGCAGGATGCGTGACAGTGGCGGGGATCCAGTCTCCCGGCTTGACCGCGGCGCCGGCTATCGCTCGGATGGTCGTCAGGATCCTTAAAGATAACGGCCTGGCATTAAGGCGGAAGTTATTTTTCCATAAGCACCAGACGGAGTTGACGCACCTTTTTTCCATACCTTTCTCTGTGACCAAACGGCTGATAAAGAAAGACCCGTCTTGCGGAGATGTTGTGTGCAGGTGCGAGATGGTCTCGGCTAAAGAGGTGCGCGATGCCATCAAACGGGGGGCCAAAACCCTGGATGGCATTAAATTCAGGACGCGCGCCCAGGCCGGCCGGTGTCACGGCAGCTTTTGCACCACGCGGGTCGCAAAGATCCTCGCGCAAGAAATAGGGATCCCTTTGACGAAGGTG
>JAQUOM010000118.1 GCA_028717105.1 Candidatus Omnitrophota bacterium
CCTGAGGGATCGAAGGAACCAGAACTTTTTTATGCGCAGCCCGATATTCTTGTCGGTCAAAAGATGCCTTGCCTGTACGGACAGCATAAGCGCGAAACCCCGGATAGAATCGCCCATCCCGGGCCTGACCCCGCGGGCCCGGGCGCCCGCGGAGATCTCAAAAGGCCTGGACAAGCGATAGGAAAAATAATCCAGTTCACGGCCGGCGACCGCCTCGAAAAGATCGATGTCTTTTTCGCTTAAAGACGCCTTGAACTTGCCTTTGTTGCCGGACATGATCGGGCGCGACGTGTTCTTCCAGGAAGCGCTCAGGCGGCTGCTTTTCTGCGCTTCGGGCCCTTTGAAAAATTCGAGCATCGTTTCTTCATACGGTTCGTTCAAAAACAAACACAGGGCCCGGACCGTCTCCTGCGGCCTGCCGATCAGATCCTCGTATTTCAACAGGAACAGATCGCGGGAGGACAAGGTCTGAAGCCAGGAGATGCCGATCTTCTGCTCGTCGCGCCACAGCCGCGCGATATCATACATCCCATAATGGTTAAAAATGCTCTGCCGCGCCGAGACCGCCACATCCCGGCCGTCGCGCACCATATAGATGAATTTCGCCGACGGACACAAACGCCTGATCCGCGCCACGTGATAGATCATGAACGTGCTTTTGCACCCCCAGCGTTCTTTCCCGACGAGAGCCCGATAGTGGTCATAGACCGAGAAAAAGACGCCGATCAGGCTCCTCTCCCGTGCGGCCCGCAGGATCTTTTCCTCGTCGAGCTTGACCTCCCACGGATACGCGTGCAATCTCACCAGGGTAACGACATCCCGGACAAGGCGCCTGAAACGGACGTCGCCCGATAAATCGCCGTAGAGCGGCTCCAAGGCAAAGAGGTTTTTCATGATGTGCGGCGGATGCGGAATGGCGATATGGGAATGCGCATTCAGGATCAAACGCAGAAGATTCGTCCCGGAGCGTTCCGTGCCGATAATAAAAATGGGATCCATGGTTTTTTGGCGCGGGCGGGTTTTCCGCCGCCCCGGCCCTTAAGAAGGCTTCAGCCCGTATCTCGTCCGGACCGCGAGCTCCATTCTTCCGAAAACAAGCTTGTCGATAAAAACACCGATCGCCATGATGACCAGCATCACGGCGACGACCCTGTTGATATCGTTCAATTCGCGGCCCATGTTGAGCAAAAAGCCCAGCCCCTGGGAATTGAACAAAAGCTCGCCGGCCAACAGCGACCGCCACGCAAAAGCCCAACTTTGCCGCAATCCCAGCAGCAAAGAAGGAAGCGCCGCCGGGATAAAGACGTCCCATAGTAACGCCGGGCCGCGGACGCCCATATTACGACCGATGTTGACATAGATCGGCGGGATATTTTTCAGGCCCGCGTGGATCGTCATCGTGAATGAAAAAACCGACCCCATGACGACCACAAAGATGATCGATCCTTCGCTCAAGCCGAACCACACCAGGGCGAGAGGGAACCAGCAGATACTCGGCAACGTTTGCAGGCCGAGGATAAGGCTCCCCGCCGTCTTCTCGAAGGTCCTGCTCTTCAACAAAAGCGCCCCCAGGACCCCCCCGACGGCGATCGCCAGGGAAAACCCCGTCAGGAGGCGCCTGAAACTCACCAGGATGCCGAACCAGAATGAGCGGTCCCGGAAACCCTCCGCCAGGCTCAGGGCCACGTTGAGCGGAGAGGGAAAAATGTAGGAAGGTCCTATCCGCAGCACGACCAGGACCTGCCATCCGAGAAGAAGGGCGGTATAAAAAAGCGCGCAGGGAACTATCCTGCTACGGATGAAATTCGTGGTCATAGGTTTTTCTGATCTCCGATTTCAATTCTCCAAACACGCATTTCACGATGTCGATGACGCCGTTGGCCTCGATCGTCCTGGGACGAGGCAGGCCGACGGAGAAACTCGCCTTGAGGCGCGCGACCGGAGGGGCGGAAAATACCAGGATCCGGTCGCCCAGGCAAACGGCCTCCCGGACATTATGGGTAACAAAAACGATCGTCTTCTTCGTAATCCCCCAGATTCTCTGCAGCTCTTCATAGAGGAGATCGCGCGCCTGGGCGTCTAAGGAAGAAAACGGCTCATCCATCAACAATACCTCGGGGTCCATTGCCAACGCCCTGGCCAAAGCCACCCGTTGTTTCATCCCGGCGGAGATCTCATGGATATAGCTGTCCTGAAATCTGGCCAGATCCACCATATGGAGATACTCGGAACAAATCCTGGCGCGTTTCGCGGCGGGGACTTTTTTGCATTTCAGACCGAAAGCGATATTTTCCCGCACCGTCAACCATGGAAAAAGCCCGAGTTCCTGGAAAATCATCAACCGGTCGGCATCGCAGCCGTCAACCCTGCGGCCCTTGAACAACACCTCCCCCTCATAACGGGGGTCCAGACCGGCCAGGATGTTGAGGAGCGTTGTTTTGCCGCACCCCGACGGACCGACAAGGCAGACAAACTCTCCCCGCCCGATCTCGAAACGGATCTTCTCAAAAACCAGCAACGTCTCCGCATTGGCGGGATATGATTTGGATGCGATGTCGACTTTCAGAATAGGCATACGGCGTCGGATCCTCTGATACGGCCGCGGTCAATCCACGGCGGGAAGCCCTTTTTCACGCAAAACCTCTTGCAGCACTTCGAGATCATAAATGCCGGACAAATCAGGATTTTCCTTGCCTAAAAATCCCTGTTCGAACGCCCAACGGGCCGAGGTCAACAGGGAATTTTTGATCGGGTCATAGGTGATCCTCAGCCGGCTGAATGCCTCTTCCAGGATGTCTTCGGACAACGCCTCCCCTGTGATACCCCTGATCGCCTGGTTGACGACGACACGGGCTTGCGCCGGGTATTCGTTGATCCACAGGGTCAGATCCACGTGGGCCGATAACCATTTTTTGACGAGGCCGGGATGCCGCTCCAGAAACGCCTTGCTCACGATGATGTGAGCGGTCACAAATTCTCCGCGTGGCCACAAGGCGCTTTCTTCCAGATAAACCCGTCCGCGCCCCTCTTTGATCAAACGACTGACCCAGGGCTCGACCGTCCAGGCGCCGTCGATCTCCCGTTTCAGAAACAGGGTCAACTGGTCCGGGTTGGCGATGGAGACCACCTGCACATCGCCCCCGTTCTCCTGCAAAACCAAACCCTGGTTTTTCAACCAGGCGCGAAGGGCCACATCCTGGGTATTTCCCAATTGCGGCGAGGCGATCCGTTTTTTATGAAAATCTTCCGGCGATGCTATCCCGCCATCGGCCTGCACAACCAGCGCGGCACCCCCGCTTGTGGCCCCGGCGACAATCCGAAAGGCCTCTCCGCGGGACTTGATATATCCGTTGATCGCGGGGTTAGGGCCGATATAGGCCATATCCAGGGCGCCGGCGAACATGGCCTCGATCACCGAGGGCCCGGCGTTAAATGTTTTAACCTCCAGCTGGACGTCAGGACCGAGGGCTTCCTGGAACACCCCCCGGGCCATGCCGATGAGGACCTGGGAATGCGTCACGTTGGGAAAATAACCGACGCGGATTTTTTGTTTCGGGGATTTCACGCAGGAAGCAACAGACAGGGCCGCAAAGAGGGTCAGCGACGATATGAGGATTTTTTTCATCAACGTCATGTCATCCGGGGTCACGTCACAAGGCGCCGGGGAACCTTGACGGTCCTCGCCGCCATGCCGCCTATTTGAGCTTCCCTAGCGGAAAATACTTGACCATCTCATCCGAAATCCAGCGCGCTGCTTCGACAGGACTCTTATCCCAATAGGTCGGGCACATGGAAAGGACCTCGACGATAGAAAAACCCTTGTGTTCCATCTGGTTCATAAAAGCTTCTTTGATCGCCCGGCGCGTGTTAAAGACTTCTTTGGGGGAATTCACGGCCGTCCTCTCCACCGAATAGACGCCGTTAAGCAAGGCGAGCATTTCGGAAATCTTGAGAGGGTAGCCTTCAGTGGCCGCCTGCCGGCCGCGCGGCGTGGTCGCGGTCTTCTGGGACAAAAGCGTCGTCGGCGCCATCTGGCCTCCGGTCATCCCGTAAACCGCATTGTTCACAAAGACCACCGTCAGATTCTCCCCGCGGTTGGCCGCGTGGATCGTCTCGGCCGTGCCGATCGCCGCCAGGTCTCCATCACCCTGATAGGTAAAAACGATCTTGTCCGGCTCGACGCGCTTGATCCCGGTGGCCACGGCCAGGGCCCGGCCGTGCGCCGCTTCGGCGCAGTCAATCGCCCAATAATCATATGCCACCACCGCGCACCCCACGGGTGCAATCACAACAGCCGACTCGGCAATCCCCAGCTCATCGATGATCTCGGCAACGATCCTGTGCAGGATCCCGTGCCCGCAGCCGGCGCAATAGTGCGTCGCGACATCCCTCAAGTATTGGGGTCTAAGATATTGTCGGCCCATTTTATCGCCTCTTTCTCATTAAGGATGCGTTCCAGGTCTTAAGGATAGCCCGCTCCACCTGTGCCTCCGTCGGGATCCCGCCGCCGGACCGACCGTAGAAATCGACCCGCGCCCGGCCTTCCAGGCTCAAGCGTACATCTTCCACCATCTGGCCGTAAGACATCTCAACGACAAGAAACCTTTTAACGCGCGGCGTCAAGGCCGCAAGCGCCCGGGAAGGGAACGGCCACAGGGTCACGGGCCTGAACAGGCCGATATTCATACCACGGCCGCGCAAGGCGACAACGACAGCCTCGACGATACGGGCCGTAGAACCATAAGCGGCCACGACCATCCTAGCGTCCTCCAGGAACCGGCCGGCTGAACGG
>JAQUOM010000119.1 GCA_028717105.1 Candidatus Omnitrophota bacterium
AGAAGATCGTCGGCCACCAGGTGCGCCTTGTGGGTTCGGGCCGGACAGATGCGGGTGTCCATGCGGTCGCCCAGCCGGCGCATTTTACGACGGCGTCAACGATCCCGGCGGACCGGCTTCTGCGGGCTCTGGAGCACTACCTTCCTGAAGATATCGGCGTCGCGGACGTCCAGGAGGCCGATCGGCGTTTCCATGCGCGTTTTTCCGCTACATCCAAATCCTATCGCTATGTCATTATTCCTGCTTGCGGTAAGTCCGTTTTTCTTAGCCGGTTTGCTTTTGCGGTCAAGTACCCGTTGTCCGTCGCCTTGATGCGCCGGGCGGCCTGCTGTCTGGTCGGTCGGCATGATTTTTCATCGTTTCAGGCATCGGACAGGGCCTTGCGGAAACCTGTGACCCGGATCAAAAAGATCAGGGTGTACCGCAGAAAAGGGGAGGATTCCCTGCCTTTTTTAAAGGAGCTTGAGTTGATCATTGTGGATATCGAGGCGTCCGGTTTTTTGCGGGGCATGGTCCGTAACATCGTCGGGACGTTGATCGATATCGGCCGCGGCAGATTTGCGCCTGATTCCATGAAAGAGATCTTAAGCAAGCGCGACCGCCGTTGTGCGGGGTCGTGCGCCCCTCCCCAGGGGTTGTATTTAAGGAGTGTGCGCTATGCCTGAGTTACGGGCCCCTTTTGTCCTGCGGCCGCGATGGGATTTCTATGCGGGGCTCATTTTTTTGTCGGTCATGATGTTCCAGGCGGCCAGTTGGTATAGATTTCCTTTGTTCCTTGACGATTATTATCACCTGGCCGTTGTCCAGGGGTTTCGCGACGCCGGCGGATGGGTAGGGCAGGCCTTTTGGGAATACGCGCCTGCGGGGAGGCCGCACCTTTATCCGCCTCTTCTGCATATCATCCAGTTGTCGGTTTACTATCTGGGCGCGGACTTGATCGCGATCGCCAGGCTGTCCAATGTCGTTGTTTATCCTTTTTTTCTTTTCGTTTGTTGGTTTGTAGCCCGGCGAATCGTCGGCGCCAGGCCGGAGTTTTGGCTTGCCTTTTTGTTGACAAGTTCGGAATCCCTTTATCTGGCCGTCATTAACAATATTCCGTTTACGCTGGCTTTTTGTTTCGGGTTGTGGTCATATTTGGCCCTGGACAAGGGGCGATGGGCGGCTGCGGCCGCCGCACTGGGATTGTCTTTTTATACTCATAACCTTGTTCCGTGGTTATTTTTGACGGCATATATTGTCTATGCTTTTTTTGAGCGCGACAAACGCGCGATAGTCGGACGTGCGGTCGTTGGCGCTCTTTTTTTGAGCTTTCCTTTGCTGGTCCATCAGGCCCGTTATATATCCTACGTGCGCATGGTGAGGTTGATGGATTTTTATTATGTCAGGTTCCATTTGGGCCTTATGGCCGTGGCGGTCCCAGGCATCTGGTCATCTTTGCGCCGGAAGGGATTGTGCCGGTTTCTGCTGGTCCTCGGTGCGGTATTCCTGTGCTTGACGGTAACTCATCGCAGCCGCCTTTTTTCCGGTCACGGGCTGTTCTTTTTGTGTTTTTTCGGCGCCATGGCCCTGGATCGATTTTGGGAGCTGCTTCCTCACGGAGACAGAAGCCGTAAGGCCGTCTGCGCGGCTGTCCTGATTTTTATTTTTCATATTTTAGGGGCCCATATTGTTTGGGATCCTGTTGCGCGCAAGGTGTCTCATGTTGTGGGGGATACGCCCGTGTTGTATTGGTTGGGGCGGCCGCAGGAAGCTGCCGGCATCAAGGCAGAGACGATTTTTTATCCCAAGTGGATCATGCAGTGTGTGCGCATGGTGACAGATCGGACAGAGAGAGGGGACATCCTTTTTTCAAATTACAATTACGCTGGCGGAATGGTCGCGGTTTTAAGCCATCGAGCTACTTCCTGCGCGATGTTGCCGGAGGTTAGGCCTTTTCGGGATGACGACCCGGTGGCCGGTGCCCGGTGGATCCTGTGGTTTAAGGATGCTTCCGGGGCCCTGCCGCCGGATATGGGTTTGTTGGCTGTGACCTATGCGCTTGAACCCGTTGAGGAAACAGAGATTGCGATCCTTTGGAAACGGGGCGCGGTTGTGCAGCAGGAACGGGTTGTTGCGTCAAAGTTTCCGTTTGGCATTTGTCTTGCGTTTGTGATGGGCCTCTTGGGGGCCGCGGCGGCAGGCGGTTTTCGGCCCCAGGCGGGAGACGCCGGCAGTCAGGGAGAGAGGCCATAAAAAAAAGATTGACACAGCGGGAGGCTTGTGTTATATTTTTTGCCTTATGAAAACTTATATAGCGAGCGCATCTAATACGGAAGTATCCAAAAGGCAATGGTTTTTGGTTGATGCCAAGGGCAAGATACTTGGCCGTCTCTCGGCCAAAGTGGCGACGGTGATCCGCGGCAAGCATACGCCCAGGTATACACCCAATTTTGATACGGGAGATAATGTCGTGGTGATTAACGCCAAGGCCATTAAGGTGACCGGCAACAAGCTTAAGGAAAAAGAATATCTGCGTTTTTCCGGCTATCCGGGCGGCCAGAAGCGTACGACGTTGGAAGTGATGCTGGCGACTAAGCCGACCGAGGTGATCCGAAGTGCCGTCAGGAGGATGCTGCCGGCAGGGCCGTTGAGCCGCGATATGCTCAAGAAGCTCAAGGTTTATCCAGGATCAGATCATCCCTATACGAAAACACATTTTGTGAAATTAGAGGTCGAGTGAGGACATGGCTTGGCGAGCGCTAGCGAAGCTGAGTCACATGCCCGAATTCGATCCTTGGCACCTACCCCAAATTAAATTTCTTTCTAGGTAAATGTCAAGGATTTCATTCCGACGGACAAGTTGTGTCAAAAATTCTCCATGACTTGTGTCGTCATGAAAGGTCTCATATGTCCTCAGAAGCTGTTATTTTTAAAGCAACGGGAAGACGCAAAGAAGCCATTGCCAGGGTCCGTATGGTTCCAGGCGAAGGCAAGGTCGTTGTCAACAAGCGGTCCTTCGAAGATTATTTTGCCAGGGAGACGGACCGTATTATCGTCAATCAGCCGTTCGAAGCCACAAACACCAGGAATAAGTATGATGTGACGGCATTGGTTGACGGAGGCGGGTTGACCGGCCAGGCGGGGGCTTTGAGGCATGGTATTTCACGCGCCTTGGCAGGCATTGATACGGAATTCCATCATATCCTGCGTAAAGGAGGGTTTTTGACGCGCGATCCACGCACAAAGGAGCGTAAGAAATATGGTTTGAAGGGCGCCCGGAAGCGCTTCCAGTGGACAAAGAGATAAGGCCTTCTGGACACAGGATCCAAAAAAATCCGCCGATAACCCCGGCGGATTTTTTTTATGCCGGGCAGGGCGAGTCGTTTTTCGCTCCTTCTTTTTCTTTGTTTCCCGAAGTCAAGCCTTATGTTGGATTGCAGGGGTTTTCGACGAGGGAAATTTCTTGACGCCGCCTCGTTTTTCACGTAACATATTAGACGACATTTTTGAATGAGCTCGGCGAGAAAATCGCTTCATAACGCAAAAAGAGGATCTATGCTTAAAGTCGGTATTATCGGGGCCCGGGGATTCACGGGCGAAGAATTGACGAAGATTCTTATGCGTCATCCTCACGTGCGGTTGACTTATCTGGCCGCTACATTGGAGAAGCCGGAAGATATCGGACGGATTTTTCCTGCCTTGCGGGGCGTCGTCCATTTGAAATGCGAGCCTTTCTCCGTCGAGCGTGCGGTGGAGAAGTGCGACCTTTTGTTTTTGGCGCTGCCGCATACGGTGTCTATGGATTTTGCGCCCAAGCTGATCAAACGGCATAAAAAAATCGTAGACCTGAGCGCGGATTATCGTCTCAAAAACCCCGCTGTTTACAAGCAGTGGTATCACAAGACTCACAAGGATGTCCGGAACCTGAAGGCGTTCGTCTACGGTCTTCCCGAGCTTTACCGGCAGCGGATCCGGAAGGCGGCCTGCGTGGCCAATCCTGGTTGTTATCCGACGGCGGCGATCCTCGGGATCGTGCCGGCCCTCGTGGCAGGTTTTGCCGATAAGGACGGCATTATTATCGACGCCAAATCGGGCGTGTCGGGCGCCGGCAAGAAGGTGGCCGCGGAATATATTTATCTGCATGTGAACGAGAATTTCCGGGGTTACAAGTTTAATGTGCATCAGCATTCCCCGGAGATCAATCAGGAGCTTTCCCGCGCCAGCATCTCGCGGGTAGATGTGGCTTTCTGTCCGCACCTTTTGCCGGTCAGCCGGGGAATTTTGGAGACGATCTACATCCGGCTTAAGAAATCCGTTTCGGCCGCGAAAATCCTGGATGTATATAAGAAATTCTACAAGAGGGAACCTTTTGTCCGCGTGCGGGAATTGGGAGAGCTGCCTCAGTTGTCGGATGTGACGTATACGAATTTTTGCGATGTCGGAATCGTCGTGGATGAGAAGAAGAGGCTTTTGATCGTGATATCGGTCATCGACAATCTTTTGAAGGGGGCTGCGGGTCAGGCCGTCCAGAATATGAATATTATGTGCGGATTTGAAGAAAGAACGGCTTTGGTATGAAGCTCAAGATATCCCAGACTGTCCTTCCTTTGGGGTTTCAGGCCTCGGGTGTATCGGCAGGAATCAAGCGAAGCGGTAAAGCCGACCTGGCATTGTTTGTTTCCGAAGCTCCCTGTGCGACAGCGGCCATGATGACAACGAATGCCTTTAAGGCAGCGCCTCTTGTTGTCAGTATCCGGCATCTTTCTTCGGGCCATCCGCGGGCTCTCGTC
>JAQUOM010000120.1 GCA_028717105.1 Candidatus Omnitrophota bacterium
GATGGCGGCGCACATCACCGTCAATTCCCCGACGCCTTCAATATAGGGAATGAACAGATACTGGCTGAAACGCAGATGCCCTGTCAGATAGGTCAGGATGCCGTAAGAAAAAATGACCATCAGGACGCATCCCGTTGCCAGGCCGTCAAGCCCGTCCGTGAGATTAACCGCGTTCGACGTCCCTACGATCACCAAAACAACAAAAAAAATATAAAAGAGGCCCAGTTCGATCGAGATGCTTTTGAGAAAAGGGACATCAATGCTGGTGGACAGATCGGGGTTAAGGTAGATCACCACGCCGACCATGAATCCCAACATCAACTGCCCCGCGAGTTTAGCCCTGGCGCTCAAGCCCTTGGAACGCTTGTATTTCAATTTGATATAATCGTCGGCAAAACCTACAAATCCCAGCCAGACAAGCGCCAGGAGGCACAAAAGCACATAATTATTTTTCAGGTCGCCCCAGAGCAGGGTCGCCACGATCGTCGACAAGACCATCATAAGCCCGCCCATGGTCGGCGTCCCCTGCTTATGGTGATGGAGATCGTAGAGGGCGTGGACTTCCTGTTTCTGGCGGACATTCTCGCATACCTTCATCTTGGCGAGCTTACGGATAATACGGCTGCCGAAGATCAGGCAGAAAAAGAAGGTCGTCATGGCCGCGAGGCTGGCGCGGAATGTAATGTATTTAAAAACATTCAAGGCGGGAAAATAATCTTTCAGGGAATACAAAAGGTTAAAAAGCATCTATCCTCGCTCCTTGAAATAGCCGACGATCCGCTCCATCTTCATGCACCGCGATCCCTTGACTAACAGGATGTCCCCGGCCCTGACCTGCGCGCCCAGGAACTCGAGGACCTGCGGACAATCATCTGCGTGAAAGACCGCTTCGGAACGCATCCCGCACTTGCGCGCGCTTTCAGAGGTCCATCTGGAACAAGAGCCCATCGTGATCAGGAGGTCGATCGGCTTCTTAGAAATGTAATTGCCGAAATAGACATGGAACTCCTGGGATTTGTCGCCCAGCTCCATCATGTCTCCCATGACCAGGATCCGGCGGCCGGCCGGGGCGTGACGGCATAACACATCGATCGCCTGTTTGAGCGATTGAGGATTGGAATTATACGAATCGTCGATAACGACACAGTCTTTGAGACGGATCTCCTTCAAGCGCATTTCCGGAGAATCAAACGTCCGGATCCTCTCGCGGATCGTCCCGATATCCAGGCCGAAAAGAAGACCGCAGCCGATGGCCGCCATGGCGTTGCTGACGTTATGCAACGCCGCATGCTTGATCTCCATCACGTGGGCGTTATTTAACAGGAATGTGATCCCGTCGGGCTTGTAATTGATCTCCGTGGCGTTGAACTCGCAATCCCTGTTAATGCCGTAAAAGAAAATGGGCCGCGTCCTGACGCGGCTGAGTTTGGCCAGCGCGATATCCGATTTGTTCAAAAGGGCGATGCCCGGCGCCGCGAGATTCCTGACAAGCTCGATCTTCTCCTTGTAAACGCCTTTCAGGTTCTCCAGGAATTCCAGATGGGCCGGCCCGATATTCGTGATCAAGCCTACGTTCGGCTGGGCAATCTGCGTCAGGCGATGGATCTCGCCCTTGCGGTTGGTTCCCATTTCAATGACACACAGATCGTGCTTGGAGTGGATACTCAGGAGCGTCAAGGGAACGCCGATCAGGTTGTTCTGCGTCCCGTGGTTCTTGTGAACCTCATATTTGGCGCCCAGGACCCAGGCCACCATTTCTTTCGTCGTCGTCTTTCCGCTGGAACCGGTAATGGCGATGACGGGAATATCGAAGCGTTCCCTGTGATAACGGGCCAGGGCCCCCAGGGCCATGACGGTATTGGGGACCTGGACGCCGGCAACATCTTTCCTGAAGGACGGCGCTTTGGCGGGGTCGGAAAAAACGACGCCGGCGGCGCCCTGCCCGACGGCCTGCGAAATATAATCGTGGCCGTCAAAATTTTGTCCGCGAATCGCCAGAAAGATCTCTTTGGGCCGGACCGTACGGCTGTCGATGGAGACGCCGGAAAAACGCATCTTGTGCGTACCGCTGCAAAGCGTCCCTCCCGTCGCATCCAAAATATCTTTCAGGCTAAACATGGTCCTCTCTTGCGATGTGCAGGATCCTGTCCGCCCCGCATACGGGACGGAATACAGAGTCAAAAGTTCTTCCTGACGACCTCTTTGTCGTCAAACGGGATGACCCGGTCGCCGACGACCTGGCATGTCTCGTGCCCTTTACCGGCCACCAGGACAAGATCGCCCGGCCGGGCCAGGCCCATGGCCTTCCGGATGGCCGCGGCGCGGTCCGTCTCAACACAATAATTGTCCTTGGCGATGCCTTTAAGGATATCCCGTATGATCACTTCGGGATCTTCATGGCGGGGATTATCGGATGTCACAACGCAATAGTCGGACAGGTCGCTCGCCACACGCCCCATCTTCGGCCTTTTCGTACGATCGCGGTCCCCTCCGCAGCCGAAAACAGTGATAATTCTGCCATTATGGGCGATTGCGCGCAAAGATTCAAGAACATTTTTTAACGCGTCGTCCGTATGGGCGTAGTCGACAAAAACATGGAATCCTGCGGGGCTCTCAAGCCTCTCGAGCCGGCCGGGGACGGCTGCGACCGCCTCGATACCCCGGCGAATATGCTCCGCGGATATCCCCTGGGACACCCCCAGGGAAATAGCGGCCAGGATATTATAAACGTTATGCTTTCCAATAAGCTTTGTGCGAATCTCGAAGAGGCCGCAGGGACACCCGATCGTGATCCGGCTGCCTTGCGCCGTCACCTCATAATCCTGGGCTGTCACGTCACAGCCTCCTGAAAGGCCGTAGCGCAACAGCTGCCCCCGGCCGTCACGGATCAGGCGGGCCCCGTAGGCGTCATCCGCATTGATCAACGACCAGCCATCGGTATCGAGGGACCCCGTGAAAAGCTTTTCCTTGGCATGAAAATATGCTTCGAGATCTTCGTGATAATCCAGGTGATCCTGCGTTAAATTTGTAAAAATGCCCGCACAGAAAACAATGCCGTCCACGCGGCCCTGATGCAACGCATGAGAAGAAACCTCCATCGCCGCATACGTATCGCCTGCATCGACCATCTCCCTGAAAATCCTCTGGAGTTCCACGGGGCCCGGAGTGGTATTCTGCAGAGTCCTGTTATCCTGGCGCACCTGATAACCGATGGTCCCGATCAAGCCGCACGGTTGGCCGGCCTTCTCCAGAACGCTCTTTACCAGATAGGAGACCGTTGTTTTGCCGTTCGTCCCTGTAATACCCGCGATCTTCAGACGGCCGCATGGATCGCCAAAATAATTCTTGGCTATCTGGACCAGGGCCTGATGGGAATCGCTGACAAGGACCAAAGGAACCTGATGGGGACCGGCGGAAAAAAAAGACTCTTGGTCAAAGACAACGGCCGCGGCCCCTTTTCCGGCCGCCTGCTCCACAAAATGATGGCCGTCTTCCTGCGAACCGCGCACGGCCACAAAGAGAGAACCTCTCTCTACGCGGCGGGAATCGGAGACAACGTCCCGGATATCACAGCCGGACAGAGACCCCGAGACGGCCTTGACATCCACGCCTTTAAGCAACGCGTTCATATCCATCGTCCTGCCCGAGCTCTTTTTAAGAAACAACGTTCTTTTCGCGATTCATCTGCCTGTATTTTAAAACATCTTCGGCGATCGCCTTAAAGGCAGGGGCCGAAACAACACCCCCGTAATAATAAGGACGCGGCTCATCCACGATAACGGCAATGGCGATCTGCGGATCTTCCGCAGGCGCAAAGCCGATGAATGACGCCATGAACTTCGAGTGGGAATACGTCCCGTTATCTTCCACTTTCTGCCCCGTACCCGTCTTGCCCGCAAAACGGTAAGATTTCGACTGGGCCATCCTGCCGGTCCCTGTTTCAACGACGCTGGCAAGGATCGAACGCATCCTCTGTGCGGCTTCGGGAGAAATGACCTGCCGGACTTCCTCCGGGCCGTATTCCTTGATCACCTCGCCCTGCTTGTCGATAATGGCTCCGACGACATACGGCTTCATATAATGCCCGTCATTGGCGATCGTCGCGACGGCCGCGGCCAATTGCAGGGCCGTCACACAAACCTCCTGCCCGATCGGGACGGCGCCGATGGAAGTCTTTGACCAGGATGAGACCGGCTTTAAGACCCCTCCCACCTCTCCCGGCAATCCGCTGTTCGTTTGTACGCCGAAACCAAAATTCTTGGCATATTTGTAAACGGCTGCGGGACCGATCTTCTGCGCGATCTTTGTCGTGCCGATATTGCTCGATTGGGAAATGACTTCACGGAAACTCAGCTTTCCGTAAGGATGCACATCATGCAAGGTATGGTTGGCGACGCGGTATTCGCCGTTCTCGCAAAAAATCGTGTCTGTCTCCGTAAACACGTTTTCATCCAGGGCTGCCGAAGCGGTCACGATCTTAAACACGGACCCGGGTTCAAAATAGTCCGTGACCGCCCTGTTGCGCCGGGCGTCCACGGGATAAGACGACGGCACATTCAAGTCGTAGGCGGGCCTGTTGACGACGGCCAGTATCTCCCCTGTCTTGACATCCAAAACGACAGCCATGGCCCCCTTGGCGCGATACTTCTGAAATATTTTATCGACCTCCCGCTCTGCGATATACTGCACGACCTCGTCAATGGTCAGGACCAGGGAATAGCCGTCTATCGGCGGCTGGAGCGTGTCGGCGATCGCCAGG
>JAQUOM010000121.1 GCA_028717105.1 Candidatus Omnitrophota bacterium
GATCGCCAGGTCCCTCTGGCGCGCATCGCGCAGGACAAACGTCCATCCCGGGGTGCCTTTCAGGTAAGAATCATATTTCAATTCCAAGCCGTCCAGACCCACATTATCCAATCCGGCAAAACCGAGGACCTGGCTAGCCATACTGGCATGCGGATAGGAACGCTTGCTTTCTTTAAGGAAATACAGGCCGTTCAGACCCAACGCCCGGACCTTTTCCATCGTGCCCCAATCCAGCTTACGGGCGATCCAGACAAACTGTTTGGGCCGGCTCAGCCGTTCACGCACAAAATCTTCATCCAGCCCCAGGACCTCATGCAGTTCCCGGACGACACGCTCCCTATCCGTGACATGCGGCGGGACGCCATAAAGGGAGAACGTCGCCACATTGACGGCCATCGGCCGCATGTTGCGGTCAAAGATGCCGCCGCGCTTGGGCTCAAGCTCCAGATAATAGGTATGCTGCTTGGATGCGAGTTTAAGGAGAAATGCGGAACGGAAAAAATGAATAGAGAACAACTGGACGAGGAAAACAAAAAGCAGGCCCAGAGACAAGACGAGTACGACCGCGATCCGCGAAGATTTGAGTTTTAAAAACACTTCAAGTCGGCCCCGTTAGAGGGAACACTCCCCCTAACGATGTGATGAATAGTGAAGTTCCGCCGGCAGAAGCCGGTAACATCTTTTTTCTCGATGCATAGCGAAATCCTGCACCGAAAGCCCTGCAGGCCTGGCACCTTCATCCCCGGACAGCCTGCCTGCCGGCAAGCCAAGGAATCCGGGGCTTTCTGGTACAGGGTAACGTTGAGCCCCAAAACAGAAACGCATTTCTCGACACGGCCGCGGCTTCAAGCGTCACAGCCTTTTAGAGGGCAATAATATCAACAAGGAAAAAATATCCGGCAGTACGAGACTGAAGGGAGCTTTGCGATCACTTGACCGTTTTGGCTTCGGCCTGCCTGGCCGCAAAGACATTATGCTTGGCCAACCGCTTCAACAATGACCATTGCCGGGACGCCGCCTTTGCCAGGACGGTTGTCTGCGGCCCCTGCTGCCTTGGGGCCACTTTGACCAGCTTAAAACTCTGCGCCATCTCATATTTATTATTGTTCAAAAACAGGTTTTTGTCCAGATTTAAGGGCGATTCCAGGCGGGTAAGCGTGAATTCCAGGGACGTTTTGTGGTCTCTCATGGATTCCAGGACATTCTCGGCACGGGTAATCCTGTATCCGAGCTTGACGATCTCGGTCTGCTGGAACACATAAAAAAGACTCAAGATTGTCACCACGGCGGTATATAGGATGCAGCGCGATGTCCTCATTTGACCCTTTCGATGACCCTCATTTTCGCGCTGCGGCTGCGCGGATTGCGGCAGATCTCCTCCGGAGTGGGCCGCATGATTTTTTTAAACACCGGACGAAACCGCTCCGTCCTGCTCAATTCACGAAAATTTTCTTTGACGATCTTGTCTTCCAGGGAATGGAAAGAGATCACGCAGATCCGTCCCCCTTTATTCAGATACAGCGCCGCTTTTTTGAGCGCCTCGTCCAAAGAATCCAATTCCCTGTTCACGGCAATCCGCAACGCCTGGAACGTCCGCGTCGCCGGATGAATGCGCTGGAAACGAAACTTATAAGGGAGCGCTTTTACAACGATGTCCGCCAGCTCTTTTGTCGAAGAGATCGAAGTTCCCTGCCTGGCCCGGACGATCCCGTTGGCAATCCTGCGAGAAAACCTCTCCTGGCCGAATTTCCACAAGATCGAAGCGATCTCTTCTTCCGTCAAATTATTCAAAAGATCGTAGGCGGAAATGAAACTGCTGCGGTCCATGCGCATATCGAGAGGCCCTTCAGCTCTGATACTGAACCCACGGACCGGATTATCCAGCTGATAAGAAGAAATACCGAGGTCGAACACGAAGGCATCTGCCGCCTCGATGCCGCAGCGATCCAGGACACGGTCAAGATGACGAAAATCCTCGCGGACAAAATCACACCGGACCCCGGCTCCCTCCAGCCGTTCCTTGGCGGCAAGCAGCGACTCCTCGTCTTTATCGATCGCAATGAGGCGCCCGGAAGGTGCAAGGCCTTGCGCGATCGACAACGCATGGCCGCCCAGGCCGACCGTCGCATCCACAACGATCATGCCGGCCTTCGGTTGTATGAACCGAAGGACCTCCTCTTCCATCACCGGCTTATGAAGCGAATCTTTCATGACTTCATCGCCTCCTTCCGGCCGGGCCTGCGCTTCCAAGAGCCCCGCGTTTCCACCATGACGAGACCATATCATAAGGTCTCCACATTTTGCGCTATCTTTTTTTCATCATTAGAAAAATATCTTCAGGATTCTTGAAACAGACATAAACCTGGGGTTCAAAACCACGACCCCTGTCCGCACACCCAGCAAATCCGCGTCCCGGGACCAGACGACGCGGCCCAGGAGTTTCAGGGGGCCGAAACCGTCCGGGATCTCCATGGCAATCTCGAAAATCGTCCCCGGCGAAAACACGCGCGACGTCGACAACCCCATGCCCGAACCGCTGATATCCTTGACGAAAGCCTCCAGCCTCTCTCCGGTGTTGACGTTCTTGATCTGCGTTTTGACGTTATACAGGGGATTACGATAAAAGATCCTGTGATCGTTGTTCACATCCTCCTGTACGCGGGGCACCATGGTCTCTGCCTTGATCATTTCATCCTCCGTGGTCATGCGTTACAAGTTCTCGATCAGCTTTTCCGCCGTCTCTTCGAACGAGTCCAGATTCGTACTGTAAAACTCATGCCACAACTCTTTCGACCAGATCTCAACACGGCTGGAGACGCCGATGATCACGACATCTTTCTTGATCTGGGCGAAATCTTTAAGATAGTTCGGGATTAAAATCCGGCCCTGCTTGTCAGGCACAACTTCGACGGCGCCGGAAAAATAAAGACGATTGAATTTCCGGGAGTCCTGGCGCGTAAATGGCATGGCCTTGAATTTCGCCTCAGACGACCGCCACTCCTCTTCGGAAAACATAAACAGGCACTTATCCAGGCCGCGCGTCAGGTAAAACTTCTCGACGAAGTGAGACTTCGCCACTTCCCTGATGCGCGAAGGAAGGATCAAGCGCCCTTTGTTATCGATACCATGAGCGTATTCGCCGTAAAACATGTTTTATCCACTTCCCTCCACTATGCTCCACCCGTAACCAAAGTATAAAAAGAATCCCCCACCTTGTCAAGAATTATTCTATATAATTTATTATAAACTTATGATGTACCAGCAATTTGAAGACTGTGGGGAATTTTGCGGGATATCCAGGGAATTTGGG
Organism: Candidatus Omnitrophota bacterium; assembly: GCA_028717105.1. Lineage (GTDB taxonomy): Bacteria > Omnitrophota > Gorgyraeia > Velamenicoccales > Velamenicoccaceae > Velamenicoccus. The sequence goes on from JAQUOM010000121.1 coordinate 3,311, forward strand.
AGTTAAAAAACAGAGGGATTCACAAAAACAGGGGATCGGGCCTGGAAAATGCAGAAAGAACGTTCCTGGCCTTTGAGATGTCCTTGGCGATCTGCCGCGAGAGTTCCGGCGCGCCGGCAAAACGGCGATCGCCGCGGACCCTGCGCACAAAACGGATCTCCATCGTCATGCCGTAGACATCGCGTTTCGTATCCAACAAAAAAATTTCGATATGCCGCCGGCGCCCGGCCGGATAGAATGTCGGCTTGATACCCAAATAGGCCGCCGCAGGATAAACACGGCCGCCGCACAACGCCCACGCCGCGTAAATCCCGTCGGGAACGAGAACTTCGTGTTCCGCGTGGATATTGGCCGTCGGAAAACCGAGCAGGCGCCCCCGCCCTTCCCCTCTGATGACACGGCCCAGGAGCGCGACAGGACGCCCCAACAAATCCTCGGCCGCTGCCAGATCGCCGGCGCCGATCAGCCGGCGGATCGCCGTCGAACTGATCACCTCGCCATGGCTCCTGCGCGGTTTAACCACATGAAGGCAAAAACCCAGGAGGCGGGATAAACGTCTTAAAAAAGCCGTGTCTCCCCGCGCGCCGCGGCCGAAAACAAAATCTTCGCCGACGTAGAGCGAGACCATACCCATGCGTCCGATAAGGATATCACGGACAAAACCTTCGGCGGCCATCCCGGCCAACGCCCTGTTAAAATCCAAAACATAACAGATATCCGCGCCGGCCCGGGCCAGGTAATACAACTTATGCGCAAGAGACATCACGTGCGGCGTCTTCTCATGGCGGCGCACCAGATGCGACGGATGAAGAGCAAATGTCACGACGGCGCTCTGCAGGCCCCGGCGCTTTGCCTCCCTGACGACCCGGGCCAAAATATGCTGGTGTCCGCGATGGACGCCGTCAAAGACCCCGACCGTCACCACTTTTTTCGAAGCGACGGCGCTGGCCTTAACCTTTCGGCCAATCCCGTAAACAATTCTCATCGATCTCCTCGGCGGCAATCGCATCCGTGATCCCGAAAGGACCGAGAGCCACGCGGCGGATCCGCGAGATCACGCCTCCGACACCCAACGTCTCGCCGATCTCCTCGCCGAGCCGACGGACATATGTCCCCTTGGAACACTTGACAAAAAAATCGATATCCGGAAGGTCAAGACGGCTGATCCGAAGATCGTAGATGCGGATCGACCTGGCCTTACGTTCGACCTCAATCCCCTGGCGGGCCAATTCATAG
>JAQUOM010000122.1 GCA_028717105.1 Candidatus Omnitrophota bacterium
GTAACGGAATTCCGACGACAAATCAACCCAAACAGGCAGCCGCGCCAAAGACTCTATCACATATTTACCGACCAGGCCGGCATGATAAGCCGTACCGCAGGCCACCACAACGATCTGCCGCGTATCTCGAGGGTAAGCCAGCTTCTTCATCTCCTGGCGGCCGGCGGAAAAAAGTTTTTTTAAAACGCGCGGCTGCTCATAGATCTCCTTAAGCATGAAATGAGGATAGCCGCCCTTTTGGGCGCTTTCGGCGTCCATGGCGATCTTGCTGAATATGATGCCGGCCTTCTTGTGGTTAAAATCAAAAAGAGTGATCTCCCCGCCGCAAAGCACAGCCACTTGTTTATCCTTGAGATAGACGACGCGGCGGCAATGCTCCAGGATCGCCGGCACATCCGAAGCGATGAACAGGCCTCCAGGCCCCTCAGCGACGATCAGAGGGCTGTCCTGGCGCGCACAAACCACTTTCCCGGGCTCGTCGCCGCACACAACGCCGAGGGCAAAGCTGCCTTCTACGTCTTTGAGCGCCCGGATCACAGCCTTCTCCAGATTCCCTTTGTAATATTTCTCTATCAGGTGCGCCAGGACTTCCGTGTCTGTCTCGGAGACAAAGCGATGTCCCTGGGCCGCCAGGGATTTTTTTAACGACATGTAATTTTCAATGATCCCGTTATGGACGACCATGATCTTCTTGTCGCAACTGGCATGCGGATGGGCATTGATGTCGTTGGGAGCGCCGTGTGTCGCCCAACGGGTATGGGCAATACCGACAGAAGCCTGCGGCAGGGGTTTCTTCTCGATCAATTGCGCTAAATCCTGGATCTTCCCCTTGGCCTTGCGCTGAAAGACCCTGTTTTCATGAACGACGGCAATCCCGGCCGAATCGTATCCGCGATACTCCAAACGCCTCAATCCCGCCATCAGGATCGGTACGGCTTCCTTTTTACCCACATATCCGACGATTCCGCACATTGATTTTTCCTGTGATAAGTCCTTCGCCCTGAAAATCAACCCCTGACACCCGGCCTTATCGGTACGGCCGGCGCCCCGCTTTCTGCGGCAGCCTGCCGAGAAAATTCCTGCCGGCTCACCATGGCAAAAATTTTCAAGCGTTCAGACAAAGGGCCGGCGTGCCTACCTTTATTTTCCGTTTCCTCGACACATCAAATATTCGGCTGCCCGATACGGATCTTTAAAGAAGGCATCCTTTTTCCGAATTGATACACTTGATACGCAAAAGCTCTGCAAAAGTCTTGAGGTGCTTCGTTTCTTCGGACAATATCTTGGTAAAGGCCTCCTTGGTTTTGGAATCGCGGGAGCCGGACAGGCATCCTTCATAAAAAACGATGGAACGCCTCTCCATATTCATCGCCTCTTCCATGGCCGTATGGCGATGATCCATCCGCGAGGCCTCTTGTGTTTCCTGCGAGGCATCAAAAACTTTCGAGGAAATATATTGAACGATGTCATCCTCTTCGAAGGCGTCTTCGGCCCCGCTCTTTACTGCGTCGAGGAGCCCCTGGAACAACTTAAGATGTTCTTTTTCTTCCTGAATGAGAAAACCGATCTCCCGCCCGGCGTCTGCGTCCCTGACCTTGCCGGCCAGGTCCTCATAAAAACGGATGCCATCCTCTTCCATTCGCACCGCTACCTTGAAAGCCTGGGCAGGGCTGAAATCAAAAATGATAATATTGCCGTTCTTGTCGATCTGGACTCGCATAGGACCCCCTTCTTTTGACCCCCTGCCTCCCGTTCACGAGGAAGTCTGCGAAGGCGTAAAAAATCACGGCCTCCCAGGGACATTTTGATCTCGGCTCAACATGTCCCGCAAAACGATGAAGCCCCGCTAGAGCCTGGATACGGTATCTTCGTCTCTAACGGGGCCGCCGCTCGTGGACAGTTTAGGCTCGTGTCCGGGAGTAGTCCAAGCCTATCTATGGTCTTCGGAGATTTTGGAAGAGCGGATTTTAGCCGCATGCAAGGCGCGACGACGATGGCGTACCCGCTGTGGTACGTCGAGGAGGAGCAACGCAGCAGGCGGTCAAAAGGCGCCTTCCCCTTGGTTAGAAACCAAGGGGCCGGCCGCTTTTGGGCTGCGACTGCGTCGTTCATCCTTGGCGTAGCGCTGTGGCTACGCCGGCGTCCTCTCTCCTTGTCTCGCTCCAAAATCGTCACGGCCGAAACTCCGATGAACCATAGATAGGCTTGGACAACAACCCTCTTTGCAATGAGCTATCGCCCGCAGAAAATAACGCGGTCTGAGTCTCATGACAATCTCCTTTCGTAACTGGTTTAAGGCATCTATGCATAGATTATTATATATCCGATAAAAATTGTCAAGTATTATTTCTTCGCCGTCGCCATCATATAATTGATGACGCGGTTAGAGACGCCTTCTTTCTGAAGGGCCGTGACTTCTTCTACGGAAAGGTTATAGACGGAGCCTGTCTCGGCGATCTTGGCGATAATGGCGTCATCCGTCATCCCCGACTTGGCCAGGACGATCACATCGGAAATACCAAGCTTTTCCTTTCCGGCCAGGATCTGTTCTTTGGTGCGCTTCTGGTCGATGGAATGGCCGATCAGACCCCCTCCCAGCGCCCCGACCGTACCGCCGATAAGAGCGCCTTCGATCCCGTGGCCCGACTGGTGGCCGATCACGCCGCCGGCAACGGAACCCACGAGGGCGCCGCCCAACGCGCCTGTCTTGGTATTCTCGCCCATCGTTTCACAACCTATAAGAGACAGGACAAAACCCACAGCCAAAAATGACTTAACAACGGTTCTTAACGCACACATATCCATCCTCCTTGATTTTGCCTGAAAAGAGGTCGTCTTCCTTATTTCTGCCTGCCGATAGGCAGGTTGCCTGTAATGGGTCATCTGCCCCGCACCGGTCCCGCATAACGGGAGACAATGCGGGATTTCGCTGCGCACGGAGAAAAAGGGCCAATTTTACCGTCTTAAGTATAGCCTAACACAAAAAGCTTTTCAATAAGAATCGGCCTCTTAAAGGCCGCTTTCGGTCCGCCGCGCGCAGCCTCCGTGACGGAAACGGGATGAAAAAGGACTTGCCGTGTTACGGCAAGTCCGTAAAATTCTTATGTCGCGGCCAGGCGGCCAACGCGACTTTCAGACGGGACTAAAGGGGCCTATGAATTCATTTCTTTTCTTGTTTCAGGCGCCGCTCAATGTCCGAAAGATCGGACTTCTTCTGCTCTTCCCCTTGCCATGTTTCCCCTTTTTCCGGAGCCAAGGCCTCCGGCTGCATATCTTGCGAAGGGGTTTTGAAATCTTCCGTCAGGTTTGAAATGCTTTTCATCTGCTTAAACCAAATGACGAAAAAGATCAATCCCAGGACGCCCAGGAAGGCCACGACCGCAATGATCAACTTCCACGTCAGCATGGGCGACACTTCCTTGGCCTCGGTCATCAGGGTCTTGGCAGCCTGGAGATCGGTCTTGACCGTCTCCAGTAGTTTTAAGTTCTCCCGAAAATCAGAAATATAGCCGCCGGGATTGGGGTTCACGACATTCTGCGTACGTTCGATCCGGTCGAGTTTATCGCCGATGCTCTGCTTAAGGTACTTGGCACGCTCGAAATAATCCGTATTTTCCAGAAGCTTGGTGACCTTGTCCGCTTCTTCTCTGATCGAAGCGATCTCTCCCTCCGGGACCTTCCAGACATCTTCCATCTCAATCTCAACAACCACCGATTCTCTCGGCGCCAGGTCGTAATCCTTGTAAACGTAATAGGCGGATTCTTTCGGGTCATAGGCGATCTCCAGATCGCCCATGTCCACAATGTTCTCCGGCTTGATCTCTTTGGGAAGATAGGACTTAAAAGGGACTTTGCGGCTCTGGGTATGGGAGGGATTGACGACAGCGGCGCGGACGACGATGTTCGCCTCTACCGCAGAAGGCAGAAAACAGAGAACAGAAAACAGAGAAAAAAACAATGTTCTAAGAATATTATGCTTGTGCATTTTTATCTCCATGCCATTTTCCAATAAGGCGGTAAAACATGGCACCTAACTCGTCATATTTCTGATCGAGAACACCGCATTCCTCTCTACATATATAACCACAATCCTTCGAAAAATCAAGCCATCCGCGCATTTCTTCACCGGGGCCGAAAGCATCGTTAAGATACCGGCTGAAAACCTGTTCGCATCTCTTTCCGGCAGAACCTTCGCGGATTTTGATGACAACCGGATGAGAAAATCTCCTCAATTCGATCCATCAGGGAACAGGTTTCTTCCTTGGGGAATTTTTTGGTCATCTCAAAAACATCCATCGCAAGCCGGGAGGCAAGTTGATACGTTTTCAGGTCTTTTATGCCCCTGATTTTTCCTATGGGCCTCATCCTTCTGTTCTCTGCCTGCGCCCCGCTCTCTCTTACCTATACTCAAACCACGTCTGGACCACAGGTTCTTCCTTGGCCGTGTTCTCGACCATCTGCTGGTTTAAGAGCATGAGGGCCTTCAATTCCTGGGTCTTGTTGCGGATGTAGTCTAAATTCT
>JAQUOM010000123.1 GCA_028717105.1 Candidatus Omnitrophota bacterium
TGCCCGGAAGACGGCAGACATCCGGTTTTTGATCGCCGAGCTTCTCGAAGAATCCGGCGATCCCGACCGGGCCCTCGAAGAGTATATGAACGTCTATTATCTGTTCGAAAAAGACGAAGGAGTTTCCGCCAAGGCGCTGTTGCGCGTCGCCAGGATTTATGAAAACCGGGAACGCTGGGATGAGTGGCACAAGATTTTGGTGACGATCGCTTCCTTGAATGTCCCCGAGGCAAAATATGCCAGGGAAAGGCTTAAGGGTCTGGAGGAAGAGCATCCCTTTACAAAATCCCAAGAAAGAGGGGCCTTATGATCAAAGAAAAATTACTGCGATTATGCATCTTGTGTATCTGTTTTGCGGCCGCTGTTATTCTTTATCTACAGAATGGTCTATTGCGGCAGGGCGGATGGGCCGTCATTCCTGTTCTTTTTTGTTCTCTTTTGGGGTTTACGATTATTTTTGGCAAGGTCAAACAGTTTTTCGACATTCGTCTGGACGCCGTTTCTTTCATGAGGCAGATTTTTGAGAAGATCGAGCGCCAGAGGATCAAAGAAGCTATTGATCTCTGCGGACACGCGGATGTCCCTTTGACGCGCGTCTTGCGCGCGGGGATCATCAAATACGACCGCAGCCGCGACGAGATCAAGGAAGCCATGGATAATGCGCTGCGGTATGAAAAACCTTCTTTTGAACAGAATTTGCCGCTATTGTCGGCCCTCCTGGACGTCCTGCCGCTCCTTGGTTTTCTGGGGACTTTTGCCGGAACGGCCGAAATCTTCCAGGTTTTGCAGGCCAAAGAGGCCGTGTCGTTATCGGCGGGTCTGGCAGATGTGGCCGGCGGTGTCTGGCGGATGCTTTTGCCGCCGTTGTTGGCCCTGGTGACACTGATCCCCCTTTACATGGGGTATCGTTTCCTGACGGTCCACGCCAAGGCCCTGGAGGACGATATAGAGACATCGAGTCGTGAACTTTTGAGTTTTCTCTTGGAGAGGAGAATGCAATCGTGAAGGCCTGCGATCATCCTTTTTCGTTACGGTTCGCCCTTCTGGCCTTCCTCAATATCCTGCTTGTCCTGTTTTTTCTTTATATCGTGCTGGGGGCGATCCTGCCTCAGAGGGGCCTGGGTATTTCGTTGCCAAAGGTGCTCACGAGCGCGCCCGTTACCGGAATAGGCCGTGTCGTCGTGATCCGGCAGGACGGAAGGATTTTTCTGGATCGGTCCGGGAGTCCCGTCGATGCAGGAGGCCTGGATGTTTTTTTCCGGGAAGCGGCGGCGCAGGGCCGGCATATTTTGATCAAGGCCGACGATCGCGCACAGGTAAAGACACTTGTCCGTGTCTGGGACGCGGCCAGGAGGGCCGGCGTCGCGCAGATCAGCATCGCAACCAATGAATAGCAGCACATGACAGCCAACCGTTTTTTATTAACCGGATTGTTTTTTTCGTTGAGTTGGCATTTTTTCTGGTGTTTTTTCGTGACGCCGGTTTTCACTGTCAGCCGGGAGAGAGCGATCCAGGGGCAGGCGGTCTATGCAGGGGCCGTGCTGGGGCCGTATGATTTTTTACCGCCTTCATTGCAAGGCGTTGAAAAAAGAAACGCCTTTAATGCTTCTGTTCCGGAGAAGAACGATCCTCGGATATCTCCGGAGAAGGTGGAAGGGGACGCCCTTAAACCGCAGGCCCGTTTTGCTCAGGCGGGTGGTTCTCGCCTTGCGGCCGCGCTCGATAAAGAGAAGGACAAGAGTGTCCGGCGCGCGGACCAGGATATCGTATTTGGCATGTCGGATTACGGGTTTTATTTATACCAGGTTGATTTTTCCGACCTGAAGCGCGCCGCCGCCAGGGAAGACCTGAGCCGCTATATTGTCTTTCAGGTTTTTCTGGATAAGACGGGCCGGGTCGTAAAGAGCAGGAAGGAATCAGGCAGCGGGGATCCTTTTCTGGATCTTTTTATCCAGGGGAAAATTAACAATGCGGTTTTTAAGCCGGGGGTTGCGCCCCGGGAACGGTGGGTGACGGTTCGTTTTGTTTTGCGATGATCAGGGCGCGCGTGTTTGTTCGTTGAGACAGGCGTTGCTCGTTGACCACGCCGCCATGGGGGAGGCAGGCTCCGGCAATGTTGAAAATTGATTTTTTTCTTTTTATCTGTTATTATTTAAGTACAGGGCTTTTTTTCATCCTATTGTTATGGCTTGCGATACAGCGCAAGACCTTGCGTCAGCCGGGGATATCCGAGAAGCAGATATGGCAATGTCATATTTGTCTGTATGTTTATTTTGACTCCAAAGCTTCCCGGATCAGCACATGTCCTCAGTGCGGAAGTTTGAATCAGAGGGGGTAGAAAATACCTCGATAAAGATAAAATGAAGGGATGAATGTTGCTCGTCGTCTATGCGCTCGGAAATTCCCCGTCAGGGTGGGCCGGTGTGAAATTTCCTTCGCAGACTCGGAGTTCATTTTGTAAGGAAAAAGACCTCGGTATAGTCAAAATGAAGGGGGTGGGGGAATGATTACAGAGATCGGGATCGTCGCAGGGGAGATTTGGCATTATCTTGATGCACATGGAGAGTCGTTGTTGTCCGTCATGGTGAAGCATATCGATAAGCCTCGTGAGTTGATCTTGATGAGCGTAGGGTGGTTGGCGCGGGAAGGGCACGTGGTCCTGATTTCTCAGGGTGCCGATCACAAGATCTCTTTGAGAAAGTAGCGTTTTGCGATGCCGGGTATTCGGCAGTTTACCGCAAGGGGCAGCAGATGAATCATCACAAGAGGTTTTTTTTGAGCGGTCTGGCGATGGTGAACATGCTGATTTTTGTCATCATGTTCACGGTCCTTTCGGGGATCATGATGACCGTGGTTTCTTCCAGCAGCCGCTTGCTCGAACAACATGTCCGCCGGACAAAAGCTTACTATCAGACAGAAGCCGCCGTGATCTATGCGATGGACGCGGCGCGCCGCGGCGGCTGGGCCGGTAATTATGTGGTCAGGCCGACGCCGCAGAACGTCAACGTACCCTGGTCTTTTGATCCGTCGGGAAACCCCTTGACCGTGAAGACAGCCACTGTTTTGAGTTCTGCAACGGCCACAGGCCCGAGCACCACCTTTCAGGTGAACGGAAGCGTGAATTACCAGCTGAACTGGTAGGAGAGGGAGTATTTCTTTGGATGCGTCGTTTTAAGGTGCGATAGCACGGATGCCGCCGGTGAAAGCCGGCGGTTTCTTTTTTTACAGGGCCCGGCAGGGGTTGAGGCCCTTGAAATAAACAGCCGCGGGTTCTTGGTCTCACAGCCAAAGGATCCGGTTGGCGGCTTCTATCCGGGCGGCTATGGTCGTTCTTCAGTATTTCGGTAGCACCTGCCATTGGTAGGCAGGCGGGCTTCGTGACCGTTGCCCAACGACATTGCCAATAAGAAGGGGTATATGGCTTTAAATGGAATGGTATAAAGTAAGTAAATCAATTATGATCTAAGTAAATCTAAAGAAATTAAAGTATGAATGTGATAAAAAAATATTGACAAAGTAAAAATTTTATGTTGAAATATTCCCAGTACGGTTTGAACGGGCCATCTGCCTATCGGTGTGTACGGCTGCCGGCAGAAGACAAGAATCTAGGAGAACAGAAGAGATCATGTATAGTCTAATGGATGTAGAAGAGCTGGCAAATTACCTTCGGCTCAAACGACAGACGATTTATAACTGGCTTCATGAAAACAAGATCGCCGGGATTAAGGTCGGCGGCGTCTGGCGTTTTGACAAGAAAGAGATCGACAAATGGCTGAAGGCGAATCATCGCGGGGCAAAGACCAGATGAGGCGGGTTTCCTATGCTGGCTAAACTGTTTAGAAAAGAATATGCCGGAATTTATTTTGGGGCCAAGGGGACCTCTTTTGTGCAGCTGGCTTCCGGCAGGATTAAAAGTTGGCTGATTCAACCCTATCCTGTCGCAGAAAACATGGAGGCGCATCCTGCCGAGGATATCTTCGAGACATTCAAGGACCAGGAGATGGAGCTGATCGCTTTTCTGCAAAAAGGGTTGCGCGACAGTAAGATGGAAAGCACGACGGCCGTTATTTCTTTGCCGCCCAAAGACCTTATCATCCGTTTTTTTGAGATGCCGAATATTCCCCGCAGCGAAGTGGCCGCAGGCATTAATTTCGAGATCAAAAAATACATCCCCTTCAAGATCGAAGAGCTGGCTTACGATTATCAGTATAGCGTGAAGCCGAAAGCCAATATTATTGAAGTTATCCTTTGCGGCATGAAGCAGGCGCCGTTGGACAGCTATAGCAATTTGCTGCAGCAGGTGAATTTTACCGCCCAGGCTTACGAGCCCGGCCTCTTCAGCCTCTTTCGGTTCCTGGTCGTTAAGGGAAAGATCGCCAACCAGAAGTCTTATGTGATCCTGGAGTTCAACGCCGAGGGCGCCAATATCCTTATTACGGAAAAAGGATTTCCTTATTTTACCCGGGATATTCGTTTGGCGTCGGCCATGGGGCACCCT
>JAQUOM010000124.1 GCA_028717105.1 Candidatus Omnitrophota bacterium
CCGCCCCGCAAAAGCCCTCGGGACACTTGAGCCCTTTGAGGCGGATCTTATCTCCGATCTGATAACCGTAATGACACTTGCCCGTACACTCCTTGACTTCAATATCCATGGCCTTGGGGTTAGGACCGCCGGGCGCCGCACTCCGGGGCTTCGCCACCACGTTGCCTTGCTCATCAATGACCTCGATCAAAAATTCAACCTTCTTTCCGTCCGGACAGGTCGTGCGCAGAGACCGCGTGTTTTCCATAAAAGGGAACTCGGCGCCGAAGGTCAAGGCGTACATCGCCGGGAACATCGCATGCACCGCGCCCAGACAAAAATCTTTCTCGGGATGAGTAAAATCTTCAAAGGTAAACTGCTGACCCACCTCGTAGTGATGGTAACAAAACCCTTCCTTCTTGGTGACGGTCGCGCGCAGGCGGAAAAATTTCACCCGAAGTTTCCGCCGCAGCATCCCGAATGTCTGTTTTTTTTCTTCCATCATGCACCCCTATCTCTGAAAAGCTAAAGACAACAATCCATTGGAATACATATCAACGCAAATTCTCGCGCATCCAACGCGAATGGTCGCGAATCGGACCCATGCTGGGATTTGCGATAATTTGCGTTAGATTCGCGCCTATCCGCGTTAAACAATATTTTGCACTTCATGAAACTTGCAGGGCTTCAAGAACCTGATCTTCCGTCATGAATTTTTTTGTCCGCTCCACCTGGTGTACCAGCTCCACGATCCTGGAATTCAGGATCGCCTCGGAATCGTGCAGCTTGGCCTGGTTAGCGAATTCTCCGTTAATATAATCAATCTCCGACGCCCTCCCCCGCTGAATGCTCTGAAGGATCGAGCCGTACAACGGGGCCTTGCTCAAATTCACCATGATCTGGGAAAAAATAGGCGCCGCCTGATCCAGAGGCATCTGCGCCAGGCCTCTCAGTTTTTCGACGTCAAATTCAGGCATGCTGGCCGGCGTGATTCCCAATTTGTCCAAAAGGTCAAACCCTTCTTTCTGGAGCCGCAAGGCCACCTTGCACATCTCCATGTTCCCGTATGTCTCCTGGACACTCTTGCCCAGGAGGGCTGGCAACGAATTCCCGGAGTTGAGAAAAATCTTCGTCCATTTCATCCCCTGGATATTTTCAACCTCGACCGCGGGGAAAGCCGGCGACAGAAACGCAATAATCTCTTTCACTTTATCGTCGTTGGCGCCATACGGCCGTCCGATAAGCCAGTTACCTTCGAAATTATGGACCACCTTGTTATAGGGAACATACGTCGAACCGAACATGACGATGCTCGAAATAATCCTCTCCTCTCCCAGCATCAACCCTAAAAGCTTGTCCGCCCGCACGCCGTTCTGGGTGGAGAGGATGTCCGTTCCGGCCAGACAGGGACGGGATTTGTCGATCGCGTCGCGGATATCCTGCGTTTTGACCGTCACGATCGCCAGATCCACCCGCTCCTCAAGGCGCATCTTGACGTCCACATAAACGACACAGCGGCCGCGCACACCGTCAATGACAAAGCCTTCCCTCTCGACCGCCTCTTTCTGTTCCGGGCGGCCCACCACGATGACCGGGATCCCCTTGGACTTCAGATAGCAGGCGACAAGCCCGCCGATGGCGCCCAACCCGATAACGGCAACCTTCATGGCTTCTCCATAAAAATCTTCAACCCTTTCAGGATCGCTTCGATATTCCGATCATGCAGACGCCTGAAGATCACCGGCCACAATAAACGGTTGGCTGCGCCGCAGACTTCACAGCACATTTCGTAATCCACGCGCATGCCCTCCGGACACGGCACGAAACAAACGGTCTCTTACCCCCGGAACATCCCGTCTAAAAAACGCCGCTTGATGCCGCGGTCCGATATCTCCCCGACCTCCACGTTCCACCCCGGCCCAAAAGGCAACTCGACCTTTTGCCGATAACGGGTGCCCGGGCTGACGGCGCCTGAAGTAAGACGCTCAAACCTCATCAAGGATTTTTTCGGCCACCAGGGCGCTTCGCCCCAGCGGATGATCTCTTTTTTCAAAGATTCTGCGTCATGTGCCGCAATAAGGATGGTGTGCCTGTTCATCTCCATCCGGCGCCTCCTCAAAACCCAGCGCGTCAGGGGATTAAGACGTCCCATTCCGGGCCGGGAGCCCGTACTTCTTGTAATCAAAACTCACGTCGTCCAAAAGCTTGATCATCAAGGAATAAAATTGCATGGGCACCTCCGAGAACATCGCGCGCATCAGGTCTTCTTCTTCGACGGTACGCGATCCGCGGGCCCTGGCGTTGTTTTCCGCCTTCTCGGTCGCGGCGACCTCCGTCATATGACGATGAAAGATCGGCATTTTCGACAACATCTTCTTAAAACGCTCTTCCGTCGTTTTCTCCCAGGCAAGCGTAACATGATCAGACATACAAATCTCCTTTAGTGGCTGCCGCTTCGAATCTGGAGATATTCGCCATAAAATCTTTGACGCACAGCTTGGCCAGGTCCGAATAATGACCGCTCATGATCCTGTGGATACGGTGCGGCCGGGAGAAAAATTCCCTCATGCACCAGGAACCCAGGCGCCCGACCTCTTCGACCGAAAGGTGCTTCGTCGGAACCACAGGGTGCTGAAAATCCCAGGCCTTCAAATCGATCTTCCCGGGATGGAGGAGCCCCTCTTTGACAAGTTTCTTCCACAAGGGGGATCCAGGCACGGGCGTCACAAACTGCAGCGCAAAGATATCCGGGTCCACCTGGTCTGCAAACGAAAACCGTTTCTTGATGGCCTCCTCCGTGTCATCGTCAAAACCGATCATAAACGTTCCGATCGTCGCAATGTCATTCTTGCGCAGGACGTCCACGGTCTTCTTGATCTGCGAGACCGTAACCCCCTTGCCGATCCTGGAAAGCTCGGCGTCATCGCTGACCTCGATACCGACCAGCCCCATGAACATACCGGCCTTTTTCATCAAAGGGATCAGGTCTTCCTGCCGCGACCAGTCATCCGCGCGGCCGAGAATGACCCAGTTGATCTTAATGTCTTTTTCGAGGATACCGTTACAGACGTCCCTTACCACATCGTAGTTCACGTTAAAGGCGTCATCCTGGAATACGACGGTCTTGACCCCGAATCTTTTCGTCAGGACCTCCAGCTCCTCCACGATCCGGCCGGCGGAATGCGAACGCCAGGAAATAAAATCCTTCGGGAAACGCGGGTCATACTGGCTCCATTCGTAGCAAAAAGAGCAACCGCCCGGACAGCCGCGGCTGGTGAAAAGCTCGCAGAAATTCTTCCAATAGGTGTGCGCGACATACTTCTCCATGGGAAAAAGGTCGTAAGCCGGCAAAGGAAGAATATCGATATCCTTGATCAATTCCCTGTGGGGCCCGACCGCCGCCTGGCCGGCTCTCCTGGATGCCAGGCCGGGGATGCGGGAATAATCCGCATTATTCTCTTCAAGCCTGCGCAACAGCTCATCCAGCGTCAACTCACCCTCCCCAACCAGGACAAAGTCGATCGCCGAATTCTCCTCCAGCGTTTCCTGATAGAGAGCCGAATACCACAAGCCGCCCACGGCCACCTTGGTCCGGGGGCTCACCTCTTTGACCATCTGGGCCGTCTTATTGAAATGCCAAATGACCGCCAGGCCGCCTGTCGAATGCAGGATATCGCCCAAAACGACGAGGTCCGGCTTTATCTCCATGATTTTGGCCTTGATGTCGTCATAGGTTAGATCGAGCGCGCGGGCGTCAACGACAAAAGGCTCTCCGGATTGTTTCTGCCGGATATATGCCGCCAGCTGGGCATAATACTGGTTGGGCGCCTTGATCACCCCGTGTGTCGCCCACCCACCGATCGGAGGCATGATGAACAATACTTTTTTCATAGAAACTCCTCTTCCCTGGTCATAAGCCGCACATTAAATTCCAAGCACCAAACTCCAAATTCCAAACAATGTTCAAATTTCATTGGAAATTGGGGGTTTGGAATTTCTCCATTCTATGCCCTATACATTAAACCAAGAAGCGACCAAAGTCTTGCCGCCCGGCGTCAGATCGACATTGACATGCTTGACCTGCGTCAATTCGCACAGACCCTCTTTGCCTAATTCCCGGCCGAAACCGCTCTGCTTGTAGCCGCCGAAGGGCGCTTCGTTATAAAATCCGCCGAAGGTATTGACCCAGACCGTTCCCGCGCGCAGCCTCCTGGCCACCGTCGCAGCCTTATTCACATCTTTTGTCCAGACCATGGCCGCCAGGCCGTACACCGTGTCGTTGGCGACACGCACGGCCTCCTCGACATCCCTGACCTTGATGACCGACAAAACGGGCCCAAATATCTCCTCTTGGGCGATACGCATGCTGTTGTCCACATCGACAAAGATGGTCGGCTCGACATAGAAACCCCGGCGCAGGTCTTTTGGCACGCCGCCGCCGACGGCCAGCTTCGCTTCCTTATTCCCGACGGCAATATCATCCAGGACCGTCTTCCTCTGCTTGTCACTG
>JAQUOM010000125.1 GCA_028717105.1 Candidatus Omnitrophota bacterium
CCTCCAAGCAGGAATTGATCAGGCGCTATTTCCGTTACAATACGGAATATCTCATGGGGGTCGAAAAGAAGGCGACGGTCGACCGGGCCATGTCTCTGATGGAAGAATTAGGCCTCAAGGTCACCGACAGGTCGATCGTCGAGCCGGCCCGGGAAGCGGCGCAACAGGCCGAGGCCCAGGGCAAAGGTAACGCGGGGATTTACTGCGGGGCTGCCATCCGCCTGCACGACGGCACAATCGTCACGGGAAAAAACACAAAGCTCATGCACGCCGCCTCAAGCCTGATCCTGAATGCCATTAAAACGCTCGCCCATATCCCCGACGAAATCCTCCTCCTCTCGCCCCAGATCATCCATCAGATCTCAGAGCTCAAGGAAGGGGTCTTGCGGCTGGAATCAACCAGCCTGGACCTGCAGGAAACATTGATCGCCCTTTCGATCGGCGCAACAACCAATCACACGGCCGAGCTGGCCATGAAAAAATTGACGGAATTGCGCGATTGTGAAGTGCACATGACCCACATCCCCACCCCCGGCGACCAGGTCGGCCTTAACAAGCTGGGCATCAACCTCACGACAGACGGAAAATTCTCTTCCCGCAATTTGTTCGTTGTCTAAAATCTTATTCGCCAAGGAAAGACGTTATCTGGAGGGAGATACGCCGCATAGGTGCGAACGTATGCTTACCGGATGGCATAACTCTGTTTCGCTGGCTGCTGTCCTGCCGCAAAGAGCGCAGACAAAAGAAGTCTCCCCGGGCCCGGATTTGCAGGAGTGGCGCAGATTTTCAAAAACGCCTCCGCAGAATCCGCACCGGGGCGTCCCCGCGATATTCCTGGGCGTGCACAGGTGCCCTTTCGACGTGGTCGGGGCGCCGCAGGAAACGCACAGATACTCCAAAGGATCTGTTTTTTTGGCTGACTTCATCGTCATGCCCTGGTGCCTTTCGTCGCCGACAGGCACAAAGCGCTCTTCGGCAAGACGTCATTGTCCTGCCTGCCATGGATTATATTATGGCCCTCAGGTCTTGTCAACTCTGCCGTGAACCAGACGGGGCACTTCATAGAGAACATTTCGCCATCGGTTCACGGCAATCCCGAACCAACTGCGTAGCGTATTTTGCGAAGCGATAAGTTTGGTTCGGGACCGGGCTCCGCCGCTCACATGCGGCGGGGTTTCAGCTCAAAGATCTCAAGAGGGCCGACCCTCTCTCCCACCTGAAACCTGCGCAAAAGCTCGGCCTCGGCATTCACAAGGGTCTGCCGATCGGTTTCTTCAAGAAGGCCGTAAACCACCGGGTTGAAATAATAGACCTTGCCGCGGCAGCTCCGAAGAGCATCGTCCAAACCGGCCTCATTGATAAAAAGCCACCTGTTTCGCGGAAACAGGAACTCGAGCGCTGTTTTGGACGTGCTGGTCCTGAGCGTCACAATGCAGTCCTGGGCCGAACAGACGGGGAAATCCTTTTGGATATCTTTCCAGGAGAACGCCTTCGGGGGAGCCAGGTCGCTGTCGGCCTTGACGCCCAATAAGGACAATAAAGAAAAAACCAGGATAAGCCTTATCCAACTCCGACGGAAAAAAAGTTCAAGGGCTTTCGAGACCACATATCCCATCACAAGAAAAACAGGAACAAGCACCTGCAAGATCTGCCATTCGGCATTGACCTGCGCATAATAACCCAAGGGGACGAGGCCGGCCAACGCCCACCCTGCCGCCAGATTCATGGCACGGCCCGTCTTTTGAAACGACTGGATCAGCACGAGGCCTGCGACCGCCCACAGCGGCATGCTTCCTGTCCGCAACAGAAAAAGGCCGAAGTTCTTTATAAAATCAACCGCGGAAAAAGGGACGCTCCGGCCGTAATAGACGCCGGAGATGCAGGCGGCCTGGACCTTCCACCAGTTGAGCAAATAACCGGAGCAGAACATCAGCGTCGCCACGCTCAACAGGACGGCCGGCATAAGGTACCCTCTCAGCGCGTCCCGGAACCCCTTGTCGTTCTTCGCTTCCCTGAAGAGAACGAACAGAAGGACAGGCAAAAAAATGGAGTTCTCCGGCTTGATGTTGATCGTGATGAAAAAGAGAAAAAGCAGGCCCAGGCCGAGAGGCCTCTGCCTGGTCTTCAAAAAACAGATCAAAAACAGGAATTCAAGCCCGACGAGAAACACGGAGACCGGCATGGGGAATTCGTAGCCGCTGTAAGCGATGTGCTGCGTCGAAACGGCAAGCAACCCTGCCGCCGCGACAGAAGCGATACGATCTGCGGTGAGGGCATAAGACACGAAATAGACCAAACCGATAGTAAGGACGCTGACGGCCAGGTTGAACGACGACACCGCTGTCAGGCTTTCCGAAACGATGAGCGGGACGGACAAGAAGAACGAATAACCGGGGACATGCATGGCGGCGGCCAGGTCGAACCGCGCGGGGAATTTCAATAAAAGCCTGTCTTTGATCGCCAGGCCATCTTCGATATATCCCCACCCGTAAGGATCCAGGTCTATATGGAACGAATGCCGGGCCATCAAAACAAAGCCGGCCGCCATCAGAAGGACCAGCATAAGCGCATCCCGCCGCGTCACACCCTTGAGCTGATCCCGGAAAACCGGAAGGCTGCCCCAGGCCGCCTTAACAAAGGCGGCCGCAAGGAAGATGAAATAGGGGATCCAGCCGTAAAAAAAGATATCCCGCAACACGCCCGCCGCCGTCAACAATCCACCCCCGCATCTTTCCAGACAATAACCTCGCCGTGATCGCGATGATAAGGATTCCTCAACGACCGCGTAAACCCGAGATCGACGAGATACTTCATCTTTTCCGTTTTATTTTTGTCGGACTCATAAAAACCAAGAATGAGACGGCCGCCGTGCCTCAGCCGGCGAAAACACGGCCCCAGAAGCTCAACCCTGCTTTCCGGCCCAAAAGCATAATTATCCCAGACATTCCAATAAATATAATCAAAGCGCCGGCGGGGCCAGATTTTGCTTATGTCCGGCTCATCAACCAGGTCGGCGGCGACAAAATTTTCGGCCCGGCCGGGAAACAGGGCCCTGGCCTGACGGATGAGGGCCGGATCGCGGTCGACGCCGTAAGGGACGAGCTTGTGCCCCGACCACTCCTGGAGACACCGCATCAAAAATCCGTTCGCGCAGCCGATGTCGAGGATCGTGCCCGCCTGCGTGATGGCCCGCGAGATGAAAAACCTCGTGCGCGCGTATGTCCGGAACTTCTCATGCCCCGCCCCGGCCCCGGCGACGATCGCGCTCAGCCTCTTTTCGCCGCCGACAAACCTTTTGAATTCCTGGGAATAACGGAACTCCATCGTCTCTGAAATCCTTCAAGAACGTTTATGTGCGGGGATCACAAGGGTCTGCCCGCCGGCGCGCTTGTCCGGACGCACAGGCTTCAGGTTCCCGATGCCGTAACGAAGGATATCGTTCACAAGAAACCCGTCGCACTTGCCGGCGGCGGCGCAGTGAGCGCAGATCTTGACCTTGATCTTCCTGCGGTACCGCGGCAAATCGGGGACCACCGTCTTCTGGCCGCCGGACGGCTGAAAATAGCTCCCCAGGAACGCCGGCTTTTGCATGTTATCGGTCAAATCGGTATCGAACCCCAGCACGCAGAACGGGACGTCGCAAAACCGGACCGGCCGGCGCCGCCGGAGCGCATGCCTGAGCAGCCTGCGCCAGTAGCGGCCCTGAAATTTCTGCGGGACATAATAACTGTAATCGTCATTCGAAACAAAAGCCGGCGCGAAATACAGATCGTCGCATCCCAACGCATACATCAAATCGAAAGTATCCTCCAGGACGTTCTTGGTCTGCTGTAAAAGAAGCGATGTCAAAAGGACACGGGAGGAACCGCCGCTCTTGATGTTCTTGATCCCCCGGACCGCCGCCCGAAAACTTCCGGCCGCACGCGTCACCCTGTCGTGGACGCCGGGGTCGGCGCCGTAGAGCGGAATACGGAAAGCATCGACACCGCCGGCCTGGAGCCTGCGGGCAAAGGACCTATCGGCCAGGCGTACGCCGTTAGTGGACACGCGGATCCAGCGAAATCCCAGGCGCCTCGCCTCCCGGATGAACGCGGGAAGGCCGGAAAATTCCAAAGGATCTCCGCCGGAAACGTCGATTCTCTCAAACCCCTCCCGGCGGAATTCTTTCAAGGCACGCGAGGCATCCGCAAGCTGTTCCTGCCATTCTTTTCTGGACATGCGGGAATCTTGCCAGAGGGGCCTGCAAAAAACACAGGCATTGCTGCAATACGGCCGCAAGACGACCGAACACACCGTTTTCTCTCTTTTCTGCAAATGGCGGCTCATAAAAATGGCGCATCCGCGCCGGGCCCTTTACGCTGTCGGCCCCTTTGACGATAAGCCCTCGCGGCCGCAGCACAAAACAGGGGAAAATGACGGACCATCCGGCCCAGGAGGCGCGGACGGAACAAAACGATATACGCCCACACCATCGCATCATAACA
>JAQUOM010000126.1 GCA_028717105.1 Candidatus Omnitrophota bacterium
ATAAACCCGTGAAACCCGGCACGACATCCACCCTTTTGACCTTGATCGTCTGGCCTACAGTCAAGTCGTCCATCTGCGCCGCAAGAGGCCAGGAAAACCTGATGGCCGAAGCGCTCACAGAAACCCCCAGGCTCTTTTCCAGTCTGGGCAGGATAATCCCGCGGGCATTGAGCACAACGTACGCCAGGCCGGCAGCCAAAAGAAGGACCGCGACGAGAACGATGATAAAAATAATCTTAAACGCTTTTTTCATGAGTGAAATATGGTGCGCCTGGCCTGATTCGAACAGGCGACCCTCTGCTTAGAAGGCAGATGCTCTATCCAACTGAGCTACAGGCGCATTTAAATTGTCAATCCTGCAGCGAAGAATTCCCCTTAAACAACGACCGAGGGAAGCATCTGTTGCTTCCCGAGGGAGTCCTTTGGTTAGATACCAAAGGACTGAGCTACAGGCGCATTTAAATTGTCTATTCTATTCTGCAGCGAAGATTCCTCTAAACCAACGACTGAGACAAGCATCTTTTGCTTGTCGAAGAAGTCCCGAGGCAGATGCCGAGGGACTGAGCTACAGGCGCATTTGAAAATACGACTATGCCCTCTGATGCAAAACATTCGGGTTGTCGGCACTTTTACCCGCTACGGCCCTTGTCGGGCCGCGGCGCTTAGGCGCCTAACGCTCGTTCAAGTACGCGGCCAATTTTTCCTTGTCGAAAAAATTGGTCGGGGAGGTGAGATTCGAACTCACGACCCCTTGCTCCCAAAGCAAGTGCTCTAGCCAAGCTGAGCTACTCCCCGATTTGCCATCATCTGCAAATCCTCAAATCGGCATTGAGCCCGCCAACGGCGGGCGAAATGCCTTTCTCGCTTAAACCCACACCCTAAAGGTGTTTCATTGTATCATCCAAAAGGGGGTGTTTTCAAACACTTTCCCAGAGGTATGGTATAATAGGGACTTATGAAAAAATGGGCCGTCATTCTTATCATCTCTCTTGTCCTTGCAGCCGTCCTGGCAGGGGGACTTTACTACGCTAACGCCGTCCTCTTGCCAAGAGTCGTTCGCCAGAAGATCCTCCAGGGAATCTCTGACTTTACGTCATCCCCGGCCACGATAGGAGATCTGCGCCTCAACATCTTGAAAGGCCTGGTCATCCGCGATCTCATTGTCTATGACAAGACCTCGCCACAAGAGCCCCTCCTTGAAGTCAAAGAGCTCTCAACGAGTTTCCTCATCTGGCCGTTCCTCAAGAAAAAGACAATCATCCTCCCTGCCCTCACCATCGACCAGGCCGTCTTGACGTTGAGGCGCCGGAACGACGGCACGCTCAACATCGGCTATCTTTTAGACAAGTTCAAATCGCAAAAAACCGGGGCGGCCGCGCCGGCCATCCTCGTCAAGAATGTGGAGATAACGGAAAGTTCTGTCCGCTGGACGGACGAGACAAAAGAACCGCCTCACCGCGCCGACGTGCGCATAAAACACGCGAATGCGCGCATAGGCTTCACCAGGGCCAGCCTAACGCTTACCGGTGAAGTGACAAAAAACAACCTGACGACATCCGTCTCCATCAATGGCGACTATGTTTTTTCCGGACAGGGGCTTAAAGGGCATATCACCCTAAAGGACTTTGACATCAAAAATTACCTCGATGAATTCCCGGCCGTGCCGCACCTGCCTTCCCGGGGGATCATTGATTCACTGGAAGCGGACTTCACTTTCGACGGACTCAAAACCCTCTCATCCCAGGTCCAACTTCACGCCAAAGGCTTAGAAGCAAGCTACCGGGATTATTTTCTCAGCGGCGCCGAGATGGACATCAACTTCTCTTTTTCGGCCCAGACGGACCATGGACCGGACGTCAAGGGCGAAGGACACATGGACCTCCTGCAGGCCACCGTCGCCACAAAAACTCCTCTCTCAGGCAAAATCCATATTGCCGGCGCGCAGGCTGATGTCCGGATGGAAGAAGACGTCATTACCATCGTCTCCGACCTTGCAATCAGGGACTCCGATGCGCAAACAGGCGACATAAAAATTTCCGGGGTCAATGGATCCATTCATGCGGAAGCTCAAATCCCGTATCCCGTGACATCGGCACAAGAAAAACAAACGACATACAAAGGCCGCCTGGACATCGCATCGGGCGATGCAGAAGGCCTTCCCTTTGTTCAAACAATGAAAATCCTCTCGGCCCAGGCATCTTTCGACAATGCGGCCGTCATCCTGGCCCATCTGACCGCCGAAACATTAGGAACAACCGTCGTCGTCGCCGGTTCGCTTAAAAACAATGTCCTCGATCTGCAGGCCTCCGGGACAGTGGCCCTTGCCAGCCTCCTGCCGGCCCTAAAAAAACAATTTGAGATCCCGGTGAAAACAGCCTCTGGCGAAGCAGATGCAAACATTCACCTCACATCAAACATCGCCGAGAAAAAAGTCTCTGTGCAAGGCGAAGCCTCCCTGCGGGAGCCTGTCTTGCATATCCGTCAACCCGATATGGCCTTAAAAGCCGGGGCCGGACGGATCGTATTTGACACGCAAAATGAAACAGCCTCCTGGAAGCTGGAAAATACGTCCTTCCTCAACCGGACCTTTATTCTCAAAGGGAAACTGGCTGGTTTTAAAACCTCGACCTGCGATATAGACGCCTCAAGCGAAGACTTTTCAGCCACGGCGCGCTTCACGAAAACAGGCGATATCTACGACGTTTCATCTTTAAAAATGAGCTTCAAAAAATCACGCCTGGATGCTTACGGCCGATGGGACTCAAAACAAAACACCCTGCACGTCAATGCCGTTGCCGACGTGAACCTTCCCGACCTTAAAGAATGGCTGCCGGACAAGGCCCTTTTCGAAAAGCCCTGGGCGTTTTCAGGGCTTTGCCATATCCAGACGGACGTCTCGGGGGCAGTCCGGGACTGGAAATCCTGGACAGTCTCCTCCACCGCAACCGCCGACGCACTACAGGTCCGCGGCTTCACCGTCAAGAATATCGCCTTGAACTACACGCAGAGGAGCCGGCAGGGTTTTATTAACTTCCTGGACTTCAACGCCTACGACGGAAAAGGCACTGTCAAAGGCCGCCTGGACCTAAAGACCTCCGCGCTCCCTTATACGCTCAGCGGAGAGATCAAGGCCCTGAACTTAAACCTCCTGAAAAACGACATCCCTAACATGAAAGACAAGACGTTCTACGGCACCCTCGATCTTCAGGCCGTGGCTAGCGGGTCAGGCGCCGACACGAAGTCGATCACAGGGCAGGGCCAGCTCTTCATCAGAAACGGCAACATCTGGGAATTCAACCCGCTCAAAGGGCTGGGCAATTTTATCTTTGTGCCGCGTTTTAATACCCTCTCTTTCAGCCACGCGACCGGAGATTTTTTTGTGAGGGACGGATGGATCCTGACAGACAACCTGGAGCTCATCGGGCAGGACGCGGAACTTCTGGTGCGCGGAAAGATCGGTTTTGACGGGACGCTTGATCTCGTGGCGGTGACCCAGGCCCCGACGACAGGCCCCGGGCAATCCCCTATCGGAGACATTATCAAGGCCTCAGGCGGCATGACGGCGATCAGCATCACGGGGAGCATCGAAAAACCGCAATACAAACTGCAGCCCATCACCAAAAACATCTTCAATAAAATTCAAGGCTTCTTCTCCAACATCGCGCCTTAAAATACACACAAATTCCGAATTCCTAATATCTAATGCCCAATAAATACCGAATACCTCAATGACAAATTCTTTAGTCATTGGATAAATTTGGATTTATTTCGTCATTCGGATTTCGGAATTAGGCATTCCGTGAAAGGTATTCCAGGATCAGGCGGCGGGCTTTTTTGAGGGCGCGATAACGGTGGCTCATCGCGTGTTTGATCCCGGGGCCGAGCTGGGCGAAGGTCTCTCCGAATTTATCAATGAGAAACAACGGATCATAACCGAACCCAAACGTCCCTTTCGGCTTTAACGCGATCCTTCCGGAACACGCGCCGCTGACGACCCCGATCAATCCCCGGCCGTCGGCCAGGGCCACGGCACAGCGGTATCGCGCGCCCCTTTTCTTCATCGGCACGCCCCTCAACTCCGAAAGAAGCCTGCGGTTGTTCTTCGGGTCTGTGGCATCCTCGCCGGCATAGCGCGCGGAATAAACCCCGGGGCGGTTATGCAGAGCCTTCACCTCGAGCCCCGAATCTTCGCCTAAAACGAGTTGACGGGTATACAGGGCGATGGTAGCGGCCTTCTTTAACGCATTCTGCTCGAACGTCCTGCCATCCTCGACAATACGGGGCGCGTCGGGATAATCCGCAAGGGACGAAACACGAACAGGAAGGTCTTTTAAAAGCTCCCTGATCTCCTCGAGCTTTTTCTTGTTCTTTGTGGCGACAACAAGCTCTTGAGTTTTAACTGGAGACGTTGAAACGCCGAGACGTTGAGGCATGTTACTCTACATCCTTAAGCAGATCTCTCTGCATCTCAATGAGCCGT
>JAQUOM010000127.1 GCA_028717105.1 Candidatus Omnitrophota bacterium
GCTTCTGGATATCGACTTCATCGTCGATGATCAATATCTTTTTCGACATAGGTCCTTGTTGACGGTTTTTTAGCGATGGTCCGGCGCGTTCTTGGCGAAAAACGCACCCCTCATGCGCTGGAACGGCCTGCATCCCTCAGCGGCAATCGGAAACGTATGATAGCGCCCTTTCCGGCTGCAGGCTCGACCCAGATCTCGCCGTTGTGCTGTTTGATGATCTCGCGGGAGATCACCAGCCCCAGCCCGGTCCCGCCGGTCTTGCGATAACCGTGGTCGTTGATCTGAGAAAATCTCTGGAAGAGCTTGGGGATATCTTCACGCCTGATGCCAACGCCGGTGTCCTCTACGGAAACCAGGACATACCCCTCTTCGAAGACAGTCGAGAGCGTGATCGCCCCTTTATCGGTAAATTTGATGGCGTTGCTGAAAATATTGCTTAAGACCTGGGCGATCTTGTCCTTATCGAAAGAAAAAAGGACCGGTCTTTTGTCCAGCTTCAAAAACAGGTCCAGGCCTTTTTTTTGCGCCGAGAAACTCATGGTCTGGGTTACTTCCCGGATCACGACATGCAGATCGTTCGTTTTGATATGGAACGCCATCCGTCCGGATTCCAGCCTCTGAAAATCAAGGATATCCGTGATCAGCCTGACGAGCCGTTCGATGTTGCCCTTGACGATCTGAAGGCAATCCTTCTGCTCGGCATTCACAGGGCCCAGCGATCCGTCGACCACCAGTTGGACACCCTCCCGAATAGCGGCCAAGGGGGTCTTGAGCTCATGAGAGACGGTCGAGGTAAATTCGCTTTTGACCTCGAGCGCCTTTTTTAATTCCTCTTCGGCCCTCATGCGTTTCGCGTTCGTCCGGCGCAGGGCCTCCGTCATCTTGTTGAAAGAATTGGCCAGCCGTTCGATCTCGTCGCCGGTATGGATGTTCACCCGGTACTCCAGGTCGCCGGAAGCGACATATTCCGTCCCGCGGCTGAGTTTTTCAAGAGGCCTGAAGGACATCGTCCCGAAAACAAAGGCAAGGACGATCAGGACGACCAGCATCACGGTCTCGATGGCCGCCAGGCGCAGGAGAAACAGATACAAAGGCCACAGGATCGCTCTCTTTTCCTGGGCCACGATGACCTTCCAATGCAAGTTATTGGCTACAAACCAGGGATGCATGATGTCGGCATAGGCCAAAAACATGCCGCCTCTTCCCTCATGGAAGCTCGAATGATCGACAATCATCCATTTACTGCCGCTCTTCTGCATTTTTTCAAACTCCGGCATCATGCGTTCCAGGGGGGCCATGTCCGGATGAAAAAGAACTTCATTGCGACTGTTCAATAAAGTCGCGTGAAGGCCTTCCTGCTTGCTGTAGTTGACCAGGATATCGAAAAAAGCGTTGATGCCGACGACAACCTTGCAGACCCCCATGACGTTCTGGCGGGCGTCGCGCAAAGCAAAAGCCACGGGGATGGCAAAAACCCCGCTCGACTCGTCATATTCGGCTTCCCCGACGTAAACGTTCCCCCGGGCGCCCCTGGAGGCTTTCTGCCACCACTCTTCGTCCGCCTGGTAGTAATCCGATGTCTTCCCCGACACAGCCACCAGGCCCCCGTGCGCGTCCGTCAGGATCAACTCGCTGATAAGATAATTTTCCTGTTTCTGTAATTGTTCCAGGTCGACGCTGATCCCCTTGTTGAGATATTGCCGCCATGAACCATCCGTGACATTGCTTTGCCACTTCCGGTCGATCTCCAACATCTGGGCGACAATCTCCTGGGAATTCAAATCCTTGTAGCGGCTATTGGCGACAGCCAGGACGTCTTCATACCAACCCAGGCCCAGCACCAGAGGAAAATCCCTGATCTTTTCATCGATGATCTCTCCTAGCGTATAAGCCAGCTGCTGAGCGACCTGGGCCTGGGTGGATCCCGTCGATTCAAGACGAGGCAGGTAAAAATAAAAATAGCCTGAAATAAATGCAGTACAGAGGATGACGATAACGCTGAGGCTGACAAAAACGATGAATTTTCTGCGGATACTCATAAAAGACCCGCCCCTTGTTCAAAAGGCGGCCAAGAAATTGGCGAGATCTCGCCGGATTTTTCCGGCGGGCCTCACGGGCTTTAAACCCGTAGTCTCCCCAAGGCGGATGAAGCTTTCGCCAACCGGATCGGCAGGGTAACGGCAGACAAAGACACCGAAAAACCGCCTTCCTGCCTGTGGAATTATTATACACCCGCTTACGGAAAAAATCTCATAAAGAACATTCTTGCAAAAACATCGGGGATATGATAACTTGAAAACAAAAGGAGGGCGTATGAAATATGCAGTAAAACTGGTTTCAGTTTTTGCTCTTGTTTTATGCTTGGCCACCCCTGTCATGGCAAAAACGCCGGCTGATAAGCTGGCGCGCGGGATCGCCAACGTCGCGACGGGCCTGCTCGAAGTACCCCAAACAATCGGACAGGAATGGAAAGAAAGCAATAACGCCGCTGTCGGCATTTTTGCCGGGTTCTTCAAAGGTATGGTCCAGGGCGTTATCCGCACAGCGTCAGGGCTGTGGGATGTATTAACATTCCCGGCTGCCATCCCCAAGGATTACGAACCCCTCTATAGACCGGATTACGTGTTTGACGAAACAGAAGAAGACAAAACAGGAAGTAAATAATACACCGCTTCAAACATATAAAAAAAGCGCCTTTGAAAAAAGGCGCTTTTTTTGATCCCGGCACCCCCTCTTCTTCCTATGGCGATCTCCTGGCGGTGTCCGCAGAAGCGGGTTCAAGCGAACATGCCGGCGGCGGCCGCCGGCCGCCCCCTTGCCGCGCTTCCGCATAACAAGCCTCTGCCAGCTCGTATTCATGCCGCTGCATGTAAAGCAGGGCCAGGTTCCTCCACGCCGCCTGATAAAAAGGATCAAGCTCAACAGCTTTTTTGAAATGGACTTCTGCCTGGTGCGTGTCCCCGGCGGCAACCAGCGCCGCCGCCAAATTATTGTGTGTGCGGACGTCATCCGGTTTCATCCCCAGACTCGCCTGGAACGCCGCAATGGCCTGCGCGGTATTTCCGCCTGCAAAAAACATGATGCCCAGATTATTAAACGCCTCTGCTTCGGGAAAATCGGCGGCGGCGGCCTTCATAAAAAATTCCCGCGCTTTTAGAGCATCTCCCATGTGATAATACACGCTGCCCAGGTTATTGGCCGCAATCGAAGACCCCGGATCCAGCCTGACAGCCTCAAGACATGACAAAAGAGCGGATTCGTAACGGCCCATGTCCACATAAGCCCTGCACAAATTACTGTAGGCCCCTGCGTAGCCCGGCTTCAAGGCGATGGCCTTCTGATAAAGCGCCACGGCCACATGAAGATCTCCGGCTTCCCTGCAAAACTGTCCGAGGTTATTGTAGGCCTTGGCGTACCCGGGATTTAAGGCAATGGCTCGATTGAAAAACAGGCGGGCCTGCGCAGGGCGCCCTTCTTTCCAATAGACGATACCGAGATTATTGTATATCCTGGGACTTGTCGCGGCATATTGCAACGTCGTCTCATAAAAAAACCCGGGATCGCTCCAGTAGAAAGTCTGGGCGAACGTCATCGTCGCATACGCAACGTTCAACAGGACGATGGCAGCGGCCGCAACGGCCTTTGTGGCCGCGCGCGATGGAATAGCGCAAAAGGCATCCAACGATAGCCCGGCGACAATGAGAAAGAAACCGACGGAAGGCAGATACAGCCAGTGTTCAGCCATATAGGCGTTGAGAGGAACAAGGTTGGAAACGGGCAGCAGCGTCCCCACGAACCATAAACAGCCGAAACTCACGACAGGCTTTCTTCTTAAAATAAAACCGCACGCCGCGATCGATGCCAAAAGAATTACCCCAAAAGCGACATGGGGGTCTGTCAAAGAAAACGCCGGCATGCCGTATTCCATGTGCAGAGGAAAGGGGAAAAAGAGGAGCCGGACGTATGTCACAACGGCGCTTAAAAAACCGACCCCTCTCTCCCCCAAAGACGTCGTGACGCCGCTTCCGCCTCCCACGGCGCCCAGGGCCGCATAACGCAGGCCGAGATAGGCACAGATCACAAGCGCCAGGCCGACCAGCTTCTTTACATCCGGCCGCGACGAGGCGACGTAGTGGAAAATAAGGCATAAAACAGGAAAAACCAGGCTATTCTCTTTGGCGAGAAGGGCCAGGATGAAACACAAAAACACCAAGACGTTAAGGACGGAATTCTTGCGCGAATAACTGCGGATGTAAAAAATAAGCGCCAAGAAGACGAAAAACGCGGAGAGAATCTCAGCCCTCCCGGAAACATACGCCACGGCCTCCGTGTGGACGGGGTGCAGGGCAAAAAGCAGGCCTCCCAGACAAGCCAGATCGACTCGCCGGAATACCAACCCCAAGAGGTAAGCGAGCGCCAGGGCGGCGGCCACATGCAGGACAATGTTC
>JAQUOM010000128.1 GCA_028717105.1 Candidatus Omnitrophota bacterium
TGTTTGCGACGCGGACCTTTCGGGTTCGACGCGGACGGCGTTATTCGCCAAGGAATTCCCGGCCAGATTTTTCAATTTCGGTGTCGCCGAACAAAATATGATGGCAACATCGGCAGGTTTGGCTTCCTGTGGAAAAGTGGTTTTTGCCTCGACGTTCGCGATGTTCGCAACAGGCCGCGCCTGGGACCAGGTGCGTAACAGCATCTGTTACAGCGGCCTGAACGTCAAGATTGTGGCAACCCATGCCGGGATTACCGTCGGTCCTGACGGCGCCAGCCATCAGGCCCTGGAAGACATTGCGATCCTCCGCGCGATCCCCAACATGACGATCGTTGTCCCTTGCGACGGCCCGGAAACCCACGAGGCTGTTCTGGCGGCTTTTGAGACCCCGGGACCTTTTTATATTCGTTTAGGACGGGCCAAGGTGCCGAGCATTGAGAATCGGCCCGCGTTCCGGCTGGGCAAGGGAGGGCTTTTACGGGATGGCGACGATATCACTCTTGTGGCTTGCGGAATGATGGTCCAGGAGGCCTTGCAGGCCGCTGCAGAATTGGCAAAAAAGAATATCAGTGCCCGTGTGATCAATATGCCTACCATTAAACCTTTTGACGACGATATTCTTGTGAAAGCGGCCCGTCAGACGAAAGGGTTCGTGGTTTGCGAAGAGCATTCCGTGATTGGCGGCCTGGCTTCGGCCGTGGCGGAAACCCTTTCCGAAAAATACCCTGCGCGGGTGGTGCGCGTGGGTGTCAAGAACAGATTCGGTCAATCCGGGGATGAAGCGGCCCTCCTGAAAGAATATCAGCTGACCAGTTCCGACATCGTCAGAAGCGCCCAATCCTTGATTGCTTAATAGGGCTATTGCAATGGCCTCCACCCATTCCCTCTCACTTTCCTCGTACGCCAAAGTCAACCTCTATCTGGATGTCATCGGCCGCCGGCCTGATGGCTACCATGAACTTTTGACTCTTTTTGAGCGCATTTCTCTTTGCGATACCATCCGTTTGACCGAGATCTCTTCGGATGAGATCGTTATTGCCTCCGACACGCGCGAGATTCCCTGTGACGCGACGAACCTCGCTTGGAAGGCCGCCGATCTCATCAAGCGGTCTTTTAGCGTCAAGAAAGGGGTCAAGATCGAGATCCTGAAGAGAATTCCCGTTGGCGGCGGCCTGGGGGGAGGGTCAAGCAACGCTGCCTGCGTCTTGTCCGGCATGAACAGGCTTTTTGGACTGGGGTTGGGCAGGCCTGTCCTGGTTGACCTGGCGAACCGCCTGGGCAGCGATGTGGCTTTTTTTGTGTCCGGCAGGCGTTTTGCCGTTGGACGGGGCCGCGGAGGGGATCTGAAGGGTGCTTCAATCCCTTCAGACGTGCGATTATGGCACGTTCTTTTTGTTCCGCCGAGGAACATTATTACCAAAGACGTCTATGCGCTCTTTGACAGGGGGTCTCAAAGGGCTAAAACAGGCCAAAATCCAAAGAAAACTTTAACATTGACAAAAAATAGCGAGAATGTTAATATACTTCTCTCTTACCTAAGACGAGGGGAACTTTCTTCTCTTAACAGGAAGATTTACAACCGGTTAAGTGAAACCGTAGAAGAATCATATAGTTTCGTCTCTGAGTTAAGGGCCGATCTTTCTAAACTTGGATTGAAATGGGTGCATATGTCAGGCAGCGGGCCGACCCTTTTTGTGATTTGCAAGGACCAAAAATACGCGCAGCGGGTTTACGATGAGGCGCGCGCCCGGCTTTTCAATAAGTGCCGTGTGTTCTGTACCAGTACGTTGTAATTATTATCGGTTATTTTTGGTCTTTGTGTAGAAGGGGGACGATCCATGGAAATCACTGAGGTGAGAGTTTTTCTCAAGGATAGTCCTGACAAGAAACTTAAGGCTTATGCCACGGTGACGTTCGACAACGCTTTCGTCGTCAGGAACATTAAAGTGATCGAGGGGGGCAGCGGTCTTTTTATCGCAATGCCTTCCAGGAAGCTCAAGATACCTTGCCCGAAATGCAACTTCCGCAACGAGGTTCGCAGCAAGTATTGTAATCAGTGCGCCACGCAATTGCCGGCTGTCGCCAGGCCGGTCGGCGTCGAAGCTAATGCCGACGGCGCTCAATCCGAGCATAGGGATATCGCTCATCCGATTACCCAGACCTTCCGGGATTATTTACAGAAAAAGGTTCTGGACGCTTTTGAGACAGAGAAAGTCAAAGGGCCTGCTACGGTCTCCAGTCACGAAGCGGAAGAGTAAGGTAGATTTGACATCGCATTGCCCGGTGGTGCAATCGGTAGCACATCAGACTTTGCCGTGAACCAGACCAGACACTTCATATCATACAAAAAATTTCGCGGTCGGTTCACGGCAACCCTGAACCAACTACGGAGCTTATTTTGCGGAGTGTTGAGTTTGGTTCAGGGTGTCAAACGTACTGCGTTTATGTACTATATTTTTACAAGATTCGAAGATTTTATATAGGTTATACCGCGGATCTGGACCGAAGGATTAAGGAGCATCGAAACGGAAAGGTTTATTCGACTTCGAGAATGGGGAGTTTCGAAGTTGTATTTTATGAAGTTTTTTGTTGTAAGGATGATGCGCTGAGGCGGGAAAGATATTTTAAAACAACAAAAGGCAAGAAGGCTCTGAAGTTAATCTTGAGAGGTGCTTTAAAAGCCTGAACATTGCCCGGTGGTGCAATCGGTAGCACATCAGACTTTGGATCTGAGTATCCTGGTTCGAGCCCAGGCTGGGCAGCTAAATTATCAGCCTGGCGGCCTGCCTTATCTGCAGGCAGGGAACCCAAGAGCGTTTCGCCATAAAATTTTAAGATAAGCAACAGCAATTTTACGCGTCCCCCCGTTGTCCAGTGACGCATCGTCAGGCGCGGGGGCTTGTACTTCGGCAGGCTCAGTATTGTGCTCTGAGCAAGTCCACCTTTGGTGGGCGCGTCGGAGAGCTTGTTAACCACAAGGCCATGGCGTGTTCCTGCTCATGTCATTACTGATCTTCCAAAGGTCAGGTAAGCCTTCCGGTTTCAATCTACAGGGATGAGAACCTCGGGAATTTCCTAAAACTTATGTTAAAGTTGTGCGTTATTGTTTTAGCTGCGGGAGAAGGGAAGCGGATGAAGTCCGTTACCCCGAAGGTCTTGCATGAAGCGGCCGGGCGTCCCATGCTGAGTTTTGTCCTGGATGCCGCCGCCTCAATGAAACCCAAAAAGACCGTCGTGGTTTTGAGCCCCAAGAGGCCGGAGATCCGCAGGATTCTCGATAAGTCAGTTACCGTCGCATTCCAGAAAAGCCCCCTCGGGACGGCCGATGCCGTGGCTGCAGCGGTGAAAGATATCCCGAGAGACTCGGGCGACGTCATGGTGCTTTACGGCGATACGCCGCTGATCCGGCCACAGACGGTGCGCAGCCTCTATGAAGCCCATGCGGTCCGCGGGGCGTCTTGCACAGTCTTGACGACATTTTTGAGCGATCCGCGAGGTTACGGCAGGGTCCTGCGCAATGAAGCCGGCCGTTTTCTTGCGATCGTCGAAGAAAAGGACGCGACAGCTCCTCAAAAGGCCGTGCGGGAGATCAACACCGGCCTCTATTGTTTTAAAAAAGAAGATTTGCTCGAAGGGTTGAAGCATGTCAGGCCTGATAACAAAAGCGGCGAGTATTACCTGACGGACGTTTTGAGCTGGCTCTTCGGCTCTAATAAAAAGGTCGAGACGGTCCTGGTTGAGGACCCGCAGGAAGTGTTGGGCGTCAATTCGCGCCGGGACCTCAGGGAAGCCGCCGAGGCCATCCGGATGCGTCTATTGGAATCTTTCGAGGAACGGGGTGTCGTGATCGAAGATCCAAAATCGACCTTTATCGACCCGGCCGCGACGATCGGGTCCGGGACGCGTATCCGCCCCTTCACTTATATCGAAAAAGACGTGATGATCGGCCGTGATTGTTCTATCGGGCCTTTCTGCCATTTGCGCCCCGGCACGGTCCTTTGCGACAGGGCCGCCGTTGGAAATTTTGCTGAGATCAAGAATACGACGCTCGGGGAAGAGAGCGTCATGCATCACGTGGGTTATCTTGGCGATACCAAGGTTGGCCGCCGGGTCAATATCGGCGCCGGAGCGGTTGTTGCCAATTTCGACGGGAAAAAAAAGAACCAGACTGTTATCAAAGACCAGGCTTTCATCGGCAGCGATGCCGTCTTGATCGCGCCCGTCGTCATCGGCAAGAAAGCCGTTGTCGGCGCCGGCAGCGTCGTGACGCAGCGCCATGATGTCGAGGACGGAACGGTCGTGGCAGGCGTACCGGCGAGGGTCTTGAAGAAAAAACATAAATAATTTAACGCATCAGGAGCCGTCAAATGAATAAGCTGGAAATTTTTTCTGGGAATGCCAATCCGGAGCTGGCCGGGGAGATCGCCAAAGAGC
>JAQUOM010000129.1 GCA_028717105.1 Candidatus Omnitrophota bacterium
CGCCAGTTCCGTCTTGGTCCTTTCGTCATCCCGGCTGCCGAAGAGCCAGCCGATGATCGGAAGCTTGTAAAGAAACGGGATGCGCTTGCGGCTGTCGCGAATGTCCTCTTTCATGAGGCCGGCGATCATGATCATGGCGCCATCCTTGACCTTGACCATCGTCTCGGCCTGGGATGTCTCAACGACAGGCACCGACGAACCCAGGGGAGACGTTGCCGTTTCCCTCACGGAACT
Organism: Candidatus Omnitrophota bacterium; assembly: GCA_028717105.1. Taxonomy (GTDB): domain Bacteria; phylum Omnitrophota; class Gorgyraeia; order Velamenicoccales; family Velamenicoccaceae; genus Velamenicoccus. The sequence continues at coordinate 235 of JAQUOM010000129.1, forward strand.
CACCTCGGGGCGGATTTTCATGATGATGTAATCATCCGCCGTGATCGTCGGCGTCACATTGATCTTGACGCCGACGTCGACGAAATTAACGGATTCCGCCGTTGTCGTCGTCACCTGGGATTGGCTTTGTGTCTGCGAGAAATATACTTCCTTGGAACCGATCAGGATCGTCGCTTCCTGGTTATTGACCGCTGCGATCCGCGGCCGCGAGAGAATGTTGGTCTTAGAGATGGTATTGAGCGCCTGGATCACGACATTAAAATCATTCTGGGCCAGGGTCCCGAGGCTAAACTGCCCGTACGTCGACACGGCCGGGGAGATCGGAAAGACGGACGCAACCGAAGCGTCCCGGATATTTCCGACGGTAAAAAGCCTTTCCCAATTCACGCCCATCTGGGTCTCATCCGACAGCGAGATCTGCACGATCTGGACCTCGATCAAGACCTGGCGCGTCTCCGTGTCGAACGCATTGATCATCCTCTTGATCTTTTCCATCTTGCCCGGCAGATCGCTGATGGCGATCTTGTTGGTGCGCGCGTCCAGGTCCACCTGGCTTGAGCCCCCCGTCAAGACGCCGGCAAGCTGGGTTTTCATGTCTTCGGCCCGGGCGTATTTCAGATCAAATATCTCCGTCTGCTTGGCCTGGTCGAGCGTCAAAAGGGTCCTCTCCATGATGTCGATATTCTCCTGGACGTCCATGAGGACCACGGTCGCCGAAGGTTCATCGACGATCACCTTGCCGATCTCGCTTTTGAGCTGCTCCAAAGCCGCCGAGACGTCTTTGGGCGCGGCATTCTTGAGCCTGTACATCCTGACCTTGCGCGGTTCATTATACCTGCGGCCGTAAAGCTGGGAATATTCTTCCAGGGGCATGACGGTGATGATATTCCTGTCTTTGACCGCGGCCAAGGCGTTATTGATAAGGATAATATCCAGGGCGTCTTCAAGGGTCACATTGTTGAGGAAGATATTGACGCGTCCGGTGACGTCTTTGGTGGGGACGATATTGACGTTCATCTTCAAAGACAGTATCTTGAATAACTCAACAATGTCAATCCCTTTGAGGTCAAGGGAAATACGCCCCGGGGCGGCATCTTTCAGGGTCGGCGCCTGGGTCGAAGAAGCGCCTTCCTGCGCATAGTTATTCGCCGGCAGAAGCCAGAGGCTCAACGCCAGGAAAAATACCGTTCCGAAGGTGACCCAGCGTCTCATAGAAAATAAATGATATCTCATATGTTGATCGACGGTTACCGCAATTCGATCTCCTGATTATCATAACTCAAAATGACTCTGTCTCTCAAGATTTCTTTTACCCGGACGTCTTTAAGCAGGTTGCCGCGGACCAGGGAATACGTCCGGCCTTCCTTGGTATCTTCAATAACGGCCTGAGGGATATCCGACCAGATAATGCCGACCACGCGGAACGTCTTGACCATGGCCTTGAGCGTTTCGTCGACAACGGGCTGCTGCGCGACAGGGGCCGGCGCCACAGGTTCCGACAATGAAAAAATATTGTTCTGGCCGATCTCCCGGACATAAAGACTTAAGGGATTGAGCGCCTCGATACTGATATTGCCGATGTTCCCTTTTTGCGCCGCCTTTTCCAAACGCTGGACCAGATTGCCATGCGGCATCCCCATGAAAAAATCGACAAGCATATAAACCGTCGCCGCCGCGCATAAAGCCATAACCGCCTGTTTAACAGCCTTCAGGGTGATGGATTTTTTCAGGTTAGTGCGGTAATGCGCCACCCACGCCTTGAAAAAAAGGCTTCCGGCCTGGACATTCATCCTGGCCCTTGGAAGATTTCTCGGCGCCCCTCCCGGTGATTCTATGATCCGGAGCAGTTTTTCTTCCGGCGTCATGCTTTGTTCAGGCATATTTAAAAGTAGTCGGCACTGTTTTTAAAAAGCGCTTTGCGAGACGACCTTGCGCACGACATCTCTGTCGACGATAATCTTATTCTCCATCACCAGGGTTTTTAAGGCATTGTGGCAAAGCATGGATATCTTGCGCGGATAACCTTGCGTCTGCTGATAAACTTCCGCGATCGCGTCATCCTTAAACAGGGGCAGATGCGACCGATAGCCCGCCTGCCTGATCCGGAATTCGATCATCTCTTTTGTCTCGACGTCATCGAGAGGGTTGATGATATATTTCATGCTGATCCTGTCCATCAGGTTCTTCATCTCGCGGATCTTCGGCAAAAGCTCCAGCTGCGCCAAAAGCACCAGCTGCAGGAGCTTGTATTCGTTAGTCTCGTAATTCAGGAGGACCCGCAGGATCTCAAGCGACGAAGGATTGAGCTTCTGCGCTTCGTCGACAAGAAGAATAACCGTCTTATTATCCTGGATCGCCTTCTGGAAGAGATATTTCTTGATCGCCTCTTTCATGTTAAGGACGGAACCGCCGGGGGTGTCTATCTGGATCTGGAACGTCCGGATCAAGGACTCCAGAAACACTTCCTCGGTCTCGAAGGTCGGGTCAAGGATCATGAAAAAGATCATATCGTCGCGCACCTTCAACATCTGGAACATCTTGCGCGACAGCGTCGTCTTACCGGTCCCCACATCCCCCAGGATGACACTGAGGCCGCGGCGCAGCCGGATCTCGATCATCAAGCGCGTCAAAGCCGCCTGATGTTCCTGCGACTGATAAAAAAAATCCGGATCAGGGCTTGTCGAGAACGGCTCTTTCTCCAACCCTAAAATCTGATAATAACTCATAAAACCCTGCCGTGATTTGGTTTCAATTCTTCAAATCTGCCCGGTTTTTTAAGCTCTTAACTCTTTATTATCACACATTTTTTTTCAAAAATCTACTCTTCATCCCATCGAAGAATAGTGCCTGTCGACAAATCTACCGTGATACGAAAATGGCGCAGGATCCGCTCCCCCTTGATGAGGGTCATCTCGCAACGGATAGTGCCGGATCCCGTCGTCAGCCTTTGGGCCAGAACGAGTGTTTGGATCCACTCTCTCTCCTGGGGCATCAGGCCAAAAGGCTCCAGGTCGTCATCGATCCGGGAGATATCGTCGAACACGCGGTCATCCACCGTCCCTTCTTCGCCGTCATCACCGGCACGATACTGCCGGATCCGGGAAATCAGATCCACCGGGGCATCCAAAACCGTCAGGACCTCGGGCGAAACCGTATTGATATTGACGCGGCCGTTGCCGTAAACCGTCACCAGGTCTTTCAATAATGCATAAACATCGACGGTGACGCCTTCCGCCAAAAGCAGGTCTTCTTTGACATGCAGGGGCGTCGCCAGAATGGCGGCGAGAAGCGTCTCGTTCCCGGAAATCCCGGGCAGCTGCAGGAGCGTGTCATGGCTTGACTTCATGATGTTCACAAGGGCCTCTTCATCAAACGAACGCACGGAAACGATTTTATCGTCAAGCACCAGGTCACGGGAACGCAGGTCATACGGGGTCATCGTCAAAGGCGAAGGCCGCGCCGACCAGACCTGCTTCATCGCCCTCAACGCCGACAGGGCATAATCAGAGGAGGTATTGGCGTCCGTCAAAAAAGACGCCATCTTCCATTCCTGGGAGACGCTCGACGACGCCCCGGCGGCGAGGATCGTCAAGATGGCGACGGCCCCGACCGCCAGAAAAAGAATGCTGCCTTTTCGTTCTCCCCGGAACCCTCTATTGGGCCGCCGGGATGAGTACGGTCTTCTCAAATTTTTGCCCTCCCTGCGCGTCAAAAGACACCCGGACGGCTGTCGGAAGCCCCTGACTCGTCGAATTCCATTGCGCCTGAAATTCAAAATTGCCTGAAAGAGGATCGAAGCCGAAATAGCTCATCGTGAAATTCCCGATGTTCTTGATCACCGGCCGCTCCGGTATCTCTTCCGGGGCCTCGGCTTCTTCTACCGTGATATTCCGGCTCGAGCGCAAAAGAACTCCCTCTAAATCTGCATAGCGATACGAGATGTTCAAAACACCGTTCTCGGCGGCATTCGTAAAATAACACCCTGTTTCCGTCCCCGAAAACCCGATCGGCGGAT
>JAQUOM010000130.1 GCA_028717105.1 Candidatus Omnitrophota bacterium
GTTGTCAAATCAAGGATGACGTCGTCCTTAAATCCATCCCCGTCATCATTTTTACGGCCGTCCATCCGGAAACGATCGCTTCCCGTCTACGGCAGTGTCGTGCCGAAGATTTTATCCTGAAACCTTTTCAATCACAGGACCTTCTTGCCAAAGTCCGGCGTTGTTTGGGAGAAACTTCCCAGGCGCAAGGGGAAATAAGATGAAACGAATGTCGTTGGCCCTGGTTTTTCTCGCCCTGTTTTTATGCGGGCTACCGTATGCTCCTGTCGAAAGCGCGGACCAGAGGAGCCGTACGATCGCAACGAAGGTGGGGGAGGTTTTTTTGGTCATCCTCGACGCCGACCGGACGACGGGATTTCAATGGATGCTGGCCAGGCCTGTGGACAAGAACAAGATTGAATATATCTGTACCAAATATAAGAAGATCGCCGAGGGCCGCCGGGGGGAAGCAGGAGAGGATATTCTTTTATTCAGGGCTAAAGGGGCAGGGAAGACAAAGGTCCGCCTGAAATACGTCCAGCCCCGGGAAATGAACAAGAAGCCGGCCAAGAAGGCTGTTTTTACCATTGTCATCAATCCATAGCCGTTTTCTTGTGCGGCGCCTTTTTATCCCCTTGGTATCTCTAGAGCTTTCACTTGCAAAAAAAGATTTGCCTTTTTATATGCAAAAAGATATAATCATATGCAATAGCAAATATATGTATACAAAAATATATAATTATATGCTAATGCATATAAAATACCTATGCTCGGATTGACCAAAAATACCGTCCACCTCCTTAAGCTCTTCTATTCCCACCCCGGGGAAGCGTTTTATATGCAGCAGATCGGCCGCCTGCTTGGAAAAAAGCCGGGCGTTTTCCAGCGCGTCATCAACCGCCTGGAAAAGGAAGGGGTCTTGACCAGCGAATACAAGGCCAACGCGCGTTTTTTTAGCGTCAATACAAAATCCCCCCTCTATATGGAATTGCGCGACGTCGTCCTCAAACACGAAAAATTATTCAAAAAAATTCTTCTTGTTTTCTTCTTACTGGGATGGCATTTTTTGGCGGCGGGGTCTTTCTCGTATGCGCAAGAACAGAAGGACGCCCTGCCGGCGCGCACCCCCATGACTGTTGAAGAGGCGATCGCAACGGCTTTTGAGAACAATAAGAGCATCCTCGTGCAGGAAAAAGAGGTGGAGGCGGCCCGGGCGGAGATCCTGGGCGCCCGCAGCGTCTTTTTGCCCCAGGTCAACGCGGAAGGCGGCTATGCCCACAGGGGAGCCGTGTCTCAAGGGACCGCGGCTGTCGCCGGAAAAAAAGATTACGGCGTCTTTGTCGGCTATGAAGACGACAACAAATGGGGCATCACGGTGGACGAATCCATTTACAGCGGGGGCGCCAACACGGCAAATTTGAGACAGAAGCAGTTGGGCCTCAAGGTCCAGGAAGAGACCCTGCGGGCGCTGAAGCTGGACGCGGAATTTGAGACCAAGAGGCTCTTTTTCGGCTTGCTGTTGGCCTATGAGACGGCGCGGATCGCGCAGGACCTTCTCGACCAGGCCGCGGCCCATTATGAAGATGTTCAAAAGAAATATAAGGAAGGCACCGCGTCGCGTTTCGACGTCCTGCAGTCCAAGGTCCAGGTGACGAAGGTCATGCCGGAGCTGATCCGCGCCAAGAACGCCATCCGGCTGACCATGGCGGACTTGAATAAAGAGCTGGGCCTGGGGGTCTATGACCCTGTTTTGCTTAACGGCGAGCTCGCTTACCACCCCGTAGACATTACCGAGGAGGCTTTTTTGGCGCGCGCCTATATCCATAAGCCGGAGATGATCCTGAGTCTTCTGGGGATCGATATTTCCAGGTGGGCCATCGAGGCGGCGCGCGCAGGATACAGGCCGCAGGTGGATTTCAGCGCCGAATATTATTACCGTTCGGACAATTACTCGGACATGTTCAATAGCCGCCACAATAACTGGAGCGCAGGCGTGGCGGTACGCGTTCCGATCTTTGACGGTTTTTCTTCGAGGGCCAAAGTGCAGGAGGCCCGTGCCCGTTACGCCCAGTCGCAGATAAACAAAGAAAATGTCTCCGACCAGGTGGCCCTGGCGATCCGTCAGGATTGTTTGAATATGCGCGAGGCCCAGGCCATTATCGATTCCCAGAAAGACAGCGTCGAAGAAGCCAGAGAGGCCCTGCGGATCGCGATCGTCAGCTATGACAACGGCGTGGGTACGAATTTAGATGTCCTGGATGCGCAGGTTTCTTTGGCCCAGATCGAGCAGACCTTGGCTGAAGGGATCTATGATTATACGATGGCCAAAGCGGCCGTTGACCGCGATACGGGAAAACTGACTGTCGTTCCGCATGAGGCCGGGCCCAAGGAAGCCATCCTGTCCGAGGCGGGTAAAAAATTAAAGAAAGGCTCCTGATAAGCGGAGGGCCCGGTCCCGCCAGACCGGGATTAAGGAGGATGATGATGCAGTTATCCAAGATGCAAAAAATACCGAAAAACATTAAGATTGTTGTTATCGTTGCCGCCGTGGCGGCGATTGCAGTTTCGTCGTATCTCTACGGCGTTGTCCGGTCTTCGTTGAACCATAAGCTCCTGAAGGTCTCCGGGACCATTGAGGGCGACGACGTGCGTATCTCGTTCCGTGTCCAGGGGCAGATCATTGAGCTCTTGACGGATGAAGGCCGGGTCATCAAGGAAGGCGAAGTTGTCGCGCGCCTGAACACCGACGAGTTGAGCAAGATCAAGGCCAACACGGAAGCCGCGCTCAAGGCCGCCGAATACCAGTTGTCGCTTGATACGCTTGACTATGAGCGTGCCGAGAATCTCTGGAAGGCCGGGTCTGTCTCGACGCAGAAGCGTGACGAGGCCAGGACAAAATATGATGCCAGCCGCGCCAAGGTTGAAGAACTGAAGGCGAATTTGGAATTATCTGAGACCCGCCTTGGATTTGCCGAGCTTGCCGCGCCCCTGAACGGCTACGTTCTCGTCAAGAGCGCCCTTGCCGGAGAGGTCGTGCAGATCGGCGCGCCGGTCTTCACGGCCATCGATCTTAATAATATCTGGGTCACGGCCTACATCAACGAGACGGACCTGGCCCGCGTCAAGCTGGGCCAGAAGGCCTATGTTGTGACCGACACCTACCCCGATAAGAAATACGACGCCTGGGTTTCTTTTGTCTCCAGCCAGGCGGAGTTCACGCCGAAGTTCATCCAGACGACGACCGAACGCGTCAAGCTCGTCTACCGCATCAAAGTGCGGGTGGACAACGCAAGCCTGGAGCTCAAGCCTGGCATGCCGGCAGATGCCTACATCATCAGCTAATATGATCACGATCAAGACGCAGGGCCTCACGAGGGCATTCGGCAACCTTGTGGCTGTCGATCATCTCGACCTTGATATTCCGGAAGGGGAGATCTTCGGGCTCGTCGGCCCCGATGGCGCCGGCAAGACCACGACGATGCGGCTGTTGACCGGTATCATGGAACCGACATCGGGAGACGCCTGGATCTGCGGCCGGCATACCGTCAAGGAATCCGAGCCTTTGAAAGAGGTTATCGCTTATATGTCTCAGCGTTTCGGACTCTACGAAGAGCTCACGGTGCTTGAGAACATCAATTTTTACGCCGACGTCTATGGTATCGGCAAAGAACACCGGCAGGAGACTATCGACAAGCTTTTGGGGTTTTCCGGGCTCCTGCCGTTCAAAAAGAGGTTCGCGGGCAAGCTTTCCGGCGGCATGAAGCAGAAGCTGGGTCTGGCCTGCGCCCTCGTCCATACCCCGAAAGTCCTCTTCCTCGACGAGCCGACCAACGGCGTCGACCCGGTTTCGCGCCGGGACTTTTGGAAGATCCTCTACGATCTCCTTAAGGAAAAAGTGACGATCTTCTGTTCGACCGCTTACCTCGATGAGGCCGAACGGTGCAAAAGGGTGGGGATGATCCATAAGGGTAAACTCCTGCGTTGTGAGGAACCGGAGAAGATCAAGAAAGAATGGAACGCCAGGACCTTGGAAGAGGCGTTTGTCGCC
>JAQUOM010000131.1 GCA_028717105.1 Candidatus Omnitrophota bacterium
AACCCTTTTGGTTACTAAACCACTTCACAACTCCTTTTGCCATTGCTTCCTACCTCCTTTTTGTGAATTTATAGTAAACCCCGTTAGAAATCCTGATCACTTTTACCTGTCTGCTGGATCTCCAACGGGGTAACAATGACACAGATAAAAAAACCGCAAGGTTAGACTTCTCCTCCCTTGCGGACCTGAGACTTCTAATCTTTGTTTACTATGCCGATTAATATAGCACATCTCGCCGATTTGTCAAAAGAAATTTTAATTTTGTTTTTTTATCGTTTCCCGGCAGGGTTCGTCTGTTTTTTTGCCGGGAGCGTCCGCGGCCGGACATTGACCGGTCCAGCAATAGAGGCAGAGTTGTTCTTTTGGCAGGCCGATGGCTTCGACCATGTCGTCGATGGTGAGATAGCGCAGGGTTGTAACCTCAAGATCCCGCGCGATCCACTCTACCATTTTAGCGTATTTGTCTGAATGGGGCGTCAGGTATTCCGAGATATCGTCGATATCGCGGCCTTCGAGAGCCCGGATGGCGCGGCGGGCAGCCAGTTCCTGCGTGGTGCGCGTCGAGAGGCAGAAGCGGCAAGGAAACAGAAGCGGCGGGCAGGCCGGCCGGACATGGACTTCTTTGGCGCCGCAATCCCAGAGTTTGTGGATGGCAAAATTTTTCAATTGCGTTCCCCGGACGATAGAGTCGTCGCAGACGACCATGCGGTTACCTTCGATGATCGACCGGATAGGGATGAGTTTCATTTTGGCCACAAGGTCCCGGGTTTCCTGGGACGGCGGCGTGTAACTGCGGCCGTAGCCGGCCGTATATTTCACCAGAGGCCTGCGATAAGGCTTTTTGGATTCCATGGCATAGCCGATGGCGTGTCCGACCCCTGAATCCGGGACGCCGGAGATGGCATCGGCATCGATGTCTTTATCCTGACGCGCCAGCGCCTGGCCGCAGCGTTCCCGTACGAGTTCGACGCTTATGTTTTCGTAGCTGGATGCCGGGAATCCCGTATAGATCCACAGGAAGGTGCAGATCTGCTGGGTGGGGCGTCCCGGGGTGCGGCTGACGAGTCCGTTGTTTTCGTCCAAAAGAATGATTTCTCCCGGGAGAAGAAATTTGACGGTTTCGAAACCAAGATTAGTGAATGCGGTCGTCTCGCTTGCGACCGCCCACGTGTTGTTACTTTTCCCGAGCGCCAGCGGCGTGTAGCCTTTGCGGTCCCGCGCGGCGTAGATGCCGTCCTGGTGAAGGAGCAAAAGCGAACAGGATCCCCGGATCTTTTCAAACATGCTTTCTATGCCGTCGATCAGATTGTCGCCCATCGTGATGAGTTTGGCGATGAGCTCAGAGGTATTGACCCCTGTGCGGCTGAGTTCGCTGAAGGATATCCCGCGCTCCAGGAGGTCTCTTGTCAGGTCTTCCTTGTTTTCGATGAAACCGGCCGTCGCAATGAAGAAGGAACCGAAGCGCGAGTGCGTGAAGATCGGTTGTTCGTCCGCATCGCTGATGGCGCCGATCCCCTTTTTGCCGCTCATCTGATGATAATCCTCGAAAAATTTGGACTTGAACTGCGTTTGATTGATGGCGTGGATTTTGTGGTGGAACCTTTCGCCAAGGACGGCCAGACCGCCGTATTCCGTCCCGAGGTGCGAGTGGTAGTCGGTTCCGTAAAAAAGAGTTTGGTTGCAGTTTTCGTCCGTGGAGACAACGCCGAAGAGTCCGCTCATAACAACTGCTCCTTTGTATGATATCCGGGTGTGATGCCGTTGTGCGTCCGCGCCTGTTAATATTTCGTCAGCTCGCGGATTTTTTCCTCAATTTTCTTTTTGTGTTTGTATTCTTCATTGAGCAGGTCTGCAAATAGATCCTGAAGTTCTGTGTGGGATTGGCTGAGTTTTTCGTAGAGCGCGATGGAACCCGTTTCCTTTTCGAGGGCGAGATTGAGAGCTTCAATAGCCAGCATGATGCCTCCTTGGTTTGCTCTAAAGATTTTTTTCCGTTTTTTTGTAGCCGGGTTGATCAGTTTTATTTTTGTGTTGTTCAAGGGGTTCTGGCTTGGTAAATGCAGGCTATCCCTCCGTTGAGATGGCGGACCGAGATATCGTTTAAGCCTATCTGTTTCATCATCCCGCAGACACGCTCAGGCGTCAGGAAAGACATGATCGATGAGGATAAATGGGCATAGGCAGCAGGCGAACGGCTAATCCAGCCTCCGGCGCGCGGGATGATCTGCTTAATATAAAAACGCACGAGAGATGATATCAGGTTTTTTTTCGGCGGTGCGAATTCGAGGACGAGGATGTGTCCTTTGTTTTTCGTGACGCGTTTCATCTCCAGCAATCCTTTGCGGTGGTCGGAGAGGTTCCTGATGCCGAATGCCGTGGCCGTGGCATCGAAAGAACGGTCTTCAAAAGGCAGGCTCAGGGCGTCGGCCTTGCCCAGGAAGACCTGGGGCCGGGCGCGGCGCGCGTTTATTTTTTTCCGAGCTATATCGAGCATGGCGTCTGAAAGGTCGATTCCGGTGATGCGGCTATGCGGGTGTTTTTTCCAGAATGAGAGCGCCAGGTCGGCCGTGCCCGTGCAGACATCGAGGATCCGGCTTCCCTGCGGCAGCGAAACGGATGCCGCCGTTTTCTGCCGCCACCCCCTATCCATGCCGCAACTGAGGATCCTGTTAAGCAAGTCGTAACGGCAGGCAATGGAGGAAAACAGGAAAGAAGAATTTTGCGTCATGAAAATCTTATTGTGTTTTTTTGCGTCGGCGCAGGGCTTTTTCCATGCGTTCGGCGGCCTGGGCGGCTGTTTTGCCTTCCGTCAGGTGATGACAGCAGATGGCGGCATATCCCTTGCGATTTTTGATCTTGAAGATTTTTATCCTTTGATTTTTCATGCCTTCTCCCTCCCTGCCACAGGTCGCCATCGCACCTCTTCACTTAAAAAAAACGGATTAGTTTTTGTCGGGATGGGTCCCATCGCGCGGAGCCCGCGGTGTTCACCCTGAAAGATGGCTGCGGCAGGGCTTTTACGGCGTTGCATCCCATATCCTCACAGAGTTTGGTGTTATTTGAGCTTCTCTGAAATGTGCTGCAGGATTCCGCCGGCGGCCTGCGGCTTGGGCAAGAGCAGGCGTCTGGCCGAGACCGTGACGCGCGTGGTTTTTTCTGTTACGCCTTCGACGTTGACAGTGACGTCGTTTTTGTCAACGAGGGCTTTGATAGATCCCGTTGTTTTGTCTTCGGTTTTTATGGATCCGATGCTTTGGATGGTTTCGACGGCCGCGGTGTAGGCCTTGTCGAACGGCACATCAAAATGTTCCTGCGCGCCGTCTTTTCCGAGCAGGGTGATGGCGACGCCCGCCGGAAGGAATCCGACGCCGAGCACGGCGCTCGCAGCATAGACTTTGGCGCTTTTGATCGCGGTGCTTTTGAGGGCTTCCGAAAGGATGAGGGTTACCAGTTGCTGCGCGCTGGTAATATTCTGATAGGTTTTTTCTTTAGACCCAAGATCATAGACATCGATCTTCGGTTTCTCTCCTGCCGTGAAATCTTTATAGATGATTTTCCCGATACGGAGCCTGAGGAGATCGATCTGGAGCGGTAGTTGTGGTGCCGGTTTTTCTTCTTCGGCTGCCTCTCCTTTTTGTTTTTCCGCTTCTTGCATTACCTTGAGCTGGTCGACGTTCAGCTGTCCGTCTTTGTTCTTGATGATGACAAGTTCTTTGAGCGCGATATTGATCTCTTTGAAATGGAGATGTTGCCTGATGATGTCCCCCAGGACATACGCGACATGGATCATGGGCATATCCACGAAGATCTCTTTCGGGAATCCCGGCGGGTTATAGAGTTTGAATCCCCTGATCGTTACGGTTTGCCGAAAGAGACTCAAAGAGAATTTTTCGATCGAGGCCGAAGCGCCCGTGACCTGGGTTGTGGCGATGATGATTGATTTTCTGATGACCTGGTC
>JAQUOM010000132.1 GCA_028717105.1 Candidatus Omnitrophota bacterium
CCGGAATTCCCCTGTATCTGCCCGAAGACCGGCCTGCCGGATTTTGCCGTCATCCTGATCGATTATATCCCGGTCAAAAATTGTGTCGAGCTCAAATCGCTCAAGGAATATATGGTTTTCTATCGTCATGTCGGCATCTTCCACGAGCATTTTGCCAATAAGCTGATGGATGATTTTATCAGGGCGGCGCGTCCCCGCTGGGTCAAGATGGTGACAAGGTTTAATCCGCGCGGCGGGATCACGACGACGGTCACGCGGGAAGAAGGCAAACCATGAGAAAGATCAGCGCCAAAGATATCCAGGAATGCGTGCGCAGGCTGGCTCAAAAAGCAAATTTTTCCCTGCGCGCCGACGTCCAGCGGGCGATTCTGGCTGCGTTTCGGAAAGAAAAGAGCAGCCGGGGCCGCAAGATCCTTTCAGAGCTTCTTGAGAATGCCAGGGCCGCCCGGAACGACAGCCTGGCCTTGTGCCAGGACACGGGCTTGCCGGTTGTTTTCCTGGAGATCGGGCCTGACGTGGACTTGAGGGGCGTGGATGTTGCCGCGGCCGTGCAAAAAGGCGCGGCTCAAGGGTACAGGGAAGGTTTTTTACGCACGTCCATAGTCGAAGACCCTTTGCGCCGGGGCCGTCCGAAGTTCGGGCCGTGCGTCCTGCATACGGCCTTTGTCCGCCGGAAAGGTTTAAAGGTTACGATCCTGCCTAAAGGCTTCGGTTGCGAGAACAAAACACAGCTCAGAATGCTGCCGCCGACAGCGCAGAAGGATTGCGTTGAAGATGTCATCGTCTCCGTTGTCAAAGATGCCGGGCCGGATGCGTGCCCGCCCTATATCATCGGTGTCGGCATCGGCGGAACATCGGATTACGCCTGCCAGTTGGCCAAGGAGGCCCTCTTGAGGCCTATCCACAAGCGCAGCCGCCTCAAACATGTCGCTGAAATGGAGCGTTCATTGATCAACAGACTTAACCGTTTGGGGCTGGGGCCCATGGGGCTGGGCGGTTCGACAACGGTCCTGGGCGTCAATATCCTGACGTATCCTACGCACATCGCAGGTCTTCCCATATGCGTCAATATCAGCTGTCACGTCCTAAGGAGCGCTAGCGATGTCCTCTAACCCGGAAAGGGCAGGCCTCCGCATTCCACATAGCGGAGGGTCTAAGGTCGTCCGTCTTTCAACGCCGCTGGATCTTTCGGTTTTAAGTTCCCTTAAGGCAGGGGATGAAGTTTTGCTTTCCGGCAGGGTCCTGACGGCCAGGGACCAGGCCCATCGGCGGTTCGTCGGTTTGCTTAAGAAGGGATCAGGGCTTCCCGTCGATGTTAAGGGTCGGATCATTTATTATTGCGGTCCGACAAAGACGAGGCCGGGCGCCATCATCGGTTCCTGCGGCCCAACGACGTCCGGCCGCATGGATGAGATGACCGTGCCGTTGCTTGCGGCGGGGTTAAAGGGCATGATCGGCAAGGGGCGGCGGTCTCAAAAGGTGCGCCAGGCCGTCAAAAAATATAAAGCCGTCTATTTTCTGGCGACAGGCGGCGCCGGGGCGCTTTTGTCGAAAAAGGTCAGGGCGCTGCGCCGCGTCTGTTTTTCAGACCTCGGGCCCGAGGCCGTCGCGGAATTGACCGTTAAAGACTTTCCTTTGATCGTCGGTATCGACACGCGAGGGAACGATATCTTCAAATAAAACCCGGGGTTTTTGGTTTCTGCCGCCGCGTCCCGGGATAAGCCCTGTTATGATCAAAAAAACGATCGCGACACTTTTACTGTTCCTGCCTTTGAGTTCCCTTGTTTTTTCCAACCCCGACAGCCCTGCCGTCCAAAAGAGGGGTGCCGGCAAGGTCCGGCTTGTCCAGCATGACGACGGCCAATGGCAGATGCTCTTGGACGGTGAACCTTATTTTATCAAGGGCGTCGTGTATGAGCCCGTCAAGATCGGCGAGCGCCTGAGGGCTTCCAATGCCTGGATGAATTATGATTTTAACGGCAACGGCAGGCCCGATACGGCCTATGACGCCTGGGTGGACGCCAATGCCAACAACGTCCGGGATGAGGGGGAAGAAGCCGTCGGCGATTTTGAACTGTTGAAAAATATGGGATGCAATACCATACGGGTCTATCACCCCGTTAATATCAAAAAAGAGGTATTAAGGGACCTTTTTGGGCGTTACGGCATACGGGTGATGATGGGCAATTTCCTGGGCGCCTATACGTGGGGTTCCGGCGCCGCCTGGGAGAAAGGGACGGATTACACAGATCCCGCCCAGCGCCAAAAGATGATGGAAGATGTCAGAAAGATGGTCCTGGAACACAAGGATGAACCGTATGTTCTTTTCTGGATGCTGGGTAACGAAAATGAAATGATGGGCAGCGAGGAAAATTCCACTCTCAATAATACCAATGCCAGGACGCATCCGCAGGCCTATACGGAATTCGTCAATGAGGTTGCCGCGATGGTCCATGCGTTGGACCCGGACCATCCCGTGGGTATCAGCAATGCCAGCATGTTCATGATGAAATATTATGCCAAGAATACCCCGGAGATAGATATCGTCGGCATGAACGCCTATATGGGGCCTCACGGTTTTGGGACGATGTGGCGGGGTATCCGGATGGATTTTGACCGGCCTGTCGTCGTCACGGAATACGGTGTCGATTGTTATCATCAGGCCAAGAAGTGCATTGATGAGGATTTTCAGGCGAGGTATTACCGAGGGTGCTGGAGAGATATCGTCAAAAACGGTTTTGGCGGCGGCGGTGCCGGCAATGCCCTGGGCGGCTTTGCTTACAACTGGCTTGATTCCTGGTGGTTCTGCGGTTCGCCGGAAGAACACGATACGGAAAAGGGGGCCTGGCGCGGGCCTGCTAACGATACCTGGATGAATGACGAATGGATGGCTGTTTGCGGCCAGGGCGACGGCACCCAGAGTCCTTTTATGAGGCAGTTGCGCAAGGTTTACTTTATGTTTCAGCAGGAGTGGCTTAGCTAAAAGGAGTAAAAATGGTTCGAACCGACGGCCGCGCGGCCGATGTTTTAAGAAAAGTCAAAGTAACACGCAAATACCTCAAGCATGCCGAAGGGTCTTGTTTGATCGAGGTCGGTGATACGAAGGTCGTTTGTTCGGCCACGGCCGAGGAGACAGTGCCTCCTTTTCTGAAAGGGAAGGGCGAGGGATGGGTGACGGCTGAATACGGGATGTTGCCGCGGTCTTGCGAGACGCGCGTGAACCGCGAGAAACAAAAATCCGGCCGCACGTTTGAGATCCAGCGCCTGGTAGGCAGGTCTTTGCGTTCGGTCGTTGCCTTGAAAGAGCTGGGCGAGCGGACGGTTACGCTGGATTGCGATGTGATCCAGGCCGATGGCGGCACCAGGACCGCTTCCATCACAGGGTCGTTTATCGCGCTTGTTGACTGTCTCGACGTGATGCGCAAGCGTAAAATGATCCACCGCGTCCCGATCACGGAGTTTGTTGCCGCGACCAGCGTCGGAATCGTCGGCGGCACAACCCTTCTGGATTTGACCTATGAGGAAGACTCCAGGGCGGAAGTCGATATGAACGTCGTGATGGTCTCCGGAGGGAATTTCATCGAGATCCAGGGGACGGCGGAACGCAAGCCGTTTTCCAAAGACCAGATGGATACGCTTCTGGGATTGGCCCAAAAGGGCATTATACGGCTCATTGAGATGCAGAGAGATCTGCTTAAGGATGTAGAATAACATGCCTCAACGTCTCGGCGTTTCAACGTCTCCAGTTAAAACTCAAGAGCTTGTTGTCGCCACAAAGAACAAGAAAAAGCTCGAGGAGATCAGGGAGCTTTTAAAAGACCTTCCTGTCCGTGTTTCGTCCCTTGTGGATTATCCCGACGCGCCCCGTATTGTCGAGGATGGCAGGA
>JAQUOM010000133.1 GCA_028717105.1 Candidatus Omnitrophota bacterium
GGCAGCCTTTAAAATGACCTCGACCATCTCCCGGATGCGCACGACCTTGCCGTAACCGAGATTGACGGGGTCGCACGCCGCGTGCTTCTCGGCCAAAAGCAGGCATCCCCGGGCAAGATCGCTGACATGCAAAAAATCGCGGACTTCTTCGCCCGTTCCCCAGACTTCATAAGGCTCGGCTTTCTCGACCGCTTTACGGATCAAGGCGGGGACGACGTGGCTCGCCTGAGGATCAAAATTGTCCCAGCGGCCGTAAACAGCCGTGGGGCGCGCCAGGGCGATCTTCACCTTTGATTTTGAAGCGACGAATTCCGCCAGCCTCTCCAAATACCGGCGCATCCAGCCATAACCGAAATAAGAGGGGTGTGTCGGCCCCGACCACATCTCGTCTTCCTTGATCGGATAATCCGCGGCCGGATACCCCGTACTGGAACCGAAAACGAGAAAACGGTCTGTTCCCGACGCCCAGGCCGCTTGCAGCATACGGGAGGTCAGCAAGAGATTTACGATGATCGCTTCCATGGGATTGCCCGCCGTCACGGCGGCCGCGGCGACGGCGCCGGCCGCATGAAAACAGATCTCCATCCCCTCCAGCACTTTTAAACAATCTTGCGGCTTCGTCAGGTCTGCGCAGACCGTTTCGATCCGCTCATCCCGGATCACCAGGGGGCGTTGGTGGACGGGGACCCTGACGCGGGCCCCCTGTTTTAAGAGTTCCTGCACAATATGCAGTCCGACGAAACCCGTGCCGCCCGTCACTAAAACCTTTTTATCCTTGTAAAACATGAAGTTTAGCTCTCCTGAATTTTCCGGCGGATGCGTTCCCTGATGGCAAAACTATCCAGCCCGACCCTTTTGCGGATATCGTGCAATGTTCCGTACCAACTGCAGAATTTGTCCGGCAGGCCGTAATATGTCACAGAGACATCGGGCACTTCGCAAATGGCTTCATATAACCCGAAGGCGTCGTGCACGACCAGGATCTTCGTATGCCGAAAACGCCGGATGGCATCCTGGTCGATCGGCTTGATCGCATGGAAATAGACCACATTGACATCCAGGTCGCGGCACGCCTCGAGGACGTTCTCAAGCATGGGGCCGGCGGTCATGACCGTGACCTTTGATCCGCCCTCTTTCAAGACGACGGCGCGGCCGAATTCCACGGGAAGTTCGATCGTATGCGGATGATCGGACAGCCTGAAATAAGTCACCTTGCCGTTGCCATACTGGCTGCGCAGCAAGATGTCCAATTCTTTACGCGAACCCGGCTGGATGACCTCGATGTCAGGCAGAAGCCTCAGGATCGCCATATCCGTGTAGGCGTGATGCGTGGCCCCGTCCCAGGCGTAATCAAAAGATGCGCCGCAGGAAATGAGGTTGGCGCCGAATCCGTTATAACAAAGGTCCAGCTTGATCTGCTCGTAACTGCGTTCCGTGATAAAAGGATTGATCGTGTGAACAAACGGAATGAACCCCTGTGAACTCAAGCCGGCGCCCAGGCTGATCAAGGTATTCTCGCAGATACCGATATTATAAAAACGCGACGGGTACGATGCCTGGAACTCTGCAAACAAATAGACGCTGACGTCGCCAAAGACCATCACGATCTTCTTGTCCGTTTTTGCCAAGTCCAGGACCGTATCCCTAAACTGTTTTCTCATCCAACTCCTTCAAAAGCTGCGTGAACTCCTGATCGCTCGGAGCCTTGCGGTGCCACTCATAATGGTTCCTGACCATCGTCGAACAGCCATAACCCTTGCGTGTATGCGCGACGACCGCGCGGACATTGCGCCCCGCCTTCTTGAACTCCTTCTTCAAGGCCCGCAGGTCATGACCGTTAACCTCGCTTGTCTCGCAGCCGAAGGCGCGCAGGCGTTCTTTCGGATTGGGGATCTGCAACCCCCTGGCATGCGACATATTGTTGTCATAGATCACGGTCAGGTTATCGAGTTTCAGATTTGTCGCGACCATGACGGCCTCCCAAACACTGCCCTCGTTCGATTCGCCGTCGCCGATCACCGTATAGACGCGCCGGTCCAGGTCATTATTGATCTTGAGCGCCAGCGCCGCGCCGGCAGCAAGGCCGATCCCGTGCCCCAGAGACCCCGTCGAGGCTTCGATGCCGGGAATCTTAAAACGGTCGGGGTGGCAGCCGAACGATGATTCAAACTGGCCGAACGTATATACTTTGGAAATATCGAAATAACCGAACTCAGACAGAATGCAGTACAAGGCGAGACTGGCATGCCCCTTGCTCAAAATAAAGATGTCCCGCTTGTCCCAGGAAGGATTTTTCGGATCGTGCCGGATCGTATCATAGAGGGCATAGAGGATCTCTACCACCGAAAAACACGAAGGAATATGGCCGTGCCCGGTGGCCTTTGATATCTTGAGGATCTCTTTTCTGATTTTCAGACACTCTGGGTTCATCATGTTCATACGCGATAAGGACCAATACCTAATTCCAAAATCCAAATGACGAATAAAACCTCAATTCCCAATAACCCAAAAAATTATTCAAGAATTTCGATAACATGCATCAAAAAATCATATTGTTTTTTGGGCGTTGAGAGATTCGACATTGATTCGGCATTAGATATTAGGAATTTGTCATTGATTTTTCATCGGTGCATTTTTTTAAATCATTCAAGCAGTTATTTAATCTCTATGTAAGATATGCGCGACGTCATCGGCATGCGCTGGACTTTCACATGGTTCAATCCCAGGACTTCTTTCAAGGCCAGGGTCTCGCCGGGAAAAATGTCGTCGCACAATTCGTCGAACACAAGGATGCTTCCCTTGCAAAGATACGGTTTGATGGCCTTGAGCGCCGCCTTTGTCGGCGCATAGATGTCGAAGTCGAAGATCGCAAGCGCGATCATCGTCTCCGGATGCTTCTTGAAATACGCCGGAGCCGCCTTGACCGCGTCGCCCTTCACCAGTTCAAAACGCCTGATATGCGACATCGGATTCAGGGTCTCCTGGATGCCGAGGACCTCGGCCAGATATTTCTCATATTCTTTCGGGACGGAAAAAGAACCGTCGCGGCACTTGATGCGGCCGCCATCTTTGGAACTGACGCCGCGAAAACCCTCGAACGTATCGAAACCGATGATCTTGCGGTGGCGGTTGAATGGCTCAAAGATCCCCCGCAGCGCCGACAACAGCGACAGGGTCTGGCCCCAGCGCACGCCGAATTCGACGATCACCCCGTGCATGCCCACGACCTTGCGGTAGATCTCATAAAAAAACAAAAGCCGCGACAAAGTCTTTGAGGTCAGATACACGCCCAGGTTGTCCAGGATCTCTTCCGGCGGGAGCGGCGCATGCTTCAATAACTGGCCCAGGCGCGCCTGGGCATTCTTTTCCAGGCCGCTCGACAAAACAATGGCGTCATGCTTTTTTGTTTTCATTCCGTTAGACCCTCCTTTGCTTAAAACGTAGAGGTCGTTTCCTGAACCAAGCCTTCCTTAAGCCGATTTCTCAGATACCGTTTCCCCATCCCCGATTTCAAATATCTTTCTCGTCGATAAGCGTCATCTTTATTTAGACACGCTTCGAAATAAATAAATTCAACAGGGCGCCGAAGAGATGTATAAAAAACCAACCCTTTCTTATGTTCCTCAAATCTCTTCTCTAGATTATTTGCAGCTCCGGTATAAAAAGTATTGGTTTTCTTGCATCGCAAAACATAAGTGAAGAAAAAGGGTCTAACGGGATTCATCTCTTCCAATGCCTCCTGTTTTCCTGCCACCAGGCCACGGTTTTGGCGATACCCTCCTCGGGCCCCACTTGAGGCTTCCAGGCCAAGAGTTTTATCGCCTTCGTAATATCTAGGACGCGCGAACGGATC
>JAQUOM010000134.1 GCA_028717105.1 Candidatus Omnitrophota bacterium
GCCGTCAGGGCGCTTATGGTGAGAAAAAAGAAGGCAGAATAGCCGGGGTTGTTTTCTTCCTGCGTGAAAATAATGACCGGGGAGGAACGCACTTGTGACCAACCTTAATGAAAGATTTAGGAAATCCCGCACCTTGTAAAGGTGCGGGAAATGGGGTTTCCCGTAGGCAAAAAAATGACCGGGGAGTAGCGCAGTTTGGTAGCGCACTTGAATGGGGTTCAAGGGGCCAGCGGTTCGAATCCGCTCTCCCCGACCATTTTTTTGCCACGGGATTATTTTTCCGACAAGGAAAAGATAGCCGTGTACTTGAACGACCGTGAAACGACCCGATAAGGGCCATGGCGAGTGCACGTGCGGACATCGTAACGCATCTTCGATGTATTTTTTTGTCTTCGGCATCCGGACAAACCGGGGGTGGATATGGCCTGGAATGCATTAGCAAAATACTCTGATCATGGTTTGTTGGTGATCCGCCTTGTTTTGGGATGTATGTTCTTTTATTACGGATGGCCGAAGCTGGCGGGAGGGACGCAGGCTTGGGCGGCTGTCGGGCAGGCTGTCGAGGCCCTTGGAATACGTTTCGGTTTTACGTTTTGGGGGTTTCTGGCCGCTATGATCATGGTGCTGGGTGGTGTTTGTTTTGTGACGGGTATTTTTTTTCGTCCTGCCTGCCTCTTCTTGTTCCTGGTTATGTTCGTTGCGGCCAGCATGCATTTTCAGAAGGGCGATGGACTGATGGGCGCAGCCCATGCCATAGATGATGGAATTGTTTTTTTGGGCCTGTTATTCGTAGGCCCGGGCCGTTTTGTTTTGGCTCACCTATAGAAGAGTTCGTTCTTAAAATCGGGGAGAGACGTGAAAAAGATCAATGTGGGCGTGATCGGTTTGGGGACCATCGGTTCCGGGGTGGTGAAAGCTTTGCGGGACAAGCGGGCTTTGATCGCCCAACGCAGCGGCGTCGACGTGCATCTTGTGATGGTTTCTGATGTGCGGCGTGCACAGGGGGCGAAGCTTGGTTTGCCTGCGACGATGTTTACCGCGAATCCCCAGGAGATCATCCGAAACGAGAAGATCGATTGCGTTGTGGAATTGATCGGCGGACATCATCCGGCCAAAGAACTGATCCTTCAGGCCCTGCGGAACGGCAAGCATGTGGTTACCGCCAACAAGGCGCTCCTGGCCGGCGATATCGCCGAGATCCTTTCGGTGGCTGTGAAATCCGGCCGGCAATTAAAGTTTGAAGCGTCTGTGGGGGGTGGTATTCCGATCATCAAGGCCTTGCAGGAAGGGCTGGTTGCCAATCGGGTCGATTCCCTTTTTGGTATCATCAACGGGACATCCAATTATCTGCTGTCCAAGATGTCGCAGGCGTCTTTAAGCTTTGCCGAGGCTTTAAGTCTGGCGAAGAAGAAGGGGTATGCGGAACGCCGTCCGCGCTTCGATGTTGAAGGTATCGACGCGGCGCATAAACTGGTGATTTTGTGCTATCTTTTGTTTTCGAAACTCGTTCCCTTGGAAGCGGTGATTCGTGAGGGGATCGCGGATATTTCCGAGATGGATGTGCGTTATGCCGAAGAGATGGGGTTGGTCATTAAGCCTCTGGCTATTGCCAAGAAAGATCATGACCATCTCGAGGTCCGGGTCCATGCGACGATGTTGCCGAAGGCTCATCCGCTTGCCGTGGTCAACGGCGTCTTTAATGCCATCCTTCTTAAGGGCGACATGGTCGGAGATATGCTTTTTTACGGCCGTGGGGCGGGTCAATCGCCGACGGCTTCGGCTGTGATCAGCGATATTGTGGACCTGGGCCGGGGCGATTCCCTGGAAGAAGGCAACCGTCACGTCAAGGCGGAAGCTCGCGTCAAAAAGATCCGGCGTGCCGACGAGATCCAGAGCCGCTACTATTTGCGTTTTATGGCCATCGATAAACCGGGTATCCTGGCCAGGATCTCCGGAATCCTGGGCAAAAACCATATTGGGATCGCGCAGGTCAGCCAGAAAGAACGGAAACGCGCGAAGTTTGTTCCTGTCGTCATGATCACGCACCATGTTTTAGAAAAGAACCTGAAACGGGCATTGGAGCATATTGATCGTCTGGCGATCGTCAAGGGTAAGACCATCAAGATCCGCATGGAAGGTTTTTAAATGGTTTATCGTGGTTTGATCGAAACATATCGTGATTCTCTTCCGGTGACGGACAAGACGCCTGTGATTTCGCTCAATGAAGGCCGCACCCCGCTTGTTTTTTCGCCCGTCTTGAGCGAGAAGACGGGGTGTCGGGTTTTTTTGAAATACGAAGGCCTGAATCCCACCGGTTCGTTCAAGGACCGGGGCATGACGATGGCGATTTCCAAGGCGAAAGAAGAGGGGGCGGAAGTCGTCATCTGTGCGTCGACGGGCAACACGTCGGCATCCGCGGCGGCCTATGCGGCCCGGGCCCGCATGAAATGCGTCGTATTGATCCCTGAGGGCGCCATTGCCATGGGCAAACTCGCCCAGGCCTTGATCCATGGCGCCAAGGTCCTGGCGATCCGCGGGAATTTTGACGATGCGCTCAAGCTTGTTCGCGACATCGCCTCGCAATACCCGATCACGCTTGTCAACTCCGTGAATCCCTATCGTATCGAGGGGCAAAAGACAGGGGCATTCGAGATATGCGATGATTTAGGCCGGGCCCCGGAATACCACGCCATTCCCGTCGGGAATGCCGGCAACATCACGGCATACTGGCGTGGATACAAGGAGTATCGTTCTAAAGGGAAGATCACGGCTCTTCCGCGTATGCTGGGATTCCAGGCGGCGGGTGCTGCGCCGATCGTCAAGGGAAAGCCCGTGAAGAAACCTGAAACGATCGCCACGGCGATCAAGATCGGGAATCCTGCCAGCTGGCAGCAGGCGGTCGCGGCCAGGGACGAGTCAGGCGGACTGATCGATACCGTTACCGACCAGGAGATCCTGACGGCTTATAAACTCCTGGCGGCCAAAGAGGGCGTGTTCGTTGAACCGGCTTCTGCGGCCAGTGTCGCCGGAGTCTTGAAGTTAAGCCGGCGCGGTTATTTCAAGAACGCAGGAACATCTTTATCCGACGGGGCAACGATTGTTTGTATCCTGACGGGCCACGGCCTTAAAGATCCTGACCGCGCCATTGTTTCTGTTAAAAAGCCGAAGGTGTTGAAAGCGGATTTAAAGACGATCTTGAAAGAAATCGGGTTCTAGATGGGCCATTCCCTTAAAGGAAAAAAAATTTTGATTACGGTCGGGCCGACATGGGTTCCGATCGATGACGTGCGTGTCATCAGTAATATTTCTTCGGGCGAATTCGGAACGCTTTTGGTTCAAGAAGCGGTTGCCCGCGGCATGAAAGCAGATGTTTTTCTTGGGCCCGTGACTCATGCGGGGGACCTCAAGGGTGCGCGCGTGTCGAGGTTTAAATATTTCGACCAACTGCTCGGCTTGGTGTCTTCGGCATTGGCGCGCAAACACTATGATGTTATTTTACATTGCGCGGCGGTCAGCGATTATCTTTTGGAACCGGTTTCCGGGAAGATATCGTCCGGCCGCAAACAGCTGGTTCTGCGTCTTACGCCGGCGCCTAAATTAGTGCGTATCATGAGACGTCTCAATCCGCGGGCTTTTCTGGTGATGTTCAAGCTTGAGGGCGAAGTGACGGACGCCGTTTTATTGAAGAGGGCGCTGGAAGCGATGAAGAAAGTGTCCGCTGATCTGGTGGTCGCCAACCGGTTTCAGGACGGCCATTACAGGGGTTTTGTCCTTGGGTCAAAGAACATTCTGGCGAGGTCAACTTCAAAGCCATCGTTGGCCGCGTCGTTGTTCGGGATATTACAAGAGAA
>JAQUOM010000135.1 GCA_028717105.1 Candidatus Omnitrophota bacterium
AAAGCCGGTTTCAAAAGAATCGTTCTTTTGGCCGATGATTGCGGCAGCTATGGGGTCGACCGTCACACGGACCTGGCAAAATTACTGGACCTTTTGCGTAAATTCAGAAACAGAGATTTCAAATTGGCCATCAATTTTTTGGAACCCCGCCGCCTGGTAACCCTGTATCCTGAACTCCCCAAAGGGTTCATCCGCGATCATGTTTGCGAAATTTGCATCCCTTTGCAGTCGTGTTCCCGGCGGATCCTTAAACGAATGAACAGGCATTACGATGTCGCACGCGTCTTAGAGATTGCCGGAGAAATTAAACGGCTTAATCCCGGCATCCATCTATCGACCCATATCATCTACGGCTTTCCCGGGGAGACCCGAAAGGAACTTTTTGAGTCTTTCCGCGTCCTGGACGTCTTTGACGAAGCGATCTATTTCTGTTATTTGGACAAGCCGGGTACCCGGGCCGCTTACCTGGATCACAAAGTCCCAAAGCAGGAAATCCTGCGCAGGACAAATATGATTAAAGAAAAACGCAGGGAGCTACGGTCATCGGGCCGTCCAGGCCTCATACGCATGGCATACACAGACCGGGAGATCAAAGCCCTCCTGGCACCCTAAGCCGCGCGTATTTAACAGATTGCAATTTCTTCATTTACATTATATAATTTTAGTATGAAGAAAAAGGTCTGTTTTTTTGTTTTTGTGGCTCTTTTTCTGATCGGCTGGAATGTCGTGGTCCAGGCGCAACAGGACTATGTCACGATCACGACTTATTTTCCGTCTCCGAACGGTGTTTTTTCATATATGCGCGCGCGCCGTGCCGTGGTCAGCCCGAATCTTGCATTTGCAGGCGGAGACGGTACGCTCGTCTGGGGCGGGGCCAATTCGATGGGGCGCCTGCAAACCGATCAAGGATCATCGATTGAACTTGGAAATTCGGCAGGAGGCACACCTTTTGTCGTTCTTACAAAAGGAGCGGTAACCTCGACAATCCGGCTGATGAACGATAACCTCCTGTACATTTATGTATGGGCGAATTGCTCTATTTACGATCTGGCTCAGACAACGTGGAAAGACCTCCGTACGCATGCCGTCCATTATCACTGGGGCTGGATGAACGGAACGATCGAACAGACAAATTTGCAATATTTATAGAAAATGCCGCAAAAACGGCATCTTAATGATACGGTTTTTTTAAAACAGACATACAGATTCATGCGTGCTCAAGGGGTGGACCCATGAAAAAATTTACGATTGTCTTAGGCGCGTTTCTGATGCTGTTTTGCCTGGCGTCTTTCGTTTTTGCCCAGGATCAGATTACGATCACGACTTATTATCCTTCGCCTTTCGGCATTTATTCCGATCTGCGCGCCTCCAGGATAGCCGTAGGAAACAGCCGGCCTTTCGGAAACTCCGGTGAAGTCACGTGGGGCGGAAGCAATTCTGTGGGCTCTTTGACCAACGATCAGGGCGCGTCCATCGAACTCGGAGGCACTCTGGGAGGATATACGCCCTATATCGATTTTCATAATGACTCCGGCGACTTCGACAGCCGCATTATTTTGCTCAGCAACAACGTCCTTGGCATTTACGTCCGTGACCGCGTTGAGATCCGCAACACGAACACCGGTGGCTATGCGGATATCGGCGTCGGCGACATTTACCTGTGCACATAAGCCTATCGCATTCCATCAGAAAGCCATTCAGCCAGACCCATGCACGCCATAAGAGAAAATTTGCTTCATATCTAATATCTAACAACACCCAACCATCAAAGGAGAAGAAATGCCGGAAAAACACATCAAACTCGCGTCCGACCACGCCGAGATCGTCCTGAACGGCAAGATCTATGCCAAAGAGACGGTCTTTGCGGCGGGGTATGTCTTTCTGGACAAAGCCTATATCCTGTTGGACCAGTCGGCGGACAAGATTTTTGTCTACCTGTATCCCCAAAACGAGAAGGCCGATTTGAAAAAACTGGCCATGGAATTCTATAATGAGTTGCTGAATTACGCGCATTACTTTACGCGCGTCAAGGCAAACGCCGATGCCATCAAATCGCTCATGCAACGGGCCCTGTTTTCGACATCTCCGTCGCTTGTCCAGGAGGCTGAGGAAAAGGAAATCGAGGACCTGATCAAAGAGCTCGAGGAGGAAGAAAAGAATGCTTCCACTGCAAAAAAAGGGAAAAAATAGCTATATCATCAAGCTTCACAAAGATCTCTACAAACAGGAACCTCTGGAACGCCTCCTTAAAGATGACAAAGGGTGGGCCAGAAACCTGAAGGCTAAAGACAAAATCTACCATCACTGCGAGTTGAAAAACGCAGAATTGAAAGACGTTCTTGAATGGGCAAATTATCTATTTTACCTCAACAAGACTTCGTAGAAACACCTGCTATCGTCCGTCGGGTCGATCTCAAGGTCGGTTACAAATGCTCCAACAACTGCCTGTTCTGTGTTGTTGCCGACAAGCGGGTCCTGGGCGATAAAACAACAGACCAGATCAAACAGGAGCTCTTTGAATCTTACCGGGAAGGCAAAACCGAAGTCGTGCTGACAGGGGGAGAGGTCGGCATACGCCCCGATATTGTGGATATTGTCGCTTTTGCCCGCCGGGCCGGTTTTACCGAGATCCAGATCCAAACGAACGGCAGGAGGTTTGCCGACGAAGTATTCTGCAAAGATATGATCCATGCCGGCATGACGACGTTCGCGCCTGCGCTCCATGGGCCGACGGCCGCTATTCATGACGGATTGACGCGCGCGCGCGGCAGCTGGCGCCAGACCGTCCTCGGCATCTATAACATGCGCCGCCTGGGCATCAAAACGTTCACCAATACAGTCATCACTAAACAGAACTACCGCCACCTGCCGGCATTGGCCAGGCTCCTGATCAAACTGGGAGTAGCCCAGTTCCAGCTCGCTTTTGTTCACATCCAGGGCAATGCCATGACCTATCACAAAAAGATCGTGCCCAAAGTCAGCGCGGCAGCTCCTTTCATCAAGCAAGCCCTGGAAATAGGTTTTCGGGCGGGTAGACGCGTGATGGTGGAAGCCGTGCCTTTTTGCCTTCTGGCGCCTTACGAACGCTGCGCTTCAGAATTTTATATTCCTCCAACGCAATGCAAAGAAATCCATCAAACCGTCGCTAATTTCGACATCATCAGGAAATTTCAGGCTAAGACAAAATTTCCGACATGCGAACCGTGCCGTTGGTTCAGGCAATGCGAAGGGCCATGGATTGAATATCCGCAGCTCTTCGGATCCAAGGAGTTCCAACCTGTTTAACTAAAGGATAACAACAATGAAAAAAACCAAAAAAGACACCTGGGCTGTCCTGCCTTATAATATCGAGCGCTTCAAAGACCGCTATCTTATCAGCAATCTCTTCGGTTCATGGGATATCCTCGACCGGGACGAGTTCACCCGGCTGGAAGGCAAAGGACTACAGGAACAATCGACCCTCTTCAAGCGCCTGCATAAAACCGGCATCGTTGCGGATGAAAATTCCCTCAAACACCTGATTGAAGATTACCGGAATCTCCATAACCACCTGTTCAACGACACTTCCCTGCACATCGCTGTCGTAACAACCCGTTGCAACATGAATTGCCGGTATTGTCAGACAAAAACCGATACGCCGCAGGACATGACGATCGAAGTCGCCTCGAGACTCTTGAAATATGTTTTTGACACGCAGAATCCGTATGCCAACATCGAATTCCAGGGGGGCGAACCGCTTCTCAACTGGGATGTTATC
>JAQUOM010000136.1 GCA_028717105.1 Candidatus Omnitrophota bacterium
GACGCAAAGACGATGGAGACCATGGACATGAGCTTGATCAGGATGTTCAACGACGGGCCTGATGTGTCTTTGAACGGATCGCCGACCGTGTCGCCAACGACAGCGGCCTTATGGGCAAAAGACCCCTTGCCGCCGTGATGCCCCTCTTCGATGTATTTCTTGGCATTGTCCCACGCGCCGCCGGAATTGGCCATCATGATAGCCAGAACAAAACCCGTCACGGTCGCGCCGATAAGCAAACCCGCCTGCGCTTCAAGCCCGGCCAACAAACCCACCGCAATGGGCGAAATGATCGCGAGCAATGACGGCAGGATCATCTCTTTCTGCGCGGCCTTTGTCGCGATCATGACACAACCCGCGTAATCGGGCTTCGCCTTGCCTTCCATCAACCCGACGATCTCTTTAAACTGGCGGCGGACCTCAACAACAATACCCGAGGCCGCGCGGCCCACAGCCTGCATCGTCAACGCGCAAAACGCGAACGGCAGCATACCGCCGATGAACAAGCCGACGATGACCTTGGGATTCATCAGCGAAAGGTCGACCGTCTTCCCGAGCATGACAACCTGGTCATTATAAGCGGCGATCAAGGCCAGGGCCGTCAACGCCGCCGAACCGATGGCAAAGCCCTTGCCTGTGGCCGCCGTCGTGTTTCCTAAAGAATCGAGCGCATCCGTCCTCTTGCGCACGTTCGGGTCGAGCTTGGACATCTCGGCATTGCCGCCGGCATTGTCCGCGATCGGGCCATAAGCATCCGTCGCCAATGTAATGCCCAAAGTAGACAGCATGCCTACGGCTGAAATCGCCACGCCGTAGAGGCCGGAATTGAAATTAACCGCGCCGCCGGCGAGGTAATAACTGGCCAGGATCGCGACACAGACCACGATGATCGGAATGGCCGTTGACAACATCCCGACGGCCATGCCGCCGATGATGACGGTTGCAGGGCCTGTGATAGCGGCATCGGCCACCTTCTTGGTCGGCCCATAACCGCTTGAGGTGTAAAACTCCGTGGAAATGCCCAAAAGGACGCCGGCCACAAGGCCCGACAAAATCGCCCAATAAACGCCCATGTGCTCAGGGCCCAAGCTGTATTTAACCAAAGGATATGATGCAATCAAGATCAGGATAGCGCTGACAAAAACTCCCTTCCTTAAGGCCCACAGAAGGGAAGCCTGAGACGCATCTTCCTTGCTTCTGACGAAAAATGTTCCGATGACAGAAGCCAAAACGCCGACAGCTGCCATGACCATAGGGACCGTCACGCCGCCGACGCCCAGGCCGGCCGCTACGCCTAAAGCGCTTGTCGCGACAATGGAACCGACGTAAGATTCATAAAGATCGGCCCCCATTCCTGCCACATCTCCGACATTATCACCGACGTTATCAGCGATGACGGCGGGGTTCCTTGGGTCGTCTTCAGGAATACCGGCCTCAACCTTACCCACGAGGTCCGCTCCCACATCCGCGGCCTTGGTGAAAATCCCGCCTCCGACCCTGGCAAAAAGGGCCTGAGAGCTGGCACCCATACCAAAACAGAGCATGGTGGACGTGATCACCGCAATCTTGTCCTGGCCTACGGGCAAAGGATGCGCATCATACCACCAGTTCAAACCAAAATACCAGATACTCAAATCCAGAAGGCCAAAACCGACGACGAGAAGCCCCATGACCGCACCGGCTGAAAACGCCACGCGCAAGCCGGAATTCAAGCTCTTCTGGGCCGCATTTGTCGTACGGGCGCTGGCGTTAGTCGCCATCTTCATACCCAAAAATCCGCAAAGCCCCGAGAACAGACCGCCGCTCAAAAACGCATATGGGACGACCGCAGCCAGGTTCCCCATCTTGACCAAAACGTTCAGAATGATGAAAACGACGACAAAAAAGACCGCAACGGTAACATACTGGCGTTTCAGATACGCCGCAGCGCCGACTTTCACGGCTTGCGCAATTTCGCGCATGCGCGGCGTGCCTTCGTCCTGCCTCAGGACGGTCCACGCCAGGAACCCGGCGAACCCGAGCGCCAAAAGCGACCCCATAGGCGCCAAATACAGCAGATCAAACATGATACTCCCCCTGTTTTGATTTAAAAAAATCCGGCGGATTTGTTTCGAAAGGACGTCTGCGTCCTCAAGGAAATTTAGGGCTTACTATAATACAACGACGGTCTTTGTGCAAGACTTTTTTAGGAAGGGCGGCCGGGACAATGCCAAACCTCAAAACTAAAACAAGCCGCTCCAGAGCGCCAGCCCCAATCCCAAAAAGACGGCCGCCATGGTTATTTTGATCAGTCCCAGGCGTTTTTTGGCGAACGCCTCAAAATCCCTGGAGGTCGTGCCCAACAAAGCCAGGGACAGGACGCCGACCAACGGAATGATAAACATGAAGTTATAAAGGACCAGGTAGAACAAGGCCCGGGCGCGCAAGGAGCCTTCTTTAAGCACGATCACAAACGTCGGAAGGTAGAGCTGGCCGGTACAGACAGCCTCGAGGAGCGAAATCAGAAAACCTACGACCAGGGCGCTGACAAAAAGCCCTCCCAGGGCCTTCGCGCGGCCTTCAGGCGTCTTTCTGTAATATTCCCCGACAAGGGCATGGATCTTCCTTTTGACGGGCCCGGGAAGCTGCAGGGCCATATCGTCCGTCTTTCCCGTCTTCTTATACAAAAGGTAATCCCGCACGGCCAGGCCGCCCAGGAACATGCTGAGCGCGCCGATGAGGAAATACAGGCCGCGGGACAAAAGAAAAAAAGCATCGAGCCTGTAGAAAATGTTGAACAGCCCGAGCCCGATGGCCAAATAAGTCACGAATACCGCTAAAATATAGGCCAGCCCGATCACGGCCATTTCCCGCCGCCGGTAGCCCATGACGCTCAAAAAAGACACGAAGAAAACGATAACGGTAAAAGCGCAGGGGTTGATGCCATCGACCAGGCCGGCGCCGATCACCGCCAGGGGCCCAAACGAACGGAAATGCTCAAAGATATTGATGCCGCCCCGCAAAGGCGAAGGCTCGCCCGCCCCTCCCTGTTTAAGCTGTTCTTCGATCACGGACCCCAGCTTGTCGGCGTTCTGCGCCAGGCCGATCAGGACACGGCGGCCGACAACGACCGTCGGCGTACCCAAACCCTTCTGTAAATCTTTTTCCAGCTGGAGGAATATCTCATAATTTTCCCTCTCAAGAATATCGAGGTAGGTCCAACGGACCCGGCCGCCGAATTTATCGGCGAGCGGGGGGATGACATCGCGGATCAACTTGGCGCAGGCCTGGCAATGGATCTGATGGAACACTTTGACCTCTACGATATCCCCGGAGGGTTGATCATTTGAGGCGGAACAAAGCGTCCAGGGAAAAAATATGAGCCCGCAACTCCATAAGAAAATGAATAATCTTTTCATAGCCCTATTCCTTCAACGCCGTTTGATAAAAACCCATGCCAAACGATCAACCCCATGTTTTTGATTTTCTCAAAAATTTCAGGATTCGACATTCCGGCTTACAGGCCCCTTCACGATTTTAGGAGATGTCAATTTTGAGGTAATCTCCTCCATAAGGTCTTCCATGGCGAGGATACCCACGAGCTCTGCCCCCTTATAGACAGCCGCCATGTTCTCCTTCTGCGGCTGGAGGCGCGAAAAAACCTTATCCAGGCTCTCTTCCTGGTCCACGTGGACGATCGGACGGAC
>JAQUOM010000137.1 GCA_028717105.1 Candidatus Omnitrophota bacterium
TAAAAGCGGCCCTGAAAATTCGAAATCTAATCTGTGTAATCGTTTTTCTGGAGAGGTACGCAAGCGGTTTAAGCGGCACGCCTGGAGAGCGTGTGACTCGCAAGGGTCCGAGGGTTCAAATCCCTCCCTCTCCGCCATTTTGCCGCCTCTGGCGGCAAAAGGCGGATGCCGGAGCCTCTGGCTTCGGCGCCGTACCACAGTGTATGTTTGCCGCCTCTGGCGGCAAAAGGCGGATGTCCCGACGTTACGTCGGGACGCCGCCGCCTCAGCGTAGAACGACAGAGCAATTAATCAGCGTCTGCCGCCGCAGCTTCGGCGGACGAATGTATCAGGCTGATTTCGGGGCGCCTCACCCTCGATCATCAACGAAAATCTTTGGTCATCGTGTCAAGAAGCGTTTCTTAATCCGGAAAGCAGAAAAACCTTGAGTTTGTTTGTTATCGGTTTCACGATCCTGATGAGCATCGGCGTGGGTTGGTCGATCGGGGCCAACGACGCCGCCAATTCCCTGGGCACCGCGGTCGGATCGCGGGTCATCACCCTGCGCCAGGGCATTGTGCTCATTGTTGTTTTCGGTTTTCTGGGGGCTTGGCTGCAGGGGTCTTATGTGACGCATACGATCGGCAAGGGGATCGTTCCTTTAGACAAACTGGGGCAGCCCCTGGCCATGTATGTGGCGCTGGTTTCCTGTTTTGCCGCGGCCGCCTGGGTGGTCCTTGCGACATACTGGAAGATGCCGATATCCACAAGCCATTCTATTGTCGGCGCCGTTGCCGGCGCGGGGGTCGCCGTCGGCGCTCCGGTCAAATGGAAAGTGCTTGGCGATATTTTTATCTGTTGGATATTTACTCCCGTGGGCGCCGCGATCCTGGGGTATATTTTTTTCAGGCTCTTGAGAAATGCGCTGCCGAGAATAGTGCCGCGAAGGTTTTATAGATTTGTCATCGGGAGCCTGATCATCTTAAGCGGTTGCTATGTCGCCTATTCGTGGGGCGCCAATGACGTGGCGAATTCCATCGGCGTCATCTCCGGCTCAGGGATCATGTCCAGCCGGGACGCGGTGATGCTTGGAGGGCTGGCCATTGTTTTAGGTATTGTTACGTGGGGCTACAAGGTCATCGAGACCATCGGCTCGGAAATCACGCATTTGTTGCCGATCATGGCTTTTGCTGTACAGCTCGCCAGCGGGATCAATGTCCATCTTTACTCCGTTTTCGGGATCCCGGTTTCAACCAGCCACTCCATCGTCGGCGCGATCTTCGGCGTGGGGCTGGTCAAGGGCTTGAGGGTTGTCAATTTACGGATCATGCGCGAGATCATTTTTTGCTGGATAGCCACACCGTTTGTTTCCGGTTTTATCAGTTTCATATGTTTATGGGGACTTAAGCATTGGATGAAATTTTAACTGCGGAGGACGATGATGAAAGAGATCAGGAATATTTTAGGATGGCTGGGGATGGCGGAGGAGCGGTCTATCATCGCCGATGCCCAGAAGCATGTCGATGAGACTTATAAGACGGTTACGTTCTTTTCCGAAGCGGTCAACGCCTATATCAAAGGGGACTTGAACGCCAAGACCAAGGCGATCGAAGCCGTGCGCGAAGGCGAACATCAGGCGGATATCCTGCGTTCAAAGATGGTGGCAGCCCTGTCGGAGAGCCTTTTGCTTCCTCCGGACCGGGAAGACCTCATGCATTTTGTCAATACGCTCGATAAGATCGCGGACTGGACCAACGGCGCAGCGAGGCTCCTGGGTTTTATCGAACACCGGCTGCCCGAGAACATCCTGCGCGAGATCTCGACGGCGACGGAACTGATCATCAGCGCTATCACTAAGCTCAGAGAAGGGATCGCCGCAGTCATCAAGAACGACCTCAAGAGGGCGCTCGAAGATTGCGATGAAGTCGACCGTAAAGAGCATGAGGCGGACGACCAGAAGAAGACCCTGATCGAAGCCATCATCCATGCGAAGCTAGAACCCACCAGCCTGTTATTGAGTTATCAGCTGGCAGAGTATCTCGAAGGGGTGACGGACAAGATCGAAGATGCCGCAGATTTCATCAAGGTCATCGCTATAAAAGCCAAATAAGCGGACAGGATGGAACATCGGCAAAAGAATGGGCCGCGCTGCGGCATTGCATCGGAACGCCGCCGATACTTCTGCGGCCTTAAAACCGCGGTCTTGGAGGCTGCGGAGCGGTTTAGCCGCTTGAAGCATTGCGCATAGGGAGTAAGTTGTCGGCGGGATTTTCGGCTCCTATCGGCCGCCGCAACAAGAGGGGCCGGGCCTGCAAAGAGCCCGGTTTTTTTGCGGCGCCCGACGTATATCCTTTGACGGCACGTCTATATATTTTCAGGTATATGGTTTGGCCCCGGAGGGGCCGTTCTCGAGGAATTTCTTTTGAATATGATCGGTATTTTGGCGGTCCTTGGAGTTATCGTGATCTTGGCCATGTTCGCAAAATTTGCCTTGCGGTTAGGGTGTCTGTTTTTTATGCTTTGCCTGATCGCGCTTATCGCGTATTTGTGGGCGTCGGGCAAGTGGGGAGGCGTCGGCAGCTTTTTTAGAAAAAAGGCTTCGCGTAAAGCGGCGGTATCCGTGTTGAGCGATCCAAAGGCGTTGACCGACGCGATGGTCGGCGGTTTTACAGACACAGCGGAGAGCGGTTTTAGAAAAGGCACAAGAGGTTAATGGTGTATGAGGCGGCGGTCGTTGGCCTTCAAGGCATCCTGAATGATCTTTAAGAGCATTATCGCGTCAAACGGTTTTTTTACATAGTAATCGGCGCCGATCACCCGGCCGATGACCCGGTCCACATCCGAGCATTTCGCCGTTACCATGATGATGGGGATGTCTTTGAGCTTGTCGTTTTTTCTGATGACCTTGCAGACTGTTTCGCCGGGGACTTCCGGAAGCCACAGGTCCAGGATGATCAGATCGGGCATCTTCTCGTCGATCTTCGCAAGCGCCTCTCTTCCGTCAACGGCGGTGCACGTGTGGCATCCGTGCCGTTCCAGGATCGCTTTTAACGCCTGGACAATGGCCGGGTCATCGTCGACAATGAGGACTGTCTTTTTGACGGAAAACATGCCTTCTCCTTCATCTTGCTTCTACCGGTTTTTTGCAAAATGAATAAAATAACCTATTCTTCACCGTAGAATAGGTTATTGTCCTAAACAGTCCGTTGTTCTTTTATGACCCATTCGTACGAATGGCTTCTCTTATTCCTCGAATTCTCCCCCTATATAAACTATACCTTAAAAACGTAACTGTTTCAAGGTGCTGGTGTTATGGTTATTTTCGGGGAAATCGGGGCCATGAAAGATGTTTTGGCTGGAATTCCAAGATAGAATTGTCTTGTTGGCCCCGTTGCCGGGGGCTTTGGGCGCAGCTGTTTCTTTTTTAGTTTAAAGAAGGGATTTTTAGCCTGGAGATGAACGGTTTTATTGGTTTTGTCCGGGAAGACGGAACGCCTGGTTTTACAGGGCGTTTCGGGCCAGAAGCGATTCTTGAAAAATTTTTGGAATCCTGTATAATGAATTCATAGCATAACGATTGACGCGCATTCCATCCTCTTTTCGGGGTACACATAAAGATGTCTTATCTTGTTCTTGCCAGGAAGTGGCGGCCGAAAAATTTTGATGAAGTCATCGGCCAGGACCACGTCACCAAAACCC
>JAQUOM010000138.1 GCA_028717105.1 Candidatus Omnitrophota bacterium
GGCCCCCGAGGTTCGAAAGGTCGAACTCATTTTCCGCATAAAACTTTCCGGCGGCGCCCAGGCGGCGGCCCAGGAGAAGCCGATAGGTCCCGATCACGGTTTTTTCCGTCTTATCGAGAATCAGGATATGGTCGCAAAGATCATCAAACTCATCGCGGTCCAGCCCGGTCGCGTAAGACGCCTCCAACCCCTTCTTCATCTCGAGATTAAAAACCTCAAAACGCAGGCGCTGCGCCGATTCGATCTCTTGCCGCGAAGAAGCTATCCTGATCTCAAAATCGCTCATGGAAGGCATTCACTCCGATTGATTTTTTTTGGATCCCGGCCATTGGGATGGCCATTGATTCCGCTCGAAAACAAAGTTCTCTAACGGGATTTACAGATGCACGGCCACCAGCGAGGCGTGGAACGGACGTAAGCGGTATACGGACCGCCGAAACGCGCGGTCAACGCCCTCTCTTCCACAAGGACAAAAACATGCATAATGAGAAAAATGACGGCCGCATAAGCCAGGATGCCCCAGGAACCGAGGAGAAAAGCGCTTCCGAGAAGGAATATAACGGTTCCCAGGACCATAGGATTGCGCACATAACGGTAGGGCCCGATCAAAACCAATTTTTTAGGATGGGCATACGGCAAGGGCGTCCCTTTGCCCTCCTTGATAAAAAGCATCACGCACCACACGGCCAGGGCATATCCCAGGAGGGACAAGGGCCCTCCGAGCCACCGCAGGAACGGATTATGAAAACTGCCGATGGCCGGATCAAGATAGGTGCGGATCAAATAAGGCATCCCGATCCACAGGCACATGATAAAACTGCCCCCGATCAAAAACGTCTTGAGGCCGTTATTCCTCTCTTCCGCGTCTCGCAAATTAATAAACATGGGTCTCTCGCGTTGATGTGGAACCCCGCAGCTTTACAGCCATGGCCCCTTTTCGTGCCGGGCTTCGGCGGAATCCCGCCCGAATGCCTTTCATCTGTGCCTTTAGAGGCGGGGCATTCTGAGCGCGGGGTAAAAAACATACCGGCGGCGCATCTCCTTGCCGTGTGCCGCCGGATATAAAACAGCGCGGTGGCTATGCCTTGACGACGTTGGCCGCCTGATCTCCTTTGGCGCCCTGGACGACATCGAATTCAACGGCCTGCCCCTCGCTCAAACTTCTGTAGCCGTCTTCCTGAATGGCTGAATGATGAACGAAAACATCCTTGCCTTCCGGGGTGCTGATAAACCCATAACCTTTCTGATTATTAAACCATTTCACCGTTCCCTTCGCCATTCCATCTTCTCCTTTGTTGCTGTCTTATGTGAAAAAAAACCGCAAAGCTCTACCTTCTTCGCTTGCGGTAAGATTGCCGTTTCTGCTTCCGATATAAAGCTGTATCGTGTTCTCGCATCACAAAATACGAATGTTTCGCGTTTGCCACCATTATAAGCTGTAACCGCCCTGTGTCAACCTTATTCTTGCCCTTCCACAAGAACCTCAAGGACCTTCTGATCTTTGAGCGGCCGATCCATAGATCCTGTCGGCGCGGCGGCAATTTTTTCAACGACGTCATATCCGCGGATCACCCGGCCGAAGATCGTATGGTGCATGTTGAGCCAGGGGGTCGCGGCAACGGTAATAAAAAACTGGCTGCCGTTCGTCCCCGGCCCGGCATTGGCCATGGCAAGCAGACCCGGCGCGTCAAACGTCACGCCCCTGCTCACCTCGTCTTCGAAAGGTTTGCCGAAAAAGGATTCTCCGCCGCGTCCGGTACCTGTAGGATCGCCTCCCTGAATCATGAATCCTTTAATGACCCTGTGAAAAATCCCCCCGTTGTAATAGCCTTTCCTGGCCAGGCCGATAAAATTCTTGCAGGCCAGGGGCGCCGCATCCTCAAAAAGCTCCAGCTCAATGTCCCCCTGATTGGTCTTCAGGATGACGCGGGTCTTGACGGAAGAATCGTCGGCGGATGAGAACGAAGTCATGGTCAGGCTCCATAGGCAGCACAAGGTCACGACAAGATATCTGTTCATGGTCGGCTGCTTTTCATGAGCGCGACGCCGTGAAAAGAGCGTCGATCTCTTCGAGTTGAATGGGTTTATGGATAAACATATCCCCGCCCAGTTTTTGGACCACCAGGTCGTTAACGGCGGGAAAAGCGGAAATCAGAATGATTTTCGCGCCCGGGTTCCTCTGGCGCGCCCTTTCAATGAGCTCAAGCCCCGTCACATTCGGCATGCTGCAATCCAACAACACGTAATCAAAGGAATCCACTTCGATGATTTTTTTGGCTTCCTGGCCGTCAAACACGGCCGTCACTTTGAGTTTTTTACGCTCAAGGTATTTCTTGAGATACAGGCAGATATCTTCTTCGTCGTCTGCCACCAGGACTTTTTTCGACATGTCAGGTAAACTCATGCAAAATATTCTACTATGCTGCTAAAATATTGCAAGAAGTAATCTCTTATTATGCGCTATAATATATATTATATGGATATCCGTCAAAAAACCGAACAAAGACAAAAACAGGTCTTAAGCCAGAGTCTCGTCCAAAGCTCAAAGATACTGGAATTGCCCCTCCTCGATCTCAGGGGCGTCATTGAGGCGGAGATGGAAGAAAACCCGGCCCTGGAAGAAGACGGCCGGCTGCAGATACAGAATGAACCCCCTGTTGCCCCGCAAGAATCGCCGCAAAGCGAAGAACCGGACGACCCGGCCGCCGAGCGGCATGATCGGCCCAATGAGCTGGCAAACTATGAGAAACCCATCCCCGACAGAAGAGAAAGCCTCCACGACAGCTTGGGCCGGCAATTGCGGATCAGCCTCTCCGATGAAAACGATCTGAAAATCGGCATGGCCCTGATCCTCCAGGTCGATGCCAACGGCTATCTGCAGGCCGACCTTCAGGGGCTCTGCGAAGAGATCCCCTGTCCGCCCGAAAAGATCGCAAAAATCCTGGCCCTCATCCAGACGTTCGATCCCCCGGGGATTGCCGCCAGGGACCTCAAAGAATGCCTTCTCCTTCAGCTCGACAGGGAGAAAACGAACGACCCGATGCTACGGTGCCTGGTGGAAGAACATCTCCGCGACCTGGCCGAAGGCGAATGGCCCAAGCTTTTGCGCAAATTCAAATGCACCCCTGACGAACTCCAAAGAAAGATCTCAAAGATCCACAGCCTGGAGCCAAAGCCCGGGCGCACGTTTGCCGATGAAGAAACGGCCTACGTCATCCCCGATATCACCATTGAAGAAAAAAATGACGAACTGACGGTCTCAACGCGGGAAGAATCCCTGCCGATCTTAAGGATCAACCCTCTTTACCGGGCCATGTTGCGCGACAAGAAGGTGGATGAAACAGCCAAAAACTTCATCCGCGAGAAGATCGCCAACGGCAGCAACTTGATGCGCGCCATCCGCAATCGCCGCGACCTCCTCCTGCGCGTCCTGGAGATCGTGGCAGAAACCCAGAAAGAAGCCCTGACAGAAGGGCTCGACAAACTCAAACCTCTTTCCTTGAAGGAGACGGCCCAAAAAGCGGGGATCCACGAATCGACGATTTCACGTATCGTCATGAACAAATACGTCCAGACACCCATCGGCATCTTTCCGTTGCGCCAGTTTTTCTCGACCAGCTTCAAGACGAAAGACGGCGAAGATGTCTCTTCTCAAAGCATCCGGCTCAAGAT
>JAQUOM010000139.1 GCA_028717105.1 Candidatus Omnitrophota bacterium
GCCGGTCACGGTCTGGTTCGGAGAGCCGCTTGTGTTGTCTCCGGGCTCATGTGGGTCTGATGAGGAATTCAGCGGCAGGGTGATGGATCGGATCGAGGCCCTTAAGGCGGCTGCAGAAGCAGGCACCTTAACATTTTAGCTTGACAAATTTCTGTTTTTTAGGATAATTGTTCTCTACCCGCGCACCAATCCTGAACCTGTTACGGTCCAGGACGATGCGGGGTTTATGCCTGGCGCCTAAGTGTTTTTGTTCCAGGCCTTAAATGCAAATAGACGCGGCGCGTCCGCGCTATTAATACACCATAAAGGGGGAATTTTTTGTGATGGGAGAGAAAAATGATGTTTTAACACAGCTCTACGAGCAAAGCTTCCGGGAAATCAAGGAAGGGGAGATCGTCAAGGGCAAGATCGTCAGGCTCGGTGTCAAAGATGTCCTGATTGACGTGGGCTATAAGTCCGAAGGGGCTGTGGCACGCGAAGAATTCACCGGCCAGGCGGATTTGGTTGTAGGCCAGGACGTGGAAGTCTATGTGGATGCGATCGAAGACGATAACGGGATGATCGTCTTGTCCCGCGATAAGGCCAGGCGTCTCCACGGCTGGGACAAGATCAACCAGGGTTTCAAGGAAGGGGACTTGGTCGATGGCTGCGTGCGCAAGAAGGTTAAAGGCGGCTTTATCGTCGATGTTTACGGTCTGGAAGGGTTCCTGCCTGCGAGCCTCGCGATGTTCCGGAATGTCAGTGAAAAAGATATCGTCGGGCATACCTTCAAGTTCAAGATTATCAAGATCAATGCCTTGCGAAAGAGCCTGATCGTTTCCCGTAAAGAGGCCGTTGCCAAAGAAAAAGAAGACAGCCGCGCGCGTTTCTGGGAGACCCACAAGCCCGGCGATGTCGTGAACGGTCTGGTTAAAAATATTACGGACTTTGGCGCCTTTATCGATCTTGGAGGTGTGGACGGCCTGCTGCATATCACCGATATGAGCTGGTCGCGCATTTCGCACCCTTCTGAGATGCTGGCTGTCGGGGACAGAATTGAAGTGACGATTCTTAATATGAACAAAGAGACCTGCAAGGTTTCTTTGGGCTTGAAGCAGCGGATGACCGATCCATGGACAGACGTGGCGACAAAATTTCCCGTCGGCACGCGTCTGAAAGGCAAGGTCGTCAATATTGTGCCTTACGGCGTTTTTGTGGAGTTGGAGAAGGGCATCGAAGGGCTGATTCATGTTTCAGAGATCTCCTGGCAGAAAAGGAACATTAATACGCAGGAAATGTTTGCCGTGGGCGATACCGTTGAGGTCCAGGTGTTGACCATCGATAAGGATAACCGCAGGATTTCTTTGAGCATCAAGCAGCTTGAAGGAAATCCCTGGCTTGAGGCGGAGAGTAAATTCCCGGTGGGTGCGCGGGTTTCCGGAAAAATCAGCGGGTTTACGGATTTCGGGGCCTTTGTGGAGCTCGATGGAAATCTTGACGGCATGATCCACGTTTCGGACATGTCGTGGACCCGGCGCGTGATGAATCCCCAGGAAATCCTGAAAAAAGGCCAGAAGATCGATGTCGTGATTCTTTCTGTCGACGCCCAGAATAAAAAGATATCCTTAGGGTTAAAACAGGCGCTGGATAATCCTTGGGCGAAGATCGCGGAAACCTACGCCATCGGCACGGAGCGCGAGGGAGAAGTGACGTCCAAGAACAACTTTGGTATTTTCGTGCGTTTTGACAGCGAGTTCGAAGGGCTTCTTTATATCAATGAAGTCCCTAAGGAGACGTTTGAAAAGACCAATATCGGCGATAAGATAAAAATAAAGATTATCAAGGTTGACGCGGACCAGATGCGTATCGGCCTTGGACTAGCGGCATAAGTTGAAGAATGTTGGTCACCAGGACACCAGACGACCAGTTGCCAGTAAAAGATTTTTCCGGCGGCCGGCGGCCTGGTGACTGGTGACATTTATTTATCGACATGATGATGGACATCCAAGAACAATTGAAGGCCATCAAGCGCGGAACGAGCGAGATTATTGCGGAAGAGGAGCTCGCGGCGCGCCTGAAGTGGTCTGAAAAGTCGGGCAAACCCTTGAAGGTCAAGGCGGGGTTTGACCCGACAGCGCCGGATATTCATCTGGGGCATACGGTCCTTTTGCGCAAGCTCAAGGCATTTCAGGACCTGGGCCACATTGTTTATTTCCTGATTGGTGATTTCACGGGCCGCATTGGAGACCCTTCGGGTGTTTCTGAGATCCGTAAACAGCTGACGCGCGAAGAAGTCCTTAAGAACGCGGCGACCTATAAGAAACAGATCTTTAAAATTCTTGACCCTCGCCGCACCCGTGTCGTGTTCAACAGCCGCTGGTATGAACGCATGAAATTTCAGGACGTGATTGCCTTGTCCAGCAAGTATACGGTGGCGCGCATGCTGGAGCGGGATGATTTTTCCAAGAGGTTCAAGGAGAATCGGCCGATCAGCATCCTGGAATTCATGTATCCTTTGATCCAGGGGTATGATTCCGTGGTTTTGGGTGCGGACGTCGAGCTGGGGGGCACGGACCAGAAATTCAATCTCCTTGTCGGCCGCGAGCTGCAAAGAGAATTTAACCAGATGCCGCAGGTCGTCATCACCATGCCGCTTCTGGAAGGAACCGACGGCACCAACAAGATGTCCAAATCCCTCGGAAATTACGTAGGGATCAACGAATCCCCCAAGGAAATTTTTGGAAAAATTATGTCCATCAGCGATGAGCTGATGACGCGTTACTATGAACTGCTGACAGATGAAGATCTTCAGGCTGTCCGGACCATGCATCCGCGTGATGCCAAGATGAAGCTGGCGTCTTGTGTTGTTACGCATTACCATGGACAGGCCGCAGCTAAGACAGCGCGGAAGGAATTTGAAAAAGTATTTTCCCTGAGGGATATCCCCGAGAATATCCCCAGAGAGGTGATTGATTTTTCCTTGTCTGCGCCCCCCACGGCATCGTCCGTGATGATGCATCTGGTTGCCCAGGGGAAGCTCGTTCTTCCTTCCGGAAAGACATCCAGAAACGAAGTTTTGCGGCAGTTTGACGGGGGGGCCGTGAGGATTGACGGTAACAAAGTGATCGATCGGGACATGCCCCTTGAGTTTGGAAAAGAGTATTTGTTTCAGGCATCCCGCAGGGCTTTTATCAGGGTTGTTTTGAGAAAAAAATAATAAAAATAATTGTTGACAAAGTAAAGCTTTACGCTATACTTAACAATTACATCTGCAAGCAGTTTTGTCTCTTTTAGAATAACGGTGAATATAGCCTGATGACACAAAGGGCCATCCCGCAAGGGAAGGAATCCGGATAACATTCTTATTCCGTGATGTTGCCGAAGATGTGCAAAGGCATCATGTGGATGCCTTTTTTATTTGGCCCGAGGGGCAAGTGACATAGATTTCTTAAAGATGATTACAGGTGGGAGATCACTGTAATCGATGTGATCGCCGCCGTAATCATTTTTTTCGTTCTTTGATAAATAGCCAAGAAGTCGTTCTTCTCGCGCTTTGCGTGAGAGGAACAACCGTTTTTTTTCGGAGAGTTTGATCCTGGCTCAGAGTGAACGCTGGCGGCGTGGATTAGGCATGCAAGTCGAGCGATGCGGATCTATGAGTAAGGCCGACCGCAAGGAAGGTTTTACAAG
>JAQUOM010000140.1 GCA_028717105.1 Candidatus Omnitrophota bacterium
CCTCGACACAGGAAAAGGCTGATACCGCACAACGACGTTTTTTTGCCGGGCTTTTTCTCCGCTGCGCCTGCCCATTAAATACGCATTCTCAAGGAGAAAAGCCGCCGCCAAAATAAGGACAGCACCCCAGATTATTTTGTTTTTCATATGAACCCCCTTTCGTTTCCCGGGCGCCGGCTGCGGCGCCCGCCTTTTCTCTCTGCGGCCTTGCAACAGCCGTCTTTTATAATTTTATAAAACCGCTGAATTTTTAGCAACAAAATTTTGGGCGCCGCATCCTCTGGTAACGAAGCATCGTCCGACAAAAAAACCCGCCTCTTGCGGCGGGCTTTCTGACAAGACTCTCCGGTTTCGCAGTCTAATAGTGAAACTCCTCGGCCTCGCAGGTCTCGCGCATGTTTTGGCCCATGCTCAACATGCCCATGCCCGGGACTTCCATGTTCATCGTTTTGCTGCCCTCGCTTTTGACAAGACCGAACGGGACCTCATCGGATATCCAGACCTTTTTCGTCTCCTCTACGATGGCGGTCGAGCCGGCGGCGTGCGCCACGGGCGCAAAGACCTCCCGGCTGATCGTCTTGACGGCATAGACTTTGCACGGAACGGGGCGGCCGGAAACCTTTAACGTCTCCTCTGACACGAGCTTAAAATCAACGACCTTCGTCTCGATGCTCGCATCCTTCATGGACGGCACTTCCCTGCCTTCCGCGGGCTCGCATGCGCGCTGGATCAATTCCTGCAGAACACCGACAACGCCGGCGCCCACGCTGCCGACCAAAACCCACACGCTGTTA
Source organism: Candidatus Omnitrophota bacterium (assembly GCA_028717105.1). Taxonomy (GTDB): domain Bacteria; phylum Omnitrophota; class Gorgyraeia; order Velamenicoccales; family Velamenicoccaceae; genus Velamenicoccus. Next base: position 795 of record JAQUOM010000140.1, read on the forward strand.
TCTCTCTTGACATAATAACTGTCGATCTTGAAGTCATCCGAACAGATGACCCTGTCAAGGGCCGACGGGCCGCCATCGAGGACATAGCGGGTCCTGCCGCTGGTAACCTCCACCATATATCTCTTCTGTGTACCGTCGTTTTTAATCTCGCGCAGAGTCGTGGTTACGTCGGACGGCCGCCCCGCATCGAAAGTCAATCTCATTTTAACGGAACTGCCGGCTTTCAGGCGGGAAATATCGTAAAGCACGGGAAGCTCAGAGCCGGAAAGCCCTTTGGCCTCTTCAAAACGGGTCATGGCCGACGGCAAGCCGGAGACCCCTTTGGGAGCAAGGCGCATATTCCCCGTCGCGCACCCGCCCAGCAAAACAATCGCTGCCGCCAAATATAACAATATACATCTCTTTAGCATGGATCCCCCTTATGCCTACCGAGCCGCTCCGAACGCGGCGTCAACTGCCTTCCTGCCTGACAACGCCCCGTGGACTTATCTCAAAACATTCCCCGATCCTGACTTTATACACAAGAAAACGCTCGGGGATCTCTACCTCAAATTCCTTATGAGGCTTGCCGATGTGCACCCCGGCGACAACGCGTTCCACGGAAAGCTCGATTTCCCTTTTGCGCAATTCTTCGACGCACTCATCGTGGATCCTGCCCTTTTCGATAATCTCCGCCGTTCCATTCAGGATATATCCTGCCAAAGACCTGACATCCATTAACGTCAAGGAGGCTTCCGGACGGACTTTCAGGTTTTCAAAAGTCCTGCCGATGCTGTAATCGATGAAATAAACCGTTCGGCCGTCTATCTTCAATAATAATTTCGGGGCGGCGTTGGGTTTGCCCGCCTTATCGGCCGTCGCCACGGCGACAAATTCCCTCGCTTTCAAAAACTCCAAGGCTTTGTCTATGATATTCATCGCGCTAACCCGTTTTTCTGCACGCCTCAAGCCAAGCCGCGGCTGATTTCTTCGCGTTCAAGGTTATCAAGAACTAAGCTGTTCTAAAAGCCACCGGGCAGCTTCTTCACATACCGAGGCCGGGGCAAGAGTGTGGCCGCCCTTGAACTCGATCAACTCCGTCTGCCAGCCGAGGCTTGTCAAATATTTACGGTCGTTCTTCATGTGGGAATAATTGAAATCTTCAGGGCCCGTTAAAAGCACGGCGATTTTGCCGAAAACAGGGCCATATCCGGCCTGCTTATTAATGATGGCCGGATGGATGCGGCCGCAATTACTGACCACAGCCCTGATAAAATCAGGATGATCAAAAGCAAAAAAGTAGGCGGCCATACCCCCGCCCGAAAATCCGGTCGCGATTATTTGGGATGTATCGATGGGGTATGTGGCGGAAAGCTCCGCCACCCCCGTCATCAGATCAGAGAAAACATCTTCGCTGGAGCCGTTGCGGAATTTTTTTGAAGCCATAATAAACCATCCGTACTTGTCGGCCGTATTTTTCCATTCACTGATCATGGAAGACGCGTTCGCATCAGGAGAAAACGCGATAACGAGAGGGTGTTTCTTTTCATCGTCGAGGCTGGCAGGAACATAGAAAAGATAGGCGGGTTTATCCAATGTCAGGCCCTGGCCCCTCAGACGACTATCCTGCGCGCGACCTCCCGCCGGCCCGGATAATGCAGGAAACCCGCCGCCGGATGATGCCGCAAAAGGAAAAGGACCGGTTTTCGGCTTTTGGTCCGGCGCCGGCGCCGAAGTTCCTGGATCTTCGGAACCTCGTATGCTCTCAATATCCTCCAAAAAATACGTAAGAAGGGCGCCCTCAATGTCGATCTTCACGTGAACATCTGTTTTCTCAATGATCCTGCCCTTGACCTCCTTGCCGTCTTTAAAAACGATGGTTTCTGAAAAGCCAGGAACAACAAGGGAGAAAAATAAAAAACATATCCAGGTACAGAAAAAAGGAATTTTCATATCCGTGTATTGATAAAAACAGGATGCATGGATTATTCAGCTCCTGTTTTTCTGCAATCCTCGAGCCATGCGTTAAAAACAACCGGAAATTTTTCATGGGCCAGCGCCTGGGCCCCTGTCCACGATTTTTTGGCCTCGGCCGTATATTTTACGCGGTCCTCAACCGTCTCGTGGATAATCTCTCGAACCGGCTTGACGGCATTCTTGGTCGGACGCAGACCGTCCCAATTCTCATTGACAGGAAAGCCCGCTTTTTTAAGACCGCTGTCCCATGTCGCGTCTATCAGGACCCATTGACCTTCGATATGGGCCCGGCAGGCCAGATGTGTCCCCATCGGCAACTCTTTGACGATGCTGCGCAGGTCAGGCGGATATTTAATGCGGGGGTCGGCCCAGGAATAAAGATACGTGCAGTACCTGACCGGGATATCGAGCTTCTGAAAAAGCATGCCCAAAAGAAAATGCTTGGGGATGCACGACCCCTTGCCGAGCTCGAGCATGCCAGCCGGGCCCACAGCCGGGTCTCTCAATTCCGGGACAATGGCATAAGGGATATTGCGGATGTGGTTATAGACGGAAATCCTGGCCTCTTTGGGATCCAGGCGCGCCGTCCATTCCGAGAATTTAGCCAGCATAATGCCGTCAGGCATGGCGGGATCGAATGCCTTATCTATTTCCTGTTGGGGCGTATCACCCAGTAATCAACGCCCTCTTTGACATTCACCAGATAAAGACGCCTGTTACGGGACACGGGATCCCCGAAGAGGCGCATGTAAAAATCGTCGTAAAATTCCGGGGTCTCGATGTAATAGGTATGGCCGCCTCCGGCCTTATTGACCAGCGTCACATCGACGATCGAGATCCTGTCGGGATCCAAAGACTTGAGATAAAGCAGGTCCTGGGCTTCTTCAAACTGATCAGAAGGCTCTGTCTGGACTCT
>JAQUOM010000141.1 GCA_028717105.1 Candidatus Omnitrophota bacterium
GTAAAATAACCAATTCCCAGGACGCAATAACCAGTCAAATAACCAAATTCCAAGTAACAATCACCAAATAATAATCAATCGCCAAAAATTAAATAATCAAGATAAAACCAAGGTTTTCCGATATTCGTTTTTTAGGATTTTTTTTGATGATTGGCGGTTGAGGTTTTTTTGTATCTTGTATCTTGGTTATTGTTAGGGGTTTTTACCTGTTTTTGATCTCGGCCGAGGCCCAGGCAGCCAGGGTGGTTGCATGAGAATATTTTCTCAAGAATTGACTTATCAAACCAAGGGGCACTGCGACATCGTCGATATCTCTTCGGATGTTTCCGGCGTCGTTTCGCAGTCGGGATTGAAGGAGGGGGCGGCGCTTGTTTTTGTCGTCGGTTCCACGGCCGGCCTGACGACCTGCGAATATGAGCCGGGCCTGGAACAGGACATCAGGGATTTTTTCGAAAAGCTCATCGGCGAGAAGAAAGGCTATCATCACGATGCGACCTGGGGGGACGCCAACGGCTTTTCCCATTTGCGCGCTTCTCTGTTAAAACCTTCTCTCGCTGTTCCTTTTCTTGAGGGCAGGCTCGCCACGGGCACCTGGCAGCAGATCGTCCTGATCGATTTCGATAACCGCCCGCGCCAGAGAACGGTCATCGTCCAGCTTCAAGGGCAGTAGCCGGACGCAAAAGCGCGGCTGGCGGCCCGGAAGGACCCAAACCAAAACGTGTGTGCCGCTAGAAAACGAGAGCCATGATTTTTCTTGAGCAATTAGTGCCCCAGGAGGTTTGTTTATCCTGTGACGGCTGCTGCCGCTATGCGCAAGCCGCAAGCGTCTGGTCGCCTTTGTTCCTTTTTGAGGAGATCCAGGAACTGACGCAAAAGAACCTTGTCCCCAGCTGTATTTTCAGCCATGCCAAGGGGTCCTTTCATAAGGCGGCACGCATTGACCTGGTGGCCCACGGCGACCACTTTATCTGCCCCTGCTTTGACGAGAAGACCAGGCAATGCAAGATATATCTTTACAGGCCCTTGGACTGCCGATTATATCCTTTTCTTTTGGTGCGCCAGGAGGGGCGCCTTGCCCTGGGCGTCGATATGAAATGCCCCTACATCCGTGAACATCTAGAGGAGGCGCCGACCAGGGAATATACCAAAGACCTCCAGGATTTCCTTTCGTCTCCGGAATTCAGGATCATTGCCCAAAACGATCCCGGGATTTTCCAGGAATATCCTTCCGACGTCCAGGTCCTGGCCGTCTTGCCTGAATTGTGATCCTGACCGATGAAACTGCGACCGTTGCGTCTATCCGACCGCCGTCTTTTTGAACGTTTTCTGTTTCAGGCCCCGCACGGACTTTCTGCCTATGCCTTTGCGAATATCGCGGTATGGAACAAGTTGTTTTCTATCCGCTGGGCCGTCGTTCGCGGGGCTTTATGTTGTTTTTTTGAAGACAGCGCTACCCGCTTTATGCCTTTTCCTCCCTTAGGAAATCCGGAACATGATGTTCTCATGGCGTGTTTCCGTTTCATGGAGGAGAAGAACCGCAATGCGGAGATCTCCCGCATCGAAAATGTCGAAGAGGGGGAATTAAGCGCTTTTCATCCCGGCGTGTTCCGTCATTACAAGAAGTGCGACGAATACATTGTCCGCCGTCGGGATATGGTGTCGCTCGCGGGCGGGCGATATAAGCATCAGAGAAATCTGTGCCATTATTTCGAGAAAACCTGTCATCCCGGCACGCGGCCGTATCGCAAAGGCGACCGCACGGCCGTCCTTCGGCTGCACAGGGCGTGGGCCCGGGAGAGAAAAAGCAGGGATGCCGACCCTGTTTATCAGGCGATGCTCGATGACAGCGCCGCTGTCCTCGACGTCATGCTTGGTTCATTCGGGGCCCTGAGGATGACGGCCATGGTTGTGACGAGCGGAGGCGGCATCCGCGCCTTCACATCGGGTTTTCCGCTTCACGACAGGCTTTTTTGCGTGAATTTCGAATTCGGGGATCTGGCAATGAAAGGGATAGCCGCCTATATGTTCCGGGAATTCTGCCGTTGCCTCGAAGATGACGAAGAGATCAATATCATGGATGCTATGGGCCTTGATCGTATCCGCCGGACAAAAGAGATGTATCATCCTGTCCGGACCGCAGGTTCCTATACCGTCCTGCTAAAGGGTGATCATGCAAGCCTGCTATAAGGTTTTTCGAAAGCCTGCGTCCGCACAGCGGACGTTTGCGCCTTTTTCCGGCAAGCCGTATGCATTTCTTTTGGAAAGCGGCCGGCGGCACCGTCTCAGGGGCCGGTTTTCTTTTTTCAGCGCCTCACCTTTTGCCGTACTGCGTTATGAGGGCGGCCGTGTCACCGTCGAGAGCGAAGGGCAAAAGAAGCAGACAGGGCGGTCTCTGCAGGAGACCCTGCGGGCGCTGATGAAGGAATATGTTTTGCCGCAAGAGGAGCGCCTTTCTTATCCTTTTTTATGCGGGGCCGTCGGATTTCTAGCGTACGATTTCGGGTTTTCTCTGGAAGAGGTCCGTAGAAGGCACAGGCCCCAGGCGGGGATCCCGGACCTTATGTTCGGATTTTATGACTGTGCCGTCGCTTTCGACCATTTTAAAAAGGAGATGGTTGTTTTTTCAAGCGGGTTTCCGCAACACGGCCGGGGGCGCAAGAAGCGGGCGCGCCGCCGTCTTGGGGAGGTCCTGCAGGTTTTGGAGGAGAGGGCCGGTCATGAGATGTCTTTGCCCGTCGGCAGCGAGCCGGCATGGCGGTCTGATGTGACACAGCGGGAGTATGAAACGGCTGTCAGAAAAGCCAAGGCGTATATTGCGGCAGGAGATATTTATCAAGTGAACCTCTCCCAGCGGTTCCGCGGGCGCACAAGGCTGGAAGACCGGCAGATCTATGACCGGCTGGCCAGGGCGTTCCCGGCCGGTTTTTCGGCTTATTTCCGGGGTAAGGATTTCAGCATTATCAGCGCGTCTCCGGAGCAGTTTCTTATGTTCGACGGACAGACGGTCGCGACACGGCCGATGAAGGGGACCAGGCCCAGGAGCGGCCGGGCCGGCGAAGACGCGCGCCAGAGGCAGCAGCTTTGGAAGAGCCGCAAGGAGAAGGCGGAGTTATTGATGGTCGTGGATCTTGAGCGCAATGATCTGGGACGGGTTTGCGATTACGGCTCGGTCCGGTTGCGCGAGAAGAGGACCCTTGAGGCGTACCGCACTGTTTTTCAGGCGACCTCCGAGATCGCCGGCCGGCTTCATCCGGGCAAGGACAGGTGGGATCTCCTGAAGGCCTGTTTTCCCGGAGGGTCTGTCACCGGCTGTCCGAAGATCCGCGCAATGGAGATCATCGAAGAACTTGAACCGGTGGGCCGCGGGATCTATACCGGGGCCCTTGGGTACTTGAGTTTTCACGATACGCTTCAATTTAATATTCTTATTCGCACGCTATTGAAGATCAAAGACCGTGTCAGTTTTTATGTCGGCGGCGGGATCGTCGCGGATTCGGATCCCCGCAGAGAATACGAAGAGACGCTGGTCAAGGCGCGGGCTTTGTTCGAGGCCTTCAAGGATGTTTAAAAGAGGCG
>JAQUOM010000142.1 GCA_028717105.1 Candidatus Omnitrophota bacterium
GATCGAGCGAGACGCCTTCCTTATCAAGAATACGCATAACGATCTTTTCGCCGTAAATGGTCGGCATCACGGAAATACGCAAATCGATACTGCGCCCTTCGAACCTCACCGAAAACCCGCCATCCTGAGGCAGGCGTTTCTCGGCGATATCAAGCTTGGAAAGAATTTTGATCCTGGAAACAATCGGAAGCTGCAAATGTTTGGCCGGCGGCGGGATCTCATGCAACACACCGTCAATTCTGTAACGCAGACTGATCTTGTCTTTAAAGGGTTCAATGTGGATATCCGACGCGCGCTCGTCAATGGCCTGCTTGATGATCAGATCCACGAGCTTGACCACCGGGGCCTCTTCGGCCCTGGCGATCAGACGGTCGATACTCAACTCTTCGGCTTCAATGTCGACGGCCGTCTCGAATTCGTCCGTCATGGAATAAGATTCTTTAACGGCCGCCTTCAGGATATCGCGCTTCCCGTAAAATTCCTCGATCGCCTTAAGGATCTCGGTCTTGGTCGCGATCACGGGATTGATCTCGCAATTGGTCACCTTGCGAAGATTATCGATCAGAATGACATCCAGAGGGTCTGTAAGCGCACAGGTGAGAGAATTCAGATTTTTTGACAACGGCAGAACGGCATTCTTGATGGCGAACTCTTTGGGAATCAAAAGGTCCAGGGTTTGGTCGGCCACGGGCTTCAATAAACCGCTCCCCATGGAGACATAAGGCAGGTTGAGCTGTTTTCCGAGGGCGACGACAATGTCTTCTTCCGTCGCGAATCCCGACTTCAGAAGAATCTCTCCGAGCCGCCCCCCTTCTTTGGCCTGAATCTTGATGACCTCGTCAAGCTGGGCCTGTGTCACAATCCCCTCTTTGACAAGGATTTCCCCTAATTTTAAATATGGTCTTGCCATACGTTTTACCTGACGAGGTCCTTAAAAAAGACAGATGGCTGTGACGCAATCATACGAGACGGATTCGCGCGGTTTCCTTCGCTGTCTTCGGCTCGACAATCCGCGTCATCAAGATGCGCCGGCGGGTTTTTTACGTTTTCAATTTTCCCATCTTTCCAATAAACTGTCAACGACTTCCTTGCGCGCCACGGGCGTTGATTGCTCGCGCACGGGATCGGAAAAACCGAACGTCAACTCACCCTTGGCCAACTGAACAGCCTCTTTATAACCGAGAATATGGGGCGTGATAAAAACGATCAGCTCGCGGTCTTCTATGTTTTTCTCTTTATGCCGGAACAACAGCCCGAGGAGCGGGGTATCCCCCAAAAAAGGCATCTTCTTGATGGTAACCTGTTCAGTCTGACGGATCAAGCCGCCCATCACGATCGTTTCCCCGTCTTTGACCCTCAGGGTCGCCAAAGATGTCCTTGTCTCGGGGTCCTTAAACGTGGTCCCGCCGAAGGTCCCGCCGGTTTTTGCTTCTGTAACCGAAGGTTGGACATACATCGTCACGATCCCGCTCTTGAGATCGACCTGCGGTGTCACCTTAAGCGAAACGCCTGTCTCCGTCCGTTCGGGGACGATCGCCGTCGTCGCGGTCCCTTCGCCGGAGACCGTTTCGGTCGCAATACCGATCGCCTCGTTCGTTGTAATCTTTATTTCCGCGGATTCATTGCTCAATGTCAAAATCCTTGGCCTGGCGAGGAATTTTGTCTTCGTATCCGACGACAGCATCTCGAACAATGCCGTAAAAACAGCGCTGCTTAACGTCCCGTAAGTAAACGTGGATTGGGCAACATCCGCTCCGCGTGCCAGAAAATTAGGAAATTTCGTCTGGCCGCCTGACCCCTGAAAGCTCATGATCTGCCCCGAAAGGTCCATGCCCATTTCATCGATCGTCCGCTTGGAAACATCCAGCATTTCCACTTCGATCATCACCTGGGGCGTAGGCGTATCCAGGATATCGATGACTTTTTCGATCACGCTGAATTGGGACGCGATATCGGTCACGACGAGGCTATTGGTCCTGCCGTCCGCAACCACCTTGCCGTTCGCTGTCAGCACGGCCTTGACGGAATCCTCCAGGACCCCCAAGTCGTCTTCTCCCTCGCCGCCTCCGCCGCCGCTCCCACCGCCTGAATCGCCGGCCCCCGTCTCCGCTAATGCCCCCTCATCAATGGCCTGCTGGAGTTTTGAGGCCTTCAGACGCGCATATTTCAAAAAATAAACTTTCGTCACCGTCTCAATCGCCGGCTGACCCCACTCCTTGACGACAAAGATATTGCTCCCTGTATCCAGTTCGTAGGTCAGATTATTGGCGGACATGATCTTGTTCAAGGCCTCCTGAAGCGGCACATCCACCAGATAAAGCGTCACCGTGCGGTCCTGAACGTTCTGGGAAGCGATAAAATTCAGTCCGGCCTGTTCAGAAAATATCTTCAGGATCGATTTCAGGCTGGCATCCTGAAAATCCATCGAGATCTTGCGGTGGGCTTCCCTGGAGATAAGGTCGTTGGCGTAAAAATCGAATTCCGCCTTCCCGCAAGGGGCCGACATCACCAGGAAGGCCATCCCAAAAATAAACCGTACCAACCATCGCTCCTTTAATCCCTTAAAGGTCTTCATATACCCTCCCGTCTGCCTTCGGACATCTTGTATCGCCGCATCTTCCAAAGTTTATCGTCCTCATCTGAAATGACCTTCCTTGGCGGAACCCCCCGGACTAAAGTACGGGATTGAGGCCTTTTATCCTTCCGTACGCACCAACTCAGACCTCTTCATCAAAAATTCTTTGTTCTTATACATGAAAAGAATGCCGTCGGCGTTGATCTTCAATATCTCGGCTTCTGTTGCTCCAACGACATCCCCTTCTCCATAGACCTGGCCATCGATGATCGCCCGGGGCTGTTTCGTCCCCCAAACAATACCCGTGACGGCCATCGCCGGCAGCGTCACGTTAACGTTATCCTCCCCGCCGAACATGCCGCCGCCCATGGGCGTCGGCGCTTCTTCCATCTCGGGCATGACAGGCATGAAAAAATCGGAAAATCCTATAAATTCCTTGTCGGCTTCATCTTCGACAGCAGAGGATGCCGTCTCTTCGACGGCGGGTTGCTCGGAAACGCCGATCGCCTCCTTGGCCATCTCCGCAATATCCGCAGCCAACGCTCCGCCGGCCGCCGACACGAACAACGCGCATGCCAGCGCCGTCATAAAGACATCCCAAAGACCTGTTGAATGCTCTCGCCTCATCTTATTTAAAATAGTAAGCAATGATGGTCATATCCACCAGCAAAACAGCCCCCTGCCCCGACGCGGCCTTCTCGCCCGGGACGGATCCAGCCGGCTCCATAGTGATCCGCTGAACCCTCGTCAACATCGGCAGTGTCTCAACATCCCTGATAAACCTTGTCAGGTCTTCCGTTTTGCCTTCGGCATTGACCTTGAAAGGAATCCGGATAAAATTGGGCTCCACGACCCTGTCGGCCGGATCCACATTCTGGATCTTGACCCCTCTCTTGCGCGCCAGCTCGCCGATCCGGCGGCCGATG
>JAQUOM010000143.1 GCA_028717105.1 Candidatus Omnitrophota bacterium
GAAAAGCCGATCAAACCGGATACGCTGCTTAAGGCCGTCGAAGAAAACATCAGGAAATAATCAAATTCCGCGATACCTGCCTTCGCGGGCTTACTCCCGCAGGGCAGGTAATAACCGAACAATGACTAAAAATATTTCCTAAAGCGGGATCCCGCGCTACGGGAGAATTTGTATCTTGATTATTGGTTATTGGGCGTGTGGACAAAGGTAGACCATGGACAAAGCCATCATTATTATCCATATGCATCGGCGGCGGACCGCTGCGGCCGGGGTCCAGAAGGCCTTGACGGATCACGGCTGTATCATCAAGACCCGCCTGGGCATCCATGACGGCGTCTTGGACAAGTGTTCGGACGAAGGATTGATCCTGCTCGAGGTTGTCGGGCCTTCCGGCGAGACCCGGGCCCTGGTGAAGGCGCTCAAGGCTTGTCCCGGCGTCAGAACCAAGACCGTCGCCATCCCTCTCTAGTATTTCCGCACAGGATTGTTCGGATCGAAGATCATGCAAAAGACACCAAAATCCCTCAGGCTGCATATCGGGTTGTTCGGCAGGACCAACGTCGGCAAATCGAGCTTTTTGAATTATGTCGTCGGCCAGGATGTCGCGATCACATCGCATATTCCCGGCACGACGACCGACGTGGTCGAAAAACCCATGGAGCTATTGCCGATCGGGCCTGTTGTTTTTATGGATACGGCCGGTCTCGACGACGTCTCGGAACTCGGCATCTTGAGGGTCGGGCGCACCAAAAAGGTTTTTGACCGATGTGATGTGCTGGTGCTGTTGACGGAACCCCAGGCGTGGGGGGCTTATGAAGAAGAAGTCTTCGCAGAGGCCCGGAAGCGCCATATCCCCGTGGTTATCGTCGTCAATAAGGCCGACACCCGCGCGTCTTCGGCCGACTTTATGGAATCGCTGCGCCGGCATTCTCCCCGTGTTTTGTCCTGCAGTTGCCTTGACCGTGCCGGCCGGGATCCTTTTGTCCATGCTTTTAAGGCGCAGCTGATCGAGATATGCCCCGAGGAGTTTCTCCATCCGCCGGCGTTGGTCGGGGATCTCCTGCCGCAAGGAAAACTTTGCGTGTTCATCGTCCCTATCGACCTGGAGGCGCCGAAGGGGCGGTTGATCCTGCCCCAGGTGCAGGCGATCCGCGATGTGCTGGACCACGGCAGGGGCGTTGTCGTTGTCAAGGAAAGCGAATATGCGTCATGCCTTGAAAATTTGAAGGCGCCGCCGTCTCTGGTCGTCTGTGATTCCCAGGTTGTGATGAAAATGGTTGAAGCAACGCCCCCGGAAATCCCTTGCACGACATTCTCTATTTTATTTTCCCGCAGCAAAGGCGATCTTGAAGAGGCGGTCAAGGGCGCGATGGTATTGGAGCAGCTTCGGCCCGGCGATAAGGTCCTGATCGCCGAGGCCTGTTCCCATCATGCGATCCAGGACGATATCGGCCGTGTCAAGATCCCGCGCTGGCTGCGCCAATGCAAAGGGTTTGACGTCCCTGTCGAGATCTGCGCCGGCAAGGATTTCCCGGAAAGCCTGAAGGGTTTCCGTCTTGTGATCCATTGCGGGGCCTGCATGTTTACGAGGCGCGAGATGCTGGCCCGGATCGAGCGGGCCAGAGAGCAGGGGGTCGCCTTGACCAATTACGGCGTGGCCATCGCCTGCCTGCAAGGTGTCCTGCCGCGCGCCCTGAGCCCGTTCCCCAGCCTGCTGCAAAAGCATTCCCTCCAGGCATGATCTTTCCGTTTGCCGCCTTCCCTTTTTAAATAACATTTCTGTCGGATATCCTTGGTTTTAAAAAATAATGTTGACATAATAATTATAGTGTGCTATATTTTTAATGTTCACATTAAATATTGAGGGAGGCCGGTATGGTTAACAAAGAATATTCCCTGCGCGAACGAAAGCATGCCAAAACGAAGATCGCGATCATGAATGCTTTCATTAAGCGCCTGGAGAAGACGCGTTTCGACGATATCTCCGTCCGCCAGATCTGCAAGGATGTCGATGTTTCCGAAGGCACCTTTTTCAACTATTTCCCGGAAAAAATAGACATCATCAACTATTATATGCACCTGGAGTTCCTTAAGGTTGTCTGGAAGTCTCGTAAAGACGTGCCGGAAGGCGCGTGTGTGGCCCTGATTGATGCCGTTCTTGAAAATCTGGGGAAGGAACTATTGCGTTATGACAATATCATTTATCAATTGATTGCCCTTATGATTGTCCAACGGCAGAGGCCTAAGTCCCTGTCCATATCCGACCTGGAAAGACAGATCTATCTGCCGGATTGCGAAGGCATAGAGAATATAAAAGTGATGCTGCCGGATGATTTTTTCAGCGAGTGCCTGAAAGAAGCTGTTCGTCATGGCGAGCTCTCCAAAGACATTAGAATCGACGATCTGCAAGTATCGTTAATGACAATTTTGAGCGGTACGTTATTGGCGGCTAAATTCGCTGCCAATAAAGACATGGTTTACCATTTCAGGCGTCAATTGCAGTTTCTTTGGAAAGGACTGGGGACGAAGAGAGCGGCGGGGGGAAGATGAGAAAGCGTTCAATCTTTGCGGTTAGTTTGATCATTATCACGGAGTTTACCTTTAATATTGTTTTTGCCGGCTATGCGCAGGAGTGCCCTGTTTTGAAGATAGGCCTCGATGAAACCATCAAACGGGCTTTGGATACGAGTGAAGAATTACAGATCAAAAATAGCGAGGTTGATAAGAAACAGGGGGCCTACAGGGAAGAGCGTTCGGCGATGTTGCCTCAAATAACCGCGAAATCCACCTGGACCCATAACATCGAATATCCGGAGAGCTCGGCCGCCGTGATTGCGGACGATGAGTCCGATAGCGTGATAAACGTTTCACAAGTCCTTTGGTCCTTCGGCAGGCTCATGTATGCCGTGGATTCCGCCAAAAAGGCGGTTGACGCGACCAGATTTGACAGGGACGCGAGCGAACAGGAGATTATTTATATAGCAAAATTGAGTTATTATACGAGCTTGCTCGCCAAGAACACCTTGTTAATAACCGAGCAATCATACGCGAATGCCCTGGAAAACAAGAAGCTGCTGGGGGAGCGTTCTTACGGCGGCCGCAGCTCCCGTTATGAGATCCTCAGGATGAATGCGGATGTGGCTTCGCGGGTCCCCACGGTCAATGAGTCCAGAACGCAATTCGATGCCGCGATGGAAACCTTAAAGAAACTCATTGATGCCGATCCGAACTGCGAGATCGCGCTTGAGGGGGATTTTAAGGAAAAATACGAAGAATTCAATTACGATACGCTCGTTGCCGTCATGGCCGAGAGAGAGCCGTTTCTTAAAAGCCTTGATAAGACCGTTGAATCGGCCGATGCAACGGTCAAAAGCAAAATCGCCGCTCTGTTCCCGACTGTATCCGCTTTTTCTGCCTGGGGTTATGCCGGAGGTTCGAACGGCCATTCTTTCCCGAACGGCAATAATTTGGAGAATTATTCCCTGGCGGGTTTTAAGGTG
>JAQUOM010000144.1 GCA_028717105.1 Candidatus Omnitrophota bacterium
TCCTGCGTGATGCGGGCGGCAAGCAATCCGGCCCCGGTCTCGATGGAAAACGTCTTGCGTCCCGTCGTATTAAAAAAATGCAGCGCCATACAGCGGGCCCCGTTGCCGCACATCTCGGCCTCGGAACCATCGGCATTGAAGATCCGCATGCGCACATCGGCTTTTTTGGACGCCTCCATCAAAAGGACGCCGTCCGCCCCTACCCCGAATTTCCGGTCACAGATCTTCTCGATGAACGGTTTAGACACCTGGAACCTAGGCCGGGGCCCCGGTTCCAAAAGGACAAAATCATTCCCGGAGCCCTGCAATTTAACGAAGGGAACGCTTTTCATAGCTCAACAACTTTCTCGTGCCGGAGGAGATCGTCATAGATCTCCCGCTCGCGGATCAAACAGGCATTTTTACCGCTGACTAGGACTTCCGCCGCCCGGCGTCTTGAATTATAATTGGATGACATCGAAAAACCGTAGGCACCCGCCCCCATGACGACCAACAGGTCACCGCATCCGTAAAGGGGCATCTGACGGTCGCGGGCCAGGAAATCCCCGCTCTCACAGATCGGCCCCACGACATCCGACTTCTTCAGAAACGCCCTCTTGCCGCTTTTGGGCGCCGCCACCGGATGGACTTCATGGTAAGCGCCGTACAAAGACGGCCTCGCAAGATCATTCATGCCGGCATCCACAATGACGAACCGTTTTTCAGGCGTATCTTTGACATACAATACTTTGGCAGCCAGGACGCCCGCGTTCCCCACGATAAACCTGCCCGGCTCAAGGATCAGCCGCAGTTTTCTGCCTCGGAGCAACGGCAGGATTTCATCGGCATATTCCCGGGCGGTCTGAGGCTGTTCTTCTCGATAGATGATCCCCAACCCGCCCCCAATGTTAAGCGTCCTGACCACGATGCCAATCCGTTTCAAATGGTCGATAAAACCAAGGGCCCGTTTGAGAGCCGCGACAAAAGGCGAAGCCTGCGTGATCTGCGAACCGATATGAATATGTATGCCTTCGACCGACACTCTCTTGAAATTCGGTTCGTTCAAAAATATAAGCCTGGCCGTCTCTAAGTCCACTCCAAATTTACTATCAACCGTGCCTGTCGTAATGTAGCGGTGCGTGTGGGGATCGATATTGGGATTGATACGGACACAGACCCTCACGTTCTTACGAAGCTCCTGCGCCACATCGCTGATCACGCCCAGCTCCTGGATCGACTCGACATTAAAATACAGGATACCGTAACGGATGGCGTCCGCGATTTCCTGCCGTGTCTTTCCGACGCTGGCGTAAACGATCTTTGCCGGGTCGGCATGGACTTTTCTGGCCCGGTAGAGCTCTCCCCCGGAAACAATATCAAGGCCTGCGCCGTGGTCCGTCACAAGCTTGAGCAACGACAAGTTTGAATTGGACTTGACTGAAAAACAGATCAGCGGCGCCAGAGACGCAAAGGCTTTTTTAAGCTTCGTCAAGTGGTCCAGAATGGTCTTCCGGCTGTAGACATACAGCGGCGTGCCGTACCGGCGCGCCAGGTCGCTGACGCGCACGCCTTCGCAATAAAATTCGTCTCCGACATACCGGAATTCATGCATGGTGCTGACCTCTGACGGATCTCTTGGCAGAAGCGCAGAAAACAGGATGAAGCCGCTTGACGACTTCAGCCCGAACGAGTTTTTTTGAAAAAACATCCAGCTCTTTTTGCGACATCTGCGCGATCTTCTTGTCTTTCTGATCGGCATAACGGATCAATTTGCCGATAATCTGGTGCGCCGAAGCGAACGGCACGCCCTGGAGGACCAGATAATCCGCCAGGTCTGTCGCGCAAAGCGATTCGTCTTCCAGCTGGCGCGCCATCGCATCCCTTTTGACTTTGATGGTCGGCACAAGCCCCGAAAGGATGACCAGCCCATCCTCGACCAATTCCAGAGAATGAAATAACGGCTCCTTATCCCACTGCATATCGCGGTTATACGTCAACGGCAAACCTTTCATCAAAGACAGGACAGAGACGAGGTCTCCCGTAAGCAAAGCGGCAGAGCCCCGCAAAAGCTCCAGCGCATCAGGGTTCTTCTTCTGCGGCATAAGCGAACTGCCCGTACAATACTCATCCCCCACCTCGATAAAACCGAACTCGCGCGTCGACCAGAGGATCAGATCTTCGGCAAGACGCGATATATGCATGCCGATCACGGCAAGGACGCTCAGCAATTCGATCACAAAATCCCGGTCGCTGACCGCGCTGATCGCGCTCTTGGGCGGCATGATCAGTTTGATCAGGCCCGGCATCTTCAGCGCAGACAGGGCCGTCTTGATCTGGCCTGCATAGATGGACGACGCAATGGGCGTCCCGGCGATGGCGCCGGACCCCATGGAGATATCCAGCCGCAAAAGGCAATCTTCCAGCCGCCCGGCATCGCGGGCAAACATCACCGCATAGGCCCCCAGATAATCCTTGAAGTAGACGGGCTGGGCATGCTGAAGATGCGTATACCCCGGCATCACCAGAGACGAATGCAGCGTCCCCGATTCCAGGAAACCTTTCTGGAGCTGGAACAAAAGATCCTGGAGCTCTTCGCCCGCAAAGAGACAATACAGCTTGGTGGCAAAGACCACTTGATCATTACGCGAACGGCATGTCTGCAGTTTCAGGGCTGCTTTGCCCGCTTTCTTCAAAAGCGCGTTCTGGATGTTGGTATGGATGTCCTCGCTTTTGAAATCAAAGGGGAAAGTCCCGTCCTTGGCCCGGCTCAAAAGGCCCGTGATACCGCTTTTGAGGCGCGAGAACTCCTGCGCCGTCAAGAGATGCGCGCCTTTGAGCACATGAATGTGCAGAAAAGAACCAATGAGGTCGCACGCCGCCAGACGCCAATCGGTCTGGATGGAAGAGCTGAACCCTTCAAAGTAAGGATCGGTCTTTTTTGTGAAACGCCCTCCCCATAATTTCTTATTCATAAAATCCCCGATTTTAGTAGTCAGTAGATAGAAGATAGTAAGCAGTGTCTAAGACCAAACGAAAAACTCATTTTTAAAAAATATTTGGTTTTACTGACTACTATCTACAATCACCTATTTACTTATTTCTGAAACGGCAAGCCCCACAACCGTATAAACCCATCCGCCAGCTTCTGGTCGAATTTATCCTTTTCGGTATACGTCGCCAGGTCCTCTTTGTATAACGAATGCGCGGACTTGCGGCCGACGACAACGCAAGACCCCTTGTGCAGCTTGAGCCGCACCGTCCCGGACACCCTCTTCTGGGTCTCCCTGACAAAGGCATCGAGCGCGTTCTTCAACTCCGAATACCAGAGCCCGTAATACACCATCTCCCCATATTTCGGCGCCAGGCCTTCCTTAAAATGCAGCAATTCGCGGTCAAGGACGAGGGCCTCCAGCTCGCGATGGGCCGCATAGAGGCAGGTAGCCGCCGGAAACTCGTAGATCTCGCGCGACTTGATGCCCACCAGGCGGTTCTCCA
>JAQUOM010000145.1 GCA_028717105.1 Candidatus Omnitrophota bacterium
GCATTCTGCGGCTCGTTTAAAAATCCCTGAGCGCGGCTTCCTGGCTATCGAAAATCTCGAAAAGCTTGTGCAGCTTGGTGATCTCAAAGGCGTTCTTGACCTTCTGGCTCATCCCGGAAAAACGCAGTTTGCCGCCGATCTTCTTGAGGCGCTGGAACATCTCGATCAGGGTCGCCAGGCCCGAACTATCGATATACTCGACGCCGGAAAATTCCACAAGGACCTTTTTTTCGTTCCTCTTGATCAGATCATCAAAGACCTTGCGCAAGTGCACGGACGTATTGATGTCGACCTCTCCTTCGATGACGCAAAGCAATGCGTCAGCCTTTTTTTCTTCTCTCGTTTTCACCGTTGGCCCCCTTTTGAAAAAATTTTATCATTTGGATTTTTCGGCCGCCGTTGAAAAATTCGACGCCGTCCATGAGGTTACGGATCAAAAAAATACCGCGGCCCGACAGTCTCTGGAGATTGGCCGGCTGGGTGGGATCCATGAGGCGCGCGGCATCAAAACCCTCTCCCTGGTCTGTGACGGTCATGACAAGAGAATCCTGCCGGGCCTCTACGTCCAATCGGACGGACAATGCCCGGTTCAGCCGGGAACCGTGTTTGATCGCATTCACCAGCGCTTCTTGTAAAGATAATTTGATGTCGTGCAGGGCTTTATCGCCCAAAGGAAGCTTTTTTATCTCTTGGAGGATATCAGACAGGAGTTGTGGAACGAGAGAGAGGTCAGAAGGTGTCTCTTTGGAAAAATTCAGATGTTCCATCTTTCGCAAGACCGCCTGTAAAACATCAGAAAACAGTAAAAAAGACCTTTCTTATTATAAACCTTTAGCCCGCTATGTCCAACAGGAGTTTCGCCATGGGCTTATGACACACATTTAAGCCTTGACAGGCCTATGCGATATAACCGACAGGAAGAATACACAAAGGATATTGCCCTTCGGGAAGAGCGAGTATCTTTGCGACCTGCGCGTCGTCAAAAGCGCCGATGGATACGGAGCCCAGGCCTAAGGCCACGGCCTGCAAATGGACGTTCTGGGCGATATGGCCCGCTTCCATATCGACATAACTCTTGCCGCGTTCTCCATATCTGGAATACGGCCGCTCATAGGTGGCGCAGATGACGATATCCAGGCCCGCCTCCTTCACCGGCCCCTGGCCAAGGCTGGCGGTGCACAAGTCGTTACGCAGATCGCGCTCCAGGATAAGCACAAGCGCATGCTTTTCGGGAAGATAACGATACAGGCCGATCTCAGTGACCGCGTAGATCTCCATCGGATACAACGCGCCTGCCGATGGAGCGCTGCGGAAATAAAAATTCCCCGGTTTGGCCGTGACGCCTTGGGCGGCCCAAAGCAATTGGCCGATCTCCGCCGGGGATAATTGTTTCCTGAAAAACGTCCTCTGCGAACGTCTTTTGGCTATGGTCTCTTCAAGCGAAAATCTTCCTCTGGCTGCAGGCCGCGGCAACGGAATGTATGTCGTCTCTGCCATGGTCCCCTCCCCGCCGAACGGACAACTTGCTATTGTTTCTCCTGTTCCTTAAAATCCACCAGGGCCTTCTGTAAAGATTCTTTCATGTTCGGATAGCTGTCGCGGAATTCCTTTGCAGCCTCTTCTTCCTGGTCCAGGACTTCCTCGAAGATAGCTTTTTTCTTTTCAAGGCTCATCTTGAGGGTCCCCAGATACCTCACCTGGCCGGGCTTCACCTCAAACTCAAGGATGGCCTCGTTCAATTTTCCGCTCCCGGCAGACGTCATCAGCTCATGGCCGATGGCCCCGAAAAGATACGTGGCCGCTTCGGCATTATCGCTGATCTTCCTGACCTGCCATGTCCCGGCCGGCAGCTCGACAAGAAAATATGTCGGGTCATACTTGAAATTGCCGTTGAACGAACCTTTTTCACGCAAGGCCAGCTTGACTCCTTTTTCTTTGGCCTCCCCGGCCTCCGGAAACAGATAAAAATATACGATGGGCACGATAACGCCCTTGCAATCGAGCTTAAAAAAGACGAGGCCATTATCTTCCGTCTGGACCATGGACGCCTTCTTGTCTACGACCTTCACCGAGGATGTCGTCGCGCAACCGGCAAAGCTGAGCAGAAGAATGAAGATAATGACTGATTTTTTCATATCGTCCTTCCTAATGTTGGACAGCGAGCCTTGATAATAATTCCTTCACGACGTTTGCGATCTCTTTCTCTTTGGCCTCCGGCGTCGATGCGGGCCGCGTGATCCTTATTTTACAGATAAAGCCATTGAGGCCCGTAAGATAGAGGTCTGAACGCAAAGCCAGCGGCGAGCCTGTCGCGGGGTCCGTGCCGTTAAGGGAGAATTGTGTAAAGAGGACATCGACTTTTTTGCCGTTTTCAAGGCGGATTGCCTGCTGATCGTCGACCGTGACAAGGACATCGTTCCAGTATCCGGAGTTTTCGATCCCGCCGATGACTTCCTTCTTTTCATCCAGAAGCACCTGAGATGCAATGCCGTCCCCGATATCGCTCAAACCCAGGTCATATAAATAAACGGTGACCGCGACCCCGCTCAAGTCGTTATACCCTATGGAAGCGCCCCAGCCCGGTTCCTCATAGACGTGTGGATCTTCGGCAACAAAGGTCTTGATACCGGCAGGCAACGACTTGAGGACTTGTTCAGGCGCATCCTTGGCCATGGCCGGACAAACCGCCGCGGCCGACAACGCAACCAGACATACCGCCCTAAAGACAAGATTCATTTTTACTTCATCTCCATGGGGTCAAAAGGACCGATCGCCTTGCCGGATCCCGTTGAATCTATAGAGTTTTATTATAGCCGAAATACCCCTGCAAACAAGAAAATTTGGCCGCTCGGAAAGCCGGCTCCCCTCCCCCTTAAACGCCAGGCCCTTGCGATGCTTTTTTGAGGATCCTGCCCGTCCATATGATCCCAATGACGCCGGAACACACATCGGTGGCCAGCCTCCCCCAGAAGATCCCGGAGATGCCGAAAAATTTAGCGCCGAAATACGCCAGGGGTATCATCAATACCATCACGCGGATCGCATTCAAGAAAGCCGAAGCCACCGGCTGATGGATACCCGTCATGCAAAAGCCGGCATACCGGTGCACCTCCAAAAACCCGTAACCAAAGCATGTGATGTAGATATACCGGACCAGGATATCTACGACCTCGGGGTCGGACGAAAACAGCCTTCCCAGCGGCCGGGCGATAAAAAGAAAAACAACGGCAATGAAAAAGCCGAAAGCCAACGCAAACAGCATGGCGCCCTTTCGCACGGCCTTGATCCTGTCAAAGCGCCGCGCCCCGTAATTCTGGGCCACGAACGGGACCAGGGACATCCCTACGGTCATGGGGATCATAAAAGCGAACATCTC
>JAQUOM010000146.1 GCA_028717105.1 Candidatus Omnitrophota bacterium
CTCCTCTTTAAAACATGGACAAACACTACATAAATAAAACTCCCATCAGGGTCAGGTTGACACTAAGCTCCGACGACCCCTCGCTTTTGGGAACAAGGACGATTTTTTCGACGCTGAAAAGCAAGGGAGACGTATACAGACCGTAAAGGAATGAAACCATCGTTTTCATGTTCGCTTCCGCCTTGATATTGATCTGGAATTGCTTCGAGATGGCGTCAGCTTCCGCCTCCTTCTGGGGCTTGATATCCAGGATCAAAAATCCCGAATCCCGGCTGATCTTTTCAAGCTCTTTCAAAAATCCGGCCACCGCCTCTTCATTGGAATAACTCTGGAGGGAAAAATAACTGGCATATTTGCCGTACTCGTGGTTGATCGTCTCCCGGTTCTCGATCAGCACCAATCCTTTCTTCAACTTGGATTCCTGGAGAAGGACTTGTTTTGCGACCGTTGTCAGCTTCCCGTGAAGGGGGCCGATGATCACCTTCAAGATCAGCAACAGCGCCCCCAGGGCGACGGCCGCCGAAGAGATCGCGTATTGGTGTTTTTTGAAATCTATCGCCATATCCTTCTCACGTTTCTTCGCTCTTGGCGGCCTTCTGATTTTTCGGGCCGCCGGATGCGCCTGTTCCCCGCTTCGGCAATGTCTTGACTTGAGCGCCCTCGACGGGACAAATCAATTCAAACTCGTTGGAATCCTTGCCTTTGACCTTTTTTCGCGTCGTGTAACGCGTCTGGACATCCTTAAAGTAGGGAGAATTTTCAAGGGTCGTGATGAATTTAAAAATATCCGACATCTCCCGGGCTTGCCCCTTGATCGTCAACCGGTCATCCTTCTGAAATGAAAGATTAATAACCACGATCTCCGGCGGCAGAAGCTTGGAGAGTTCCAAAAGATAGTTCAACACGATCGAATCGGTGTCGAGCTTCGATTTGATCTTTTTGATCCTCTCGACCTCCTCGTCGAGCCCCTCGGCTTGCACGGCAATAGTCTTATAGCGATTATTCAGCAATTCCAGATATGCTTGACGGTTGTGCAATTTTTCCATATAGATCCCGCAGACGACCAGGATAAAATACATGGCGCCGGACCCCAGAAGGACCATGTCCCGGAGGCGTTCCCGCAGGGCACGGCGGATCTGCGCCTCAGGCAGGACGAAATTGATCTTGCGCCGCGTCAGATCAAGCCCCAGGCCGAAGAGAGAACAGAAAGACGCCTGCTCCAGAGCCTCCGGAGGAGACTTGACGGCGTCTTTATCGGCCAGGATGCCTTCCAGGGGCGGGATGACCGATGCCGGAAGGTTGAATTCCGTTTCGATCTGAGAGATCAGGCCTTTCATCTGGCCGACCGCTCCGGCCACATAAACCCGGACTGGTTTCTGCATGACCTCTTCCCCTTGCGAGATCACCATCGTCTGTTTCATTTCGCCCAGGAACCGCGGCCATTTTTCCGGGTCCTTGAGCTGTTCGGCGCCGCTGGCGATGACACGGGAAAAAAGGATCATCGAAGAAGAAGCAACAATGAAATCCGTCGAGGAGATATCGATGTCCAGGATAAGAAAGGCGTCTTCGGGCTTCGTCTCGCCGGGCTTAACGGCCCGCAGGAGCCACGACAGGACGCCTTCGGAACTGAGCTCGATACGGTCGGAGTACAGCTCGGCGTTCTCCAAAATCCGGAAGATCTTGCGGATGTTCTCGCGATGGACGATCGCCAGGACGACCTTCGAATACCCCATCGTGTCCCGGCCGATCAAGCTGTAACCGCTGACGATCTCCTCTTTGGCATAGGGGACCTGACGGCCGACATGGAGTTTGATCATGTCATCGATTTCCGATGCATTGACCGACGGAATACGGAGATTGCGAAGCGTCACAGAGTTGCGGGAAAAACAAATAATGAGATTCTGGGGTCTCTTGACCTTCAGGCTGCCCAAAAAAACGGCGATCTCCCGGCCGATGGCATCGTCGGTCAACCCGTTGATGTCCTTCGCCAGGACGCCTCGCAGATGCGCCGCGCCGATCGCCGTCTTGAATACGACGGCCTTCAGCCACGCATTGCCGATATCTAAAACAACGGTTGTTGTCATATGAAGGGCGGCATCGAAGAGTCAAGGATTCAAAGGATCAAAGCAAAAAAACTATTTTAACCTTTGCCAAAAACATCAAAGACAACGCGGGCTCAGCCTTGCCCTAAAACGATTGTTTCTTTTTTATTATTCCTGTTTTTGCTTTTTCTTTGACTCTTTGGCACGCCGAATCCTTGACATTTTTTTCATTTGATCAAGAGATTAATCTGCAGGATCGGCAAGAGCATGGCCATGACAATGGCGCCGAGAATAAGGCCCAAGACCAGGATGATCACAGGCTCCAGAAGAGAAGTAATCACCTTCAGGCGCGCGTCGATCTCCTCCGTATAAATATTCGCCACCTCGCCCAAAACCCCTTCCAGTTTTCCCCCTTCTTCTCCGACGGAGATCATCTGGATGAGGAACGAAGGGAAAAAAGAGACCTTCTTCATGCTCGAGGCCATCGACGTCCCTTCCAGGACATCTTTTTTCACCACGTCCAGCTCGCGGATCAGGATGGCATTTTCCAGGGTCGGGATCGCCACCTGCAAAGACTGGAACGCCGGAAGACCGCTGCGGATGAGCAAAGACAACGTGCGGCAGAAACGCGCCAACGCCTGCTTAAGGATCAATCCGGACCAAACGGGAATATGAAGCTTGACCCAATCCATGCGGGAACGCCCGGCCTCCGTCCTGGATACCTGGACCAGCAGTACAATGGCCGCCGCCGCGCCCAGAAGAATCATCCACCACCAGGATTGGAAAAAAGAACTGACTGCCAGCATCACCCGCGTCGGCAGGGGAAGCTGATAATCAAAATCAGAGAAGATCGCGCTAAGCTTCGGGATGACATAGCTGAAGAGGACGAAAATGGCGCCGGCGCCGACCGCCATCATGAGCGTCGGATAGGCCATGGCGGTCTTCAGGTGCATTTTGAACTCCTGTTCCCGCGACAGGAAACCGTCCAGTTCCGTCAAGACATCGTCAAGACGGCCGGAGGCCTCGCCGATCTTGATCAGATTGACATAAAGGTTGGAAAAGAAATACGGATACTTGGCCAGGGCGACAGAAAAACTTGCGCCGTTCTTGATGGTATTATGCAGGTCGAGGATAAGGTTTTTAAGCTTGGGCTTGTCCGCCTGGCCGTAAAGAATGCTCAAAGACTTCAAAAGATCGACGCGCGCCTTCATGAGGCTTTTGAGCTGGCTGGTGAACACCTGGAGGTCTTTTTGGGTCAGGCCGCCCTGCAGAAAAAAAGAGCC
>JAQUOM010000147.1 GCA_028717105.1 Candidatus Omnitrophota bacterium
AGGACAGGATCGACTTCGGGAAACATATTAAAAGGAAAGATGGCCTCTTTGACGCCCACCATTGGCGGCTTGAACCTGCGTTTCAGTTGAGGAAAATCAGTAAGCTTTTTGCCGAGCATGAGCTGCGTGGCGATGCGCGCGATCAGGATCCCCGTGACTTTGGACACCACAGGGACCGTGCGGGAAGCGCGCGGGTTCGCCTCCAGGACATAAACCTCGTCGCCGCAAATGGCATACTGGATATTGATCAGGCCGACCACCTCCAGGCTCTTGGCGATCATGTCCGTATATTTCATGATGGTCTCGATATGTTTGGGCTTCAGAGACCTCGGCGGGATCACGCAGGCGGAATCGCCGGAATGAATGCCTGCCTGCTCGATATGTTCCATGATGGCGGCCACAAACGTTTCCTGCCCGTCACAAAGAGCATCCACTTCGGTCTCCAGGGCCTCCTCCAAAAATCTGTCGATCAGCATGGGGTATTCAGGCGAGACATTGATCGCTTCCAGGGCATATTTGGCCAGGGCCGACTCGTCGTAAATGATCTCCATGCCGCGGCCCCCTAAAACAAAAGAAGGCCTGACCATGAGAGGATAGCCGATCTTCCGGGCGATCTTCAAGGCCTCATCGAGCGAACGCGCTGTCTGGCTTTCCGGCTGCAAGATGCCCAAATCCAGCATCCTCTGACGGAAAAGTTCCCGGTCCTCGGCCATCGCGATACTTTCGGGAGTCGTCCCCAATATCTTGACCCCGCAACGCTTGAGCTCCGCCGCAATGTTGAGCGGCGTCTGGCCGCCGAACTGGGCGATGACCCCGACGGGTTTTTCCTTCTCATAAATGGCCAGGACGTCTTCCACTGTCACGGGTTCGAAATAAAGCTTATTGGACGTATCATAATCTGTCGAGACGGTCTCAGGGTTGCAATTGACCATGATGGACTCATACCCCTCATCCCTCAAGGCGAAGGCAGCGTGCACACAGGTATAATCGAACTCGATACCCTGGCCGATACGGTTAGGGCCGCCTCCCAGGATCATGACTTTCTTATTGGGCGACACCGGAACTTCGTCTTTGCCTGCGCTATACGTAGAATAATAATAAGAGGCGTCGTCGACGCCGCTGACAGGCACGGCTTCATACCGGGCCTTCTTGCCCAGGGCCAGGCGTTTTTTGCGCACCTCGGATTCCTTGACGTTAAAAAGCCTGGACAGGTATTTATCGGAGAAGCCCCACTCCTTAGCCTTGATGAGGTCCGCATCGGGAAGATCGCCCCAGGAATGTTTCTTCATCTCCTCTTCGAACTCCACCAGATCTTTCATCTCCCCGATAAACCAGGATCCGATATGCGTCAGCTTATTGAGCTCTTTGACGCTGACGCCTTTACGCAGCGCCTCGTACATCAAAAACACCCTTTCGCTCGACGGCATCATGAGGCGGTCTAAAAGTTCTTCAGCCGAAAGGCTGCTGAAATCCTTGGCCGTACCCAGCCCGTGGCGGCCTATTTCAAGAGACCGGATGGATTTCTGAAAGGACTCTTTGAAATTCTTGCCGATGCTCATCACTTCACCGACGGCCTTCATCTGGGTCCCCAACACGTCTTTGGCCTGCGCAAATTTCTCAAAAGCCCAGCGTGCGAATTTAACAACGACATAATCCCCGCTCGGCTTATATTTCTCCAATGTCCCTTCTTTCCAATAGGGGATTTCATCGAGAGTGAGTCCCGCGGCCAGCCGCGTGGACACGAGAGCGATGGGAAAACCCGTTGCCTTGGAAGCCAAAGCCGAAGAACGCGATGTCCTCGGGTTGATCTCGATGACGACAAGCCGGTCATCGGTCTTATTGTGCGCAAACTGAATATTCGTTCCGCCGACCACGCCGATGGCGTCCACGATCTTATAGGAAAGTTCCTGCATCCTCTCCTGAAGCTTCTTCGGAACGGTCAGCATCGGCGCCACGCAAAAACTGTCGCCCGTATGCACGCCCATGGCATCCACGTTTTCGATGAAACAGACGGTGATCTTCTGATTGTTCTTGTCGCGCACGACTTCAAGCTCAAGCTCTTCCCAGCCGATGACCGCCTCTTCGATCAAAACCTGATGGACGATGCTCATGGCCAGGCCGCGCGTCGCGATCGTTTTGAGCTCTTCGCCGTTATAGGCGATGCCGCCGCCGGTCCCCCCCAACGTATAGGCCGGACGGACCACGACCGGCAAACCGATCCGCGACGCGATCTCTTGGGCTTGTTCGACGGTATGTGCGATCTCCGAGCGAGGCACCGGAATATCCAATTGTTTCATGGTCTGCTTAAAAACTTCCCGGTCTTCGCCGCGTTCGATCGCGTCCGCCTTGACGCCGATCACTTCGACTTTGTATTTTTTCAGGATGCCCGCTTTGTAAAGGCTGGACGCCAGGTTAAGGCCGGTCTGGCCGCCTAAATTCGGAAGCAGGGCATCGGGCCTTTCCTGGGCAATGATCTTCTCCAGGCTTTCAACGGTCAGGGGCTCGATATATGTCCTGTCCGCCATGCCCGGGTCCGTCATGATCGTTGCCGGATTGGAATTAACCAAAACGATCTCATAACCTTCTTTTTTCAATGCCTTGCATGCCTGGGTTCCCGAATAATCGAACTCGCAGGCCTGGCCGATAATAATGGGACCGGAACCGATAATAAGGATTTTGTGAATGTCATGACGCCTTGGCATGGGGCCTCCGGAAAAAAGTAAAGATAGGATGAGGAATGGAACGATCGCCGTTGATCGCCAAATCAAACATGTGACGGGTACGTTGTGGCTGCGGTGAGGCCTAACTGCCGCATCGTCAAAACGCGAGGCAACGTTAAGCGCGGGAAATCTAGTTTTCTATTATAACCGATTTATCGGATCGCACAAGAAGATTCAAGCGCAGGGCAAAGCCTCCCCTGCTCCATCCCTGCGCGATGCTTCTCTGAGGACTCTTTTTGTCCACAGGACCCCGATCATGCCGGAACTTATATCGGTGATCAACCTGCCCCAAAAGACCCCGTAAATTCCGAAAAATTTCGCGCCGAAATACGCCAAGGGTATCATCAAGACGATCACGCGGACCGCATTCAGGAAGGCCGAAGCAACCGGCTCGTGAATACCCGTCATGCAAAAACCGGAATACCGATGTACTTCCAGAAAGCCGTAACCAAAACACGTGATATAGATATACCGGACCAGGATATCGACGACTTCGGGATCAGACGAAAACAGCCTTCCCAGCGGCCGGGCGATAAAAAGAAAAAC
>JAQUOM010000148.1 GCA_028717105.1 Candidatus Omnitrophota bacterium
CGACCAGAGCGCTCACATGGCGGCGATAATCCATCCTCTCGAGGATATGCTCATCGATTTCGCCGGCCTCTTTAAGCCGGACAATTTCATTCGCCGCCTCAAAACGTTTGTCTTCTTTGCCATTCAACCGAACCTGCGCCAAAGATTCAACGAGGCCCCGCAGCGAATCCCTTGACTCTTGCGCCGGCGAACTTAAGACTTCTTCTTCAAGGTCCTCGTCAACGACGCCGGGTTTGGAAGAAATCTTGCGGCCGCGGCCCTTTCTCGCATAAGACACGCCGCTAAACGCATTGGAATAACCGCCTTTCTTCCTCACCTTGTCGAGTTCCTGGGCCAATTTATCTTTTAACGGCGCCAGGATTTCATCCAGCTCTTTGATGCTCATCCTAAGCTCTGCATAGGTATGAATAAACGGCGGCATACCTTCATACAAGACGCGCGCCTCGGACCTCAGGATCAATTCACAATCCATACCGCGAAGCCGGAAATCCCCGTTGATATCGGCGAGCTTGCCGGAGGCGGCCGCCTCGCTCAAGCCGGACACGCCATGGGCCTTGAGAACGGCAAAAGCCTCATCCAATCCGACGCCCTGCGTCATCGGCCTCGCCTTTGCCTCGATATCTTTGACATATGCCTCCAGCGAAGCCGCCTCCATCTTTTTCCACGCCCCTGTAGCGATCTCTCTCTTCGTTGCCTCCAGGAACTCTCTGCGCGCCTGCCTCTTGGGGCTTTCCTCGGCCCGCAGGGCCTCAAGTACCTCAGGCCATGCGGCAAAACCAAGCTCTTCTTTGTGCCTCCTGAAATATGTGTAATGCCTGAGTTTGGTCGTATCCGTCGTGCCTTTTTCTTTCATCTCCAGTGCCAAACCTGCAAGAAATTCCGGCCGCGCCTTCTTCTTGAAGATAGGCGCAAGCCCCAGCGCCTCGACCACGTCATTCCATTCCCCGAAGCCCATCTCCGTGCGCTTTTGTTCGTCTAAGAAAAGGTTGTAGATCCAGGGATTGGTCTTGTGGAGCACCCTGGTCGACGGCCTCTTGGCTCCCGTGAGCGCCTCCTGAATATCCCGCAGGAATAATTCCCGCGTGTAAGCTGCCCGGACCGCATCGCCCCACTTTTCAAAGCCCCAGGCATCCTTGTTCTTGAGAAAAGCGCTATAAAGGCCGGAATACTTTTTCTCGATGACGGTCGAGCTGTGGCCGCGCAGGTCGGTCATGATCCGGGCCAAGGCAGAAAGGAATGACGTTTTATCATAGCTCCTCTGGTAGGCCTGATAGCCGAACTTCTCAGCAACACCCTGCCAATCCTTGCACCCCCACCACTCCTGCCTGTGTTTGACAACAGCGCGATAAACACGGCCGTATCGCGGATCATTCTGGATCTTTTCGCTGGAAGGCCCAAGTTCTTTAAAAGCTTCTGCCAGGAGGCCTTCGGCTTTTTCTTTGACCCACCGCGTTCCGGAAGGACTGCTGATCTGCTCTATTTCTTCAAGCCTCACCGATGTCTGCCAGCTTCTCTCCTCGCCGGGCGCTAAGACGATCAGGTTGGCTTCTGTCGCAGCCTTGAGGTCCATGCGCAGCGCGTCCGTCGAAGACGTCTGGGGCTCGACAGCCAGGAAATCTTTTGCGCCCGGCGTATAAATCACCATATTCTTGAAAACCGGATCGGCCTCCACAACCGTGCGCACGCCTTCTTCGTGGTCGATCCACGCCTGATACGGCGCTTCCTCGCCTGCGTAAAAAACGTGGTCATAAGCGGGGTTGGCCCCGAGCCTGCGACCGGAACGGAAATCAAATGCGCCTTTGACATCGAGCAGACGACCCGAAGGCAGACGGCGGCGGGCATGCCAGAGCTTCTGGCCGGGGAATGTCAGGCGCGCCTTCTCATAGGCGCCGAAAACATTCAGATCATAATGCTGACAGAAACCTATGGGGATCTCATGGTCGCTCTCGTTACGGACATATGTGCGGGTCGTCCAGCGCCCATCGTCCAGGCGATAGGTGACTTCGAGGACAAGGCCCTGATAAAGCCCAGGGATCAACGGATAATCGGCCGTGCGGAAAGCGCCTGTCAGATACACATCGTCTTTAGAACCGCAGGCGATAATGTCAAAAGGATGCTTTCTCACCAAACCGTGGCGCACAGCTGCGTCGCTGTCTTTGGTCACGAGGCCGCTTGCCAAAAGCTCCGGCGTCAAAAGAGGTATTGTCCGGAGACGCCCTTCTGAATCCCTCCAGCGCGCCGCGCCTTTCCTATCCACTCTCAGGCGGTTGGCAAACGGGAAAAGAATGGGCGCGCCGCTGGAATGCAGGAGGCTGAAAACCCTGTCTCCCAACCGCACGTTGAAGGCCGCGGGATTAAAACCTTCCTGCATACGGACAACCAGATGCGCGCGCTGGTGCGGTTCGACCAGGTGGACGATGCCGCCGTCCTCAAACGTTACGCCTTGCCAATCCTTGCATCCCCACCACTCATGCCCGTATTTGACGACAGCGCGATAAATACGGCCGTATCGCGGGTCGTTCTTGAGCTTCTCGCTGGAAATCCCCAGTTCCTCAAATGCCTGCATCAGGAGTTCCTCGGCTTTTTTCCTGGCCCAATGCGTTCCTGCAGAACTGCTGACGGATTCCAGCCCCTCGGCTTCGCTCGGGACGCCGGCGGCAGAAGGAATAAACCTGTAACTTTTGGCTGTCACCTCCGGCCGGACAGATGCCTGCCGTATCCTTTCCTCAAACGTAACGTCTGCCTTGCGGACCGCCGGCGAAGAGGCCAGATCGCGTTCGGCCGCTTCCCTAAGGGAACACGCGGAGACGAATTTGTCTATTCTTACGGCCTGCCGGGCCCGGCGGATAAGCCATTGCGACTCCTCAATGATCTGATGCAGGGCTTTGCGCCTGTACCACCTCATAAACCCTGGGCCGTCGGCGAGCATCTTGAGCATCGCGAGCTGCTCGGAAGTAAATCCTTGCGTATCTTCAAACGTCAGGTCCTCAATGACCGCGGATCCCTTCCTGTATCCCCATTTTCTCATCCCTGTCAGGACGCCGGCCGCATCCCGCTTAAAGAACGTCAGGACAGCGCCCCTGTCGGAATACCCCTCCGACATCTCGTAATCGATATTGGCGATGCCGCTGTCGAGCGCAGGATACAAGACGATCCAGGGAAGCGCGGTCTTGTCGCCTTCAAACTTTTTGCGTTCATTATGCCCCCAGATGACAAAAAGGCTCGATTCCCTGTCGACAAAAACCTGGGCGATATGGCCG
>JAQUOM010000149.1 GCA_028717105.1 Candidatus Omnitrophota bacterium
ACCTGGTCCCAGGCGCGGCCCGTTGCGAACATCGCGAACGTCGAGGCAAAAACCACTTTTCCGCAAGAAGCCAAACCTGCCGATGTTGCCATCATATTTTGTTCGGCGACACCGAAATTGAAAAATCTGGCCGGGAATTCCTTGGCGAATAACGCCGTCCGCGTCGAACCCGAAAGGTCCGCGTCGCAAACAACGACGTCTTCAGACCGCCTGCCAAGCTCGATCAGCGTCTTGCCGTAGATATCTCTCTGATAAAACATCTCTGCCATATCTTTTAGCTTTTCAGCTTTCAACTGCCAGCTGCCGGCAGGAACTTCTCTGCCGACGGCCGATGACCGAAGGCTGATAACTACTCCATTCCCAATTCCTTCATCGCCAGGTCGTGCTCGTCACGGCTGGGCGCCCGGCCGTGAAAATCCACGACATTCTCCATGAACGAGACGCCCTTGCCTTTGATCGTCTTGGCAATAATGATCGTCGGCTTTTCTTTGATCTTCTTGGCCGTCGCGAACGCCTTGTGGACCGCGGCCATATTATGCCCGTCAGCCTCAATGCAATACCACCCGAAACTGCGCCATTTGTCAGCCAAGGGCTCCACGGCCATCACTTCGGCGACGCGGCCGTCGATCTGAAAACCGTTATAATCCAGGATCGCGCAAAGATTGTCGCTCTTGTAATGAGCGGCGGCCATGGCCGCTTCCCAAATATTGCCTTCCTGGATCTCTCCGTCCCCCAAGAGACAATAGGTACGGTAATCCTTGTGGTCCAGCCTGGCCGCCAGGCTCATGCCAAGCGCCACGGACAATCCCTGGCCGAGCGAACCGCTGCAGACCTCTATCCCCGGCGTATGCCGCTCCGGATGACCCTGCAAAAGACAACCAAACTTCCGTAATTTCCACAGCTCATCCTTGGAGAAATATCCCTGCTCGGCCAAAACGGCATAGAGGGCCGGACAGCAATGGCCTTTCGACAGATGGAAACGGTCGCGATCCGGCCAACCGGGATCCTTGGGATTATGCCGCATCACGGCATAATAGAGACATGTCAGGATATCCGTGCTGGACAACGAGCCGCCGGGATGACCGGAACCCGCACGGGCCAACATCTGCACGATCATCGCGCGGATCTCTTTGGCCTTGTCTTCCAATTCCTTGATTTTTCTTGAGTCCAGAAGCATAAAATTACGGTTTCAGGTTTTTCAGTTTCAGACGAACATCCTGCTGAAAAGGATCGAGGGCAAGGGACATTTCCCAATATTGCCCGGCTTTATCGTTATCCCCCATCTTTTCATAACACGCCGCCAGATGATTCACGATGACGGGATCCAGAAGAAGCTTGGAAGCTCTTTCAAGGATGGCGGCCGCCTTTTCGAAATCGCCGAGTTGAAAATAAACCCACCCCAGCGTATCCAGATAGGCGCCGTTGGAAGCATCGTCTCCTGTCGTCCGCAAGGCCAGGTCCAGGGCTTCCGGAAGATGTTCTCCCTGACGGGCATACTGGAACGCCAGGCTGTTGGCGGCATCCATGTCATCGGGGTAATAAGCCAGCACCTTCTTAAAGAATGCAACCGCTTCCCCGTCCCGGCCCTCCTCGCTCGCCACAAGCCCCATAAAATATAATGCATCCTGATCGAGAGGATTGAGCTGCAGGATTTTTTCAGTTTGCCTCTTGGCCGACGCAAAATCTCCATCCAAAAAATAGAGCTGAGACAGGGTTCGTCTCAGCTGGGTCTCTCGCGGCAGGGACGCGGCGCTCTTTTGAAGCAGGATTTCGTACTCTCCGGCGGCCTTCTTGTAATCATTGAGCTGCGCATAAACAAGTGCCAGGACATAGCGGGCCTGTTCATCCTCGGGCGCCAGCCGGACTGCGGCCCGGAACTCCAAAGCGGCCCTTTCAAAATTTCTTCTTCCTATATCCTGCAACCCCAGCTGGACATGGGGCGAAGGCGACTCCTGATCCAGGCTCTGGGCCTTGCGGTAATAGGCCGTCGCTTCTTCAAACGAACCCATCCGGTCGGTCAAGAGCCCCTTCATGTAAGCACTGTAGGAGCGCGATGTCTGCCGGATACCGTAATTCACAGGACTGCAGGACATGATGCCGACAGACATCACAAGGCTCAGGAGAAAAAAGAACCGTCTCGCCGTCTTCTCCTTTGGCGCCTTGGCGTGCCGCCGGAATCCCAGACCACCCGCCATCGACAGACTCCCCCTCCAGCTTTTTTGCGGCCGCGCAAGCTTATGCCTCTCGCGCCTGCAGAACTTGCGCCCGGGGTAAAACTAGAGGAAGCGCCTTATCAACCCCAGTCCCTCTTCTTGAGGTGTCTGAGTTTGCGACGCATCTTTTTTCTCTTATGGGTCTTGATCTTGCGTCTTTTTCTTTTTCTGCCGCAGGGCATTTTTCCCTCTCTTCGTTCACAAGAAAACAGCCAGGCCCTTCTGCTTCCGTGCTGTCTTCAGGAAATCAATTTATTCAACGAATACTCGATGATCCCTTCCGCGCCGGCCTCTTTAAGCTCGGGAATGATCTTACGCACAAGTTTTTCCTCGATCACCGTCTCCACCGCCACCCATTTCTCGTCGGAAAGATGAGAGATCGTAGGCTGACGCAAAGCAGGCAGGACCTTGAGCAACCGCGACAGGTTTTTGGCCGGGATGTTCATTTTTAATCCGACCTTTCCCTCGGCGTCGATGGCCCCGCGCAACAGCATGATGATCTGGTCCATCTTTTTCCTCTTCGCCGGGTCTTTAGCGGCTTTTTTATTGGCGATAAACTGCGTCGTCGACGTGCAGATCGTGGCAATTTCTTTTAAGTTGTGGGCGCGCAAGCTTGAACCCGTTTCGGTCAACTCGACGATGGCATCCACAAGCCTGGCGGCGACCTTGACTTCCGTGGCGCCCCAGCTGAACTCCACGTCCGCCTCGACGTTATTCTTCTTTAAATATTCTTTTGTAACCTCAACAAGCTCGGTCGCGATCCTTTTTCCTTTGAGATCTTTGACGGACGTGATCGATGACTGCTCCTGAATGGCCAAAACCCACCGCCCGGGATTCATGCTTTGTTTGGCATAGGCTAAGTCAGCCAGCTTTACGACGTCCGAACGATTCTCCAGTATCCAATCGTTGCCGGTAATCCCGCAATCCAGGACCCCGTCTTCGACATAACGGGACATCTCCTGGGCCCGCAACATGATAGGTTGAATATCGGGATCGTCGATCACGGGGACATAAGAACGGGAGCTGACCACGACATTGAAACCCGCC
>JAQUOM010000150.1 GCA_028717105.1 Candidatus Omnitrophota bacterium
GACGGAAAACGTCCAGCTCCCCGAGCCCAGATCCAAAGAAAGGTTTCCATTGATCTGCGCGACATTACTCACTGTCCCGGCCGGCCAGTACCTTTTAAATTTTATGAAATATTGGCGCTGGGCGCTACGGACCAGCTTGAGCCCGGCCACCGCTTCCTTATCCAGGGATTTTTCCCTGGCGTCTCTATAACTCACGACAGAAACACCCGCCAAAACACCTATAATAATGACGACCACCATTAATTCCATCAACGTCAAGCCTTTCAAAGAACCCCTGCCGGACGAACGACCCGTCAGCGAACAAATGATTTCCCTCATGTCCCGCCGAGAAAAACAACTCATAAATATCCTAGATGCATGAACCTGAACACGTCGGATTACCCGTCGTGCCCGCAATGGTCCACGTTCTTCCCGATCGGCTTGCGGCCGCCGAATATGTAATACCCGATGCCCCGCCCGTGACGGCATAATTCCAGTTCGCCCCATTCAGATCAATGGAAAGATTCCCATTGATCCGCGCAAGGACATTGACGGTGATGCCGGACGGCCAAAACCGTTCGAATCTTCCACGATACTGGCGCTCGGCATTGCGGACTAAAAAGAGGGCTGCTCTTGCCTCCCGATCGAGGGCCCTCTCCTTCGTATTGCGATACGTCATCACGGAGATGCCGGCCAAAATACCGATGATGGTTACGACCACCATCAATTCAATAAGGGTAAACGCCTGTTTTCTACTCATGCAAAATAATTTCGTTGTTCTCGGACGTTCCTTAAATGAAACCTTTTTAACCCGGACAGTCCTTTAAGAAAAAAGAGATCAAACAAAGCCCGCTGTTCCGCCCAAAACCCCGGCAGGCGTCAAATTAATGACGAAGGCCGATGGCCCGCCGGGCCGTTTTCCGGCCGCGCCCGTACACCGCGTTGCCGTGGCCGTAAAAGACCCCGGCGCCCCGGCAACGGCATAACTGAAATAATAACTGGCATTGCAAGCGCCGGGAACCTGGACCGCCAAATTTGCCAGACTGTTCGTATAAGCGTCGAAATCCAGATAATAGGCGAGTTCCGCGTCGCGGATCAAACCCAGGATGTGCCGCGCTTCGGCGGAACGGCCTTTTTCAACAACGCGGACATAACGCGGCAAGGCTACGGAAGCCAGGATTCCGATCACGACGACAACAATCATCATCTCAAGCAGGGTAAAACCTTTCCAGCGTCTCATGATCGCCTCCACGCGCTTTTTGAAATCAAAGGATGAGTTTCTTATGACAGTAAAAACAGCTGCTGAAATCCAAATCGCGCTTCCATGCCGGGTCCTGATAGTCCCGAAGTCGCTGACCTAAAAACTCGGACATCCGCTCCTGAAAACGCCGCAAGGCCTCGTCAAAGCTGACATCCTGCAGGCGCACAACTTTCACAAGTCCTTCTCGTTCATATGGTATATCATACTGTGTCAAAAAACAACAGAAATGTATGCTTCCGTCCACATCGACGGTCAGATAACGCAAAGACTGGTTGGCGCACATAACCACGTTATCCGAAGCGCATACCGGCTCGCCAATCCATATGGGCAAGCTGAAGAGCCTCAGGACGTCCAGCCGGGCGTATGCAACGGCCCCTTCCAGGATACGCAACGCCTTTTGCCTTTCTTCTACGGAAAGAACAAGTTTATTTTCCCTCGCCCTGCGGCATGGCAAGGCTGTCGTAAAATGGATCTGCCGAGCTTTTTGTTGACGGGCAAACCGGATAAGCTCTGCAATCTCTCCCTGGTTCCATTGATTAAGACAGGCCAACATCCCGAAGGGAAGCCTCTCCTGCCGGCAAAACCGGAAGGCAGAAAGCAATTCCTGAAAATGCCCGGCGCCCCTGACGCGCTCATAGATCTCTCGCCGGCTGCCTTCGGCGCTGATACTTAAAATACGGATCTGTTTTTTGTAATCACGCAGTAGATCGCGGCGAGAGGGCAATAAGAGGCCGTTCGTTGAAAACGTGACAGGGACCTGCTCTTTTTTCGCCAATGCGAGGACTTGAGGAAGGAACTTATACAAAAAAGGCTCGCCTCCGGTCAAATGGAGGCCTTCAATGCCGTATTTTTTTGCGCCGTCAACGGCCTTCTCAATGACTTCAAAAGGAAGATGCTGCCCCGCAGAATCGCCCCTCAGGCAATGGCGGCACTGCAACTGACAATCCGTCGTTGTGACAAAAATAAGATTGATCATAAAGCGGTGCGCACATTAAAAAAATGCTCCGGCGGTGGCTTGATTGTCTTCTCTCTTGCCGTCGCCGGAGCATTGATCTCAACCGAAACGAATTTCCAATTATAGAACCGTATCTCCTGTGGCATCCCCGTCAAGACGGCCACCCATGGAAACGTTCAGGGTGTAGCTTCCCATATTCGGGTTCTCCGTAGCGGTTCTCGTCGCCGTACCCAAGCATGACGTGGTAGCGCTCAGGTCTGTCACGGTCGCGCAAGACGTCGAATACGTGTAGTACTTCGCCGCAGGCAGGTTCAAATCGAGGTTCGCGCTTCCTGTAGCATAAACCGCATACTGCGCCGCATATCTCATCTGTGCGCTTCTGATGGCTGAAAGGATATTTTTCGCTTCAGCCGCTCTGCCCTTTTCTGCGATCCTGATGTAACGCGGCAACGCGATGGACGCCAGAATACCGATAACTATGATGACGATAATGAGTTCCAACAGCGTGAAGCCGGCATTTCTCTTTCTCCTGTGAAACATGTTTTCCCCTCCTTTTTTGTTAAATCGCTTCACTTGGTTTATGATCATTAAAATTTTCAGTGATGATATTTTAACATGTTAACTGCCTAGAGTCAAGCAACTTATATAAAAATTATCCGGACGTATTCATGAACGCGATGCTGAAAATCGGCAGAAAGATGGAAATAACCATCGCGCCGATAATGATGCCGATAAACACGATCATCAGCGGTTCGAAGATCGTCGCCAGACGCGAGACAAAAGTTTCGAGATATTCCTGATAATACTTGGCGATACGCTTGAGCATATTCGACAGCTCGCCGATCTCTTCGCCGATGGCGATCATCTGGACGACCATGGGGGTGAAAAATTCGCTTTTCTCCATAGGGGCGGCCATGCTGCGGCCCTCTTTGACATTCCGTTTAATGTAACTGATCGCCTCTGTCATCTTGATGGACCCGGCGCTGCGTTC
>JAQUOM010000151.1 GCA_028717105.1 Candidatus Omnitrophota bacterium
ACGCGGAGCGGATGTTCTATTCCTGCGGACCCCCCGCCATGGTGGATGCGATGGCCAAGATGCTCATGAATAAGTTATCTGTCCCCGAAGACAAGATCATTACGGAAGATTTTATCGGCTATTAAACCTTCCTTGGCTTTAGCCCGGGGAGATCCATCATATGTTTTCTTCTTTACGGGTCAGGGAGTTCAGGATTTATTGGGTCTCGATGTTTGTTTCGCTGATCGGCAGCTGGGTTCAATCAATGGGCTTAAGCTGGCTGGTGTTCAGCTTGACCGGTTCGGCGTTTTTGATGGGGCTGGTCGGTTTTTTGAGTTATCTGCCCGTGTCTTTTTTTTCCCTAGCCGCCGGGGTTTATGTCGACCGGACTGTCAAGAGGGACCTGTTGTTTGCGACCCAATTGGCATTTGCGTTGTCGGCCTTGACGCTGGCGCTGCTTGTTTTGACAGGGGCGGTGAAAATCTGGCACGTGATTGTCTTGGCCGCGTTGAATGGTTTTATCATGAGTTTTGACGCCCCGGCCAGGCATGCCATGATCGTCGAGGTTGTTGGGCGTCGACACTTGACGAATGCCATCGCTTTGAATTCGGCAGCGTTCAATTCGGCCCGCATTATAGGGCCTGCGGCGGCAGGAGTCCTTATCGCTGCGATCGGCATGTCCGGATGTTTTTTCGTGAATGCCGCGAGTTTCCTGCCCGTTTTGGTAGCGCTGGCGCTGATGAAGCCCGTTGCCGTCCAGCCGCAGGCCAACAGAAGATCCGTGTTTGAGGATATACGGGAGTCTGTCCATCTGGTCAGGCGTAACCGTTCGATGATATTTTTCCTGGGGTTGGCCGGCCTTGTGAGCACCTTCGGTGTTTCCTACCTGGTTTTGATGCCGATTTTTGCCCAGGATATCCTTCATAAAGGCGCCATGGGGCTGGCGTTTCTCGTATCGTCGAGCGGGGTGGGTGCCTTGATCGGCGCCTTGAACGTCGCCCGGCTCAAAGACGATGCGGTCCGCTTCCGGGTGCTCCATGCGTCTGTCATGATGTTTTTCCTTGCGGCCATGGCTTTTTCTCTTTCCCGCGATCTCGTCTTGTCTTGTATTTTTCTGGTTTTGGCAGGGGTGGGCGTGACCGGCAGCATGTCCCTTGTGAATGCCATGCTTCAGGCCGCTATCCCCGATGGGCATCGGGGCCGCATCATGGGATTGTTCATGATGATGTTGATGGGTTTTATTCCCTTTGGGAATCTTCTCTTCGGAGCGCTGGCCCAGGGGTTTGGCGTTCAGGCTGTCGTTTTTGTTGCCGCAGCCGCCAGTTTACTTATTTACCTGGCTGCGTGGAAGAAGTTCATTGTTCCTGCGAGGGTCCATAGCGGGGCGGTCTCATGAAAAACGATTTAGTTATTTCTCTTTTTCGCTCCATGGCGGATCTCCTTGAGATGGCAGGGGAGAACCCCTTTCGCATCCGGGCGTATCGA
This sequence comes from Candidatus Omnitrophota bacterium, assembly GCA_028717105.1. Lineage (GTDB taxonomy): Bacteria > Omnitrophota > Gorgyraeia > Velamenicoccales > Velamenicoccaceae > Velamenicoccus. The sequence goes on from JAQUOM010000151.1 coordinate 1,465, forward strand.
TCGGCTGCCGATAACATAGCGTCGTTGGAAGAAGACCTTGCCGTCCGCGCCGAAAAGGGTGCTTTGAGAACGATCCCCGGCATCGGCTCGGATCTGGCGCATAAGATTTCAGAGATCCTGGAACGGGGGACTTTTGCGGATTACGAAAAGATGAAAGAGAACATTCCCCAGGGGGTCTTGGAATTAATGCACGTGCCTTCCGTTGGCCCCAGGAAGGCGAAGTTGTTTTATGATCGGCTCAGGATCGTATCATTGGAAGGACTTAAAAAAGCGGCACAAGACGGCAAGCTCCTGGGATTGCCGGGGATCAAGCAAAAGACCGTCGATAATATCCTGAGGGGGATCGAGCTTCTGGCTAAGGGGAAAGAAGCCATGGACCTTTTGACGGCAACAGCCGCCGCCGGGATATTTGTTTCTGCTTTAAAGAAAGTGCCGGCCGTTGAAAAGATTGCTGTCGCAGGGTCTTTGCGGCGCATGAAAGATACGGTGCGGGACATCGATCTTCTTGTGGCATCGAAAGATCCGCAGGAGGTTGCGGATGCTTTTGTCGGTCTGCCCCAGGCGAAGCGTGTTTTGGCCCACGGCGCGACGAAATCCGCCGTGCTGACGAAAGACGGCGTCCAGGTGGATGTACGGGTCGTCCCTTCCGGCGAATTCGGAGCGGCCTTCCTTTATTTCACGGGTTCCAAAAACCATAATATCAAATTGAGACAGCTGGCCTTGAAGAAAGGCTGGAAGATTAACGAGTACGGCCTTTTTGACAAGCGCCATACACGCCTGGCCGCCAAAAGCGAAGAAGAGATCTATGCGAAGCTGGGGTTGGATTTTATCGCACCGGAGCTTCGTGAAGATACGGGGGAGGTCGAGGCGGCTTTACAGGGAAGGCTTCCGGACGTTGTTTCGCTTGAAGATATCCGCGGCGATTTTCATGCGCATACCCACTATTCGGACGGAAGGAATTCGATCCTTGAGATGGCGCGTAAAGCCCAGTCCCTGGGTTATGAATTTCTTGCTCTCACCGACCATTCGGTGAGCCTCAGGGTCGCCCACGGCCTTGACGAGTCGCGGCTTAAAAACAAGCGCCGGGAACTGGACGGCGTCAACAAGCGCTTAAAGGGTTTTCGTGTCCTTTTCGGTACCGAGGTGGAGATTGACGCGGAGGGAGGCATCGATTATCGCGATACGGTCTTGTCGTGGTTCGATATCGTTATCGGCGCCATCCATTCCGGGTTCAAACAGTCGTCTAAACAATTGACGCGCCGGATCGTTCGTGCCTGCCGCCATAAGCACGTCCATATCATTGCTCATCCGACGGGAAAACTGTGGCCGGTGCGCGGGCCCTATGATGTCGATATGCAGGAGGTTTTTCGCGCGGCCCGGGATACGAACACGGCCCTGGAGATCAATGCTCATCCCTATAGCTTGGATCTGTCGGATGTGCATGCCCGCCCCGCGCGGGACAGCGGCGTACGGCCGGCCGTGG
>JAQUOM010000152.1 GCA_028717105.1 Candidatus Omnitrophota bacterium
CCGCCAGACCAAAAGCTTTCACATCCAGCTTCATCGCATCCTCTCCTTTTTCTTTCGCAGAAAGCGAAACACCCGCGCAATCCCTAATAAGCGCCGGGTACGAACAGGCTCCGGATACGAATAAGCGCGGGGTGTCAAAGACAGGCCGGAGAAAAACTCACGCGTCCTTTCCTTTGATCAAAAAATAGAACAGTACGGCTAAAAGAACGACGTGGAACTCGATCCCTCCCATAGGATGGGATTCCGAGGACATGAAACTCCACTGCCCCCAGTGCACCATGAACATCGCCGTCAGCATGACTGGAATGATCAAGATGCTTCCCAGGCGTGTCGCCAAGCCCCGGTCCTGCAGGACGCCGCCCAGGATGATCAGGATGCCGCCCAAAGACTCACACAAGGCGACAGCCAAAGCCACAATCCAGGGCATCTTTAACATGGAGGCGAACGCCGCGAGGGTCGGCAATTTAGCCAGACCGTGAAACAGAAAAACAGAAGCAATCGCCAATCGCAACAACCAATGAGCGTGTTTTGTTATCCTGTCCATCCCGGACTCCTTTTTATACAACCGCCCGTGCGGGAAAAATATCTATAAAGATGCCACGATCTTATCCAGGATTTTACGTGACGCGTCCTGGTCGCCGGGGACGCCGACGCGGACATCCACGCGCGACGCCGTCAACGAGACAGGCCGGATATCGACCCAGAAAGAGCGACCGTCCGTATAATCACCGACGAATTGGGCAACGTCGTCCTTAACGGTTTCCCTCGTGATCGTAAGCTTCAAAGCCACAAGGGACGACCTTGCCGCCTTTTGCGTTTTTTCATAGGAAGCGTCTACCTGCTGGCTTAATTTTCCTCCAAGCCATGTGGCTGTCCCTGCGCCGCCTGCCGCCGCGCCCAAGACCGCGACACAACCCGTCAAATGAACACACATAAAACCCATCGCCACTGTACAGATAATTTTCTTTAACATGGCAGCTCCTTTTGTCTTTAAAAGACCTTTCGTGTCGTTTTGAGCGCAAGAAGCTTCGGCGCGCCCGATCTGCCCCGAGGCTTCACGCCCGGGCGTCAAAAACGGAAGAAAAAGTTGGTGAACGGGTCTTCGGACCTGCGGGACATTTTTTTATAGGCGTATCCCATATAAAAGAAGGACAGCCCCATCATGATCAGAAGCACCGCAACGATGAGCGACAAGAGCGGCGGATACATCGCGATCATGACGCCGGCAAGAACGAAGATCAACCCGATCAGCATACGGCCCCCTTTCCTCCTCCTCGAAACACCCTCTATCCTGGTTAAAACCAGCTTTTACGCTTGAAATACGCCACCATCAAAATCCCGACGAGGACCATAAAACCCAAGACGCTGTAATATCCCAGCGGGTGGTCCAGCTCCGGCATGTGTTTGAAATTCATGCCATAGATGCTGGCGATCAACGTCAAAGGCATCATGATCGTCGTGATCACTGTCAGCGTCTTCATGATCTCATTCAAGCGGTTGGAGACGACCGACACATAGGCTTCCATCGCGCCCGTGATGATTTCGCGCGACGTGCCCACAATGTCGTTAAGGCGGATCAGATTATCGTAGATGTTGCGGAAGTAAATGGTATTGGACGGGGAGATCAATTCGAAATCGCCCCGCTGGATCAGGCTGATAACGTCGGCCTGCGGGCCGATGGTCCGGCGCAGGGACAAGACGTCGTTTTTAAGGTGGTATATCTTTTTAAGTGTCTCCTGGGTCGGATCGCGGAAAAGCTCGTCGCTCATCTCGTCAACCAGGTTATCGAAATCGCTGATGACAGGAAAATAGCTGTCCACGCAGGAATCGAGGATCGAATACAAAAGCATGTCGGCGCCCTGCAGGAGGACAGGCGATTGCTTTTTGACACGCTCTTTACAGACCGACAAAGGCATTACAGGCTGTGTATGGCAGGTGATGAGATAATTCCTGCCGAGGCAACAATCCAACTCCAGGGTCTTGACTTTGCCGCGCTGGCCCGCCCCGTGGGGCTCAAGAGCGAACATGACGAGAAACATATAATCCGTGAATTTCTCGACTTTGGTCCGGGCGTTCGGCATGATCAGGTCTTCGACGGTCAAAGGATGCAGATTGAAAACGGTGGTCAGGAGGTCCACGTCCGCATCGTCGAGGTCCGTCAAGTCCAGCCACATCAACGCCCGGGGGTCTTTCAGGGCTTCGGCGACCTGTTGAGCGGTCGCGTCCGCCTGCAGTCCTTTTTCAGGATGATAAATAAACGCTTCAAACATGGAAACCTCTCAAAAAAGTTTAATATTGTTTTAGTCTAATCTCAAAAATGATACCCGTCAAGCGTTATCAGGGTCAGATCGCCGCCACCCACTCCCGGACCTTCTGCCGGATCGCGTCGCGCACCCGCCTGGCCGTTTCCAGTTTTTCCTCATAAGGCCCCCGGACGGCAGAAGGATCTTCGAAACTCCAATGCATCCGCCGGGCAGGGCCGGGAAAAACAGGGCACCGCGCGGATTCGGACGCGTCACAGACAGTGATCACGTAATCAAAAGACTCCCCGGCCCGCAGCAGATCCATCACGCCCTTTGTCTCGTTGCGGGAGATATCGATGCCTTCCTCCTTCATGGCCGCCACCGCTACCGGGTTCAACACCCCGGGTTCCAGGCCGGCGCTCTTGACATCAAAACGGTCACCGGCCAGCGTTTTTAAAAAGGCCTCAGCCATCTGGCTGCGGGCCGAATTATGTACGCAGATAAACAAGACCTTCTTTTTGTCCATCACCCGCCTCCTCTCCTCGCGACGCAGGACACGCCTTCTCCTTCCTGCGAAGCGCCAGTATTATACAGCGGAAACCGGTCAGAAAGAAGCGGAAACCAGCTATAGCG
>JAQUOM010000153.1 GCA_028717105.1 Candidatus Omnitrophota bacterium
CTTGGGAAGAGCGGATCACAAGCCGCCTGACCAAGCGCCTGATCAAAAATATCCACGGAGAAAAAGGGCACGCGTTGCATCCCGAGGCCCTTTTGCCCAAACCGGAATATCTGATCGAGATGGACGTCGAGGAGGTCGTTGACCTTACGCCGTATCCCTCCGGCGATTGATCGAACATCCAGGGGTTTTTATGGGCTTGATCGGCTTGATCGTTGCGGCAATGATCGTGTGCTTGCTGGCTTTTGCGGGGTTCCGGGCGTATGTGGCGCCGCCCAAGCCGCAGGCGGGCAATCAGATCACGGAGGTTGCGCCTGCGCAGGCGCAGGCCTTCGATACGTCGAACCCCTCCACCAGCCTCGACAGCATCAGGAAACAACTTGATAGCGCGGCCCAAAGAGAGATGGAGCGCGCGCAGGAAATGGAAGAGGGGCGGATTTAAATACAGGTTTGCGGGTAAACGGGTTAACGGGTAAGCGGGTTTGCGGGTTTTGTCGTTTTGTAACATCGTGAGAGGATATGGGGCCGATAGAAGTGCCGGCGGACATTCAAAAATACATCCCGGTTGCCATCGGGGTTTTTGTTATTTTGCTTATTGCGCGGTTTTTCGCCCGGCATAAGGGCGGCAACCCGCTGGCGGCCTTGGCGAAAAAACTGGGTCTTTCGCTGCAGGAAGGCCATGACGACGCCCTTGAGCATGACTTGAGGGTTTTTTCTTTTTCCGGCCTGGGTAAAGTCTTTCCCAGGCTTTATTACGTCATGAGCTGTTCCAAAGACGGCGTACGGCTGAAGATGTTCGATTATAACGGCAGCCGCTTTGCCTTCGGCATGCCGCGTTTTCTGTTCCAGACCATGGGTTTCGGGGACGCGGCAGGCACGGCCCTGTCGCAGTTCTTTGTCTCGCCCAGGACCCTCTATTGGCGCCTGGCGTCGTTGTTTTCAAAAGACATCCTTGTGAAGGACAACATACCGCAGGAATTCCTCAAAAAATATGTTATCATAGTGAAAAAGGACATGCCCGTGCCGAAGTTCCGCCGGGATTTTTTTGACAAATTCCTTTCTTTCAGGAAGCCGTATACCCTTGAGACGCGCGGCAACCGCTTCATTTTCTACCGCCGCGGCGCCGTTATTCCTTTGCGGCGCATGGAGATGTTCTATAAGGATCTCCAGGCGGTCACGGACGTTCTTCGTCAGAGCATTGCTTGAGCAGGCGGCCATGAATACCAACCAGCAGGTCCTTGTTGCGCAGGCCATGGGTAAGCCGTTTTTGGGATGGCGCGAATTCACGGCGCTGGTGCGCGCGGACGCGACGGCCCGCAGCCTCGTGTTTTCGAACCTGGTGACGCTGGTCCTGGCTTTGGCCGAGAACTGGCCGCTCAAGACGATCATGTTCATCTACTGCGGCCAGAACATCATCATCGGGTTTTTTAACGTCATCCGCATCCTGGGGGTCCGCAGGATGGACACCCCGCGCCAGCCCGATGTCGAAATCCCGCGGGCCGTCACGTATTTCCTGGCGGGTATTTTTACCCTGCATTACGGCTTGTTTAATTTCGGCTACTTCCAGTTTATCGGCAGGCCTGCAGTGACGGAGGGGGGCTGGATCTGGCTGAGCCTGGGGATATTCTTCGCGCACCATCTTTTTTCTTTCCAGCAGCACTTCCGCAAAAAGATCCAGGGCGCCGATCTGGGCCGCCTGATGTTTTTTCCTTACCTGCGTATCGTCCCGATGCACCTGACCATCATCTTCGGCGGGTTTTTTATGCTTTTGTTTCGCAACGCGCTCGCCGAAAAAGCCGTCCTTGCCTTCTTTTTGCTGTTGAAGACCAACGCCGACCTGAACATGCACAAGGTCGAGCACGCCGGCGAGGATCGGCCGCAGCCCGGGCCTGCGGACCCGTTACCGGAGAAGTGATGCCTTATGCATAAAACCACCGGACAGGAGAGGAACAGCTTGAAAAAGACAGGGGTCGTTTGGGCGGCCTGCGTGTGTTTTTCTTTCTTGAGCGCCGCCTATGGCGCGTCGGATGTCGAGGTGACGGGCATCGTTTTTGAGAAGAACGGCGAGTCCGTGGCCATCGTCAACGGCGAGATGGTCAAGGCCGGCGACAAGGTCGGCGATATCGAGGTCGTGGCCATTGACAGTGAATCCGTGACCGTCAAGCAGGACGGCAAGAGCTGGACCAAGAAGCTCGCCGAGGCCGTTGCCGACACCGAAGTCCCTGGGACGGACGTCGCAGAGGTCCATACGCCGGCGAACGTGGTGGCGGGCGTCTACGGAGAAAAGGGCGCCATCGCCCCAGACGCCGTCGCGTCGCTGACGATGTCGCTGTTCTATGATAACGGCGCCGTTGCCGGCTATATCGTTTTTCGCGATGCCAAGGGAGAAATGCGGGCCGTCGATTTTGCCGAACCTGCCTACGTGGACATCCATAAGTTTTTGTCTGTCGATCGTGGCCAGGCGCATTACGCCGGTCAAAAAGACAAGCGTATCGATATCGGCAGGATTGTTCCTTCAGATTTCAAATACTTCAAGACAAAAGACGGCCAGGTCCTTTTGGCGTATATCCTTAAGCCGTTTGATTACCAGATCGACGCAAGCAAGCGGGCCCTGGTCGTTTTCAACTGGGGCAGGATGCAAGTCCAGTGCGAGATGGGCGATGTGACAAAGTAGTGCCGTTAGAGAACAAAGTTCTCTAACGGGGTTTACTTTGACAACATGAGCGATGCGGCATACAATTCATTTAAGGTGGTGAAGAAGGGGGGAAAGGAGTGAATTGACCCCTCGCTTAAGCACTTGAGAATTTTTGCCACGACGGGGAGAGATAAGAAAATTAACGTTAC
>JAQUOM010000154.1 GCA_028717105.1 Candidatus Omnitrophota bacterium
CGCAGGTCTCCGAAGCCAGACACCAGCTGTCTCCCTTCCTGCCAAGGCACAACGGCCGGAAGTTTTTTGGGTCGCGCGCGCCGATAAGTTCATCTTGCGTCAATAAGACCAGCGAATATGCGCCCTGGATCTTGCGCAGCGCGCTTTTGAGCTTGCCGACAACCTGACCCGACGAAGAACGGGCCATCAAATGAACGATCACCTCGCTGTCACAGCTCGTCTGAAAGATCGAGCCCGACCGTTCAAGCTCCTTACGCAAAGCGGTGCTGTTGACAAGATTGCCGTTATGGGCCACGGCGAGCGAACTGCCAAGATAATCCACGAACAGCGGCTGGGCGTTTTTGACAAGGCTCGAGCCGGTCGTGGAATAACGCACATGGCCGATCCCCCGGTCGCCTTTCAGGATCCGAAGATTCTCGTCATTAAAAACATCGGCGACCAACCCCATGTCCTTGTGGATATAGAGCTCTTCGGCGTCGCTGGTTACGATCCCGCAGGACTCTTCCCCTCTGTGTTGAAGGGCGTAGAGCCCCAGATAGATCAGATAACTGGCTTCGGGCGCCCCAAAGACGCCAAAAAGACCGCAGTAATGTTTAGGATGATCGTCCGTCATGTTTTGGATCCGCAAGCCCTCACGGCGCCAGGCCCGCAAACCGACAAGACAGAAAGAAAATAAAAACCTGCTGCCTTGGCGCCTTGCGAACGTGCCGTCATTTAAAAAAGTTCACCGCATTCAAAAATATCTGGAACCCGTCGCCGTGACGCGCTAAACCCAACCGCGTCCATTGAGGATGCTGCAGGCTGACCAGGTGTCTTTCCGGGTGAGGCATGAGGCCGAAAACGCGGCCCGTTTCATCGCAGATGCCGGCGATCGCCTCGATAGAGCCGTTCGGGTTGACGCAGGCGTTATCGCAGCGCCCTTTCGCGTCGCTGTAACGAAAAACGATCTGCCCGTTCGCCTTGAGCCGGTCAAGGACCTCTTCATTCTTCGGGATGAATTTCCCTTCGCCGTGCGCTATGGGCAGCAAAATGACTTCAGGGCATCCCCGGGTCCAGACACACCGGCTTTCTTCCCTCTTCAAATGCACCCACTGGTCGCGGAAAACACCGCCGTCGTTTAAGGCCAGCGTCGCCTCCTGGGCAAAATCTGTGCTGCCGGGGAGAAGCCCTGCCTTGACTAAAACCTGGAAACCGTTACAGATTCCGATCATGAGGCGTTCTGAACGGATAAAAACAGCCAGATCTTCGCACAGTTTATATTTTAACTCGTTTGCGAGAATCTTGCCAGCGGATATGTCGTCGCCGTAAGAGAACCCGCCGGAAATCGCCAGGATCTGAAAATCAAGGAGCCTGCGTTCCCTCCGCGAAAGCTCGTTCACATGCACGGACTCACAAACAGCGCCTGCGCTTTCAAACGCGAAGGCCGTTTCCAGATCGCAATTCGTGCCGGCTGTTTTTAATATAAGAACGCGTGGTTTAGGCATAGACGCCCTTTGAAGCCTTCCAGCCCCCGGCCATTTTTGACGGATGTCCTGGCGGCTCGTTCAAGATTTATGGTAAAACTTATTGACGATGTGCACGACGTCTTCCGGCTCATCGACCAAGGAAAAAAGGCTCAAGTCGTGCTTTCCGATGCAACCGCGCCGCAGCATGACGGACATGATCCAGTGCAAGAGCCCCCTCCAGTAACGGCTCCCCACAAGGATGACGGGAAACTGCGGGATCCTCCCCGTCTGGATAAGATTGACCGATTCAAAAAGCTCGTCGAGCGTCCCGTATCCCCCCGGGAAAATAACGAACGCTTTGGCATACCTCACAAACATGACCTTGCGGACAAAGAAATAATGAAACTCAAGGAGGGTCTTAATGTAAGGGTTCGGTTTTTGTTCCGTCGGGATATAGATATTGAGCCCGATCGAGGCGCCCCCGCCGCGCACCGCGCCTTTATTGGCCGCTTCCATGATACTGGGGCCGCCGCCGGAAATGATCTCATACCCTTCCCGGCTCAACAGATAAGCGGTTTTTTCCGCCATCTTGTAATATTCATCCCTCGAGGTGAGCCTGGAAGAACCGAAGATCGACACCGCGTTCTTGAACCGGGAGAGAGCGCGGAAGCCCCTGTCAAATTCCCTGGCGATGCGGCACACCCGTGTCCGGTCGCTGTCTTCAAAGACATCGATGCGCGTATGGAGGGGGTGGTTATCGCGTCCTGTCTTCTTGCGGCGTTTTATTTTCATGGTATCAGATAGACCGTAACGGTCCCTGCCAGGCGGCTTTCAGGGAGGCGACGTCCGTTTCCAGACACCCTTCGCCTTTCAGGCCGAAAATTTTCAAAATGGGGTGTTCCGTGACACAGCCGGCAAGACGACAGACGACCGGCTTCATCAGGCGCTCGAAAGCCTTCTGGCGGCCGCGCTCCACTTCCACGATAAAGCGTGAATGCGATTCTGAGAAAAGAAAGACATCGTTACGCCGGTCCGGGCCGCGAAACGCCGCATCGCTTAAAAAAAGATTGGCGCCCAGGCCGCCTGCCAGGCACATCTCCGCCAAGGCGACACCCAGGCCGCCCTCCGAGCAATCGTGGATGGAACGCACAAACCCCCTGGCCCGTGCCGCCGAAAGAGCAGCCATCAGCTTGCGGGCCGCAGGAAAATTGACAACCGGGACCTGGCCCCCCTTGACGCCGAGATATTCAAAATAATGGGAACCCCCCAGCTCCTGCAACGTCGGTCCGACGGCATAGAGAAGATTTCCGGGGCCCTTTAAGTCCATCGTAACGCACAAG
>JAQUOM010000155.1 GCA_028717105.1 Candidatus Omnitrophota bacterium
AGAAAAAACATAAATAATTTAACGCATCAGGAGCCGTCAAATGAATAAGCTGGAAATTTTTTCTGGGAATGCCAATCCGGAGCTGGCCGGGGAGATCGCCAAAGAGCTCGGCAAAAAGATCGGCGGGATGATGGTGACGCGTTTCAGCGAAGGAGAGATCAGGATCAAGATCGACGATAACGTCCGCGGCAAGGATGTTTTCGTGATCCAGCCGACCTGCCCGCCGCCGAACGAGAACCTGATGGAATTATTGGTCATTATTGATGCCTTGAAGCGCGCCTCGGCAGGGCGTATTACGGCGGTCGTGCCGTATTACGGTTATGCCCGCCAGGACCGTAAAGACCAGCCGCGCGTGCCGATTTCGGCGAAGCTTGTGGCGAACCTTCTGACGGTCGCCGGCGCCGACAGGATCCTGACGATGGACCTTCATGCGGGGCAGATCCAGGGTTTTTTTGATATTCCTTTAGACCATCTTTTTGCCGTTAATGTGTTCGTGGACTATATCACAGCGAAGCTCAAGCTGGAGAATTATGTCGTTGTGTCTCCGGATGTCGGCGGCATCAAGACGGCGCGGGCTTACGCCAAGAGGCTGGGTGTGGGGTTGGCGATCGTGGACAAGCGCCGGATATCGCCGGAGAAGGCCGAGGCCATGAATATCCTGGGCGAGGTAGACGGCAAAAATGCCATCCTGGTCGACGATTTGATTGCAACGGGCGGTTCTCTCATCGAGGCCGCCAACGCCTTGAGGAGGGCGGGCGTCCGCAAGATCTATGCGGCGGTCGTCCACGGCGTTTTGTCGGGCGATGCCATCAAGAAGATCGAGTCTTCCATTTTAGAACAACTCATTATTACCAATACGATCCCGCTCGACGACCACAAGAACAGTTCCAAGATCAAGGTACTCTCTGTTGCGCCCCTTCTGGCCGAGGCCATCAAGCGGATCCACAGGGAAGAATCGATCAGTTGCCTGTTCGATGAGCGATTCGAGATATAAGGAAAGAAACCTGCGAGAGACAAAATAACGTCGACTCCTCGCGTAAACATCTTGAACATTTTTGTTTGGCCTGCCTGGAGGGTAAGGCCGATCCAGTCAGCGTCTCGGTCCGGGCCAAAGTCCGTGCCAGGTCTCGGCGGGCATCCATAAATTTTCAAGATACGCTCGGAGTTAACCCCGCAAGGGGGCAGACCTCCGCATTCCATATAGCGGAGGGTTTCATCCCGCCGGAGGCGGGATTAAGGAGAAAAATACAATGGAAGCGATTCTTTTGGAAGCAATGTTACGCAGCGACGCTGAGATCGGCAAGAACAGCGCTTTGCGGCGTGAAGGTTTTGTCCCGTGCGTCGTTTACGGAGAGGGCAAAAAAAGCCTGTCTCTGAAGATCGAGCGCAGCCGGTTGATCAAATTCATGCATGCTCATCACGGCGGCGAGAACATGGTCATCACCTTGAAAGTAAATGTCGGCAAGAAAGAAGAGCAAAAGGCCGTCTTGATCAAGGAGATCCAGAGCCATCCGGTCTCGGGCGACATTGTCCATGTGGATTTTAACGAAATTTCCCTGACGAAGAAGATCGTCGTTAAAGTTCCGGTGGAGTCGGTTGGGGAGCCTGTGGGTGTCAAGCAGGACGGAGGGACGCTGGAACATATTATTTGGGAAGTCGAAGTCGAGTGTCTGCCGACACAGATCCCCGAAAAGCTGACCGTGGACGTGGCCAACATGAAGATCGGGGATGCGGTTTATTTGAAGGATATTTCTTTACCCGCCGGCGTCGTGGTCAAGCATGATATGGATTCTCTTGTCTTTTCCCTCGTGCCGCCGATGAAAGAAGAAGCGGCGCCTGCGGCGGAGGCCGTGGCGGGCGAAGCGGCCGCTGCAACCGAGCCGGAAGTGATCAAGAAAGAGAAGAAGCCGGCAGAAGAAGCCGAAGAAGAAGCCAAGAAGGAATGAAGGTTTCGGATCCCGCCGCAAAAATGGTCGTTGGTTTGGGCAATCCCGGTCCGCAGTATCGCCTGACAAGGCATAACGCAGGGGCCAGGGTTGTGGAGGCATTCGCGGCAAAATACGGCTGGAGTTTTAAGAGCCATCGTTCTTTCAAAAGCCTTTTGGCAAAAGGTTCGATCTTCCACCGGGACGTTTATCTGGTTTTTCCTCAGACGTATATGAATCTTTCGGGCGAGGCCGTCGCGGTGTGCCTGGAAAAAATGAAAGTCCGCCGGCGGGACCTCCTGGTTGTCTGCGACGATGTTTCTCTTTCTCTGGGAGAAATGCGTTTCAGGGCGCGGGGGAGCGCGGGCGGCCATAACGGGCTCAAGTCCATTATAGAACACATCAAGACGAACGAATTCAATCGTTTGAGACTGGGCATTGATCGTGAAACCCAGAAAAACGAGTTGGCGGATTATGTGCTTGCGAAGTTCGCCGCCTGCGAAGAATCTGCCGTCGAGGAAATGACGGCCGCAGCGGTCCGGGCCATGGAAACGTGGCTGGAGCATGGCATTGACAGAAGCATGAATCTGTTTAACGTAAAGAAGAAAAGGGAAAAAAGAAACCCCTGATAGGCAAAGTTAAGGAATAAACGTTACTCCTTGCTTAACCGCTTGTCAATTTCACAAGCCAGGCGCCAGAGGCGGCTTATGAAATCGACTGACGCAAGCTTCGGAGTAATCCCGCCAGAGGCG
>JAQUOM010000156.1 GCA_028717105.1 Candidatus Omnitrophota bacterium
CCCAGGGGTCCCACCACCCGTCGTGCCGCAGATATTTACCGGCATCCGCCTGCCTGCGGACTGAACGCAACTTGACCAATTCGTTTCGCAGGGCGACCTCAAAAAGCCTCCAGGCCTTCAAAAGAGGGATGTCTGCCACAAGGGCCGCGCCCCAATCCGCACCTTCAAGGGCCGAGAGGACGGAAACTTCTTGTTCCGATATCAGACCGCGACAGCCGTCGATGAATTTGGCATAGCTCAAAGGAAGCTTCTGCCCGAAGTGCAGCATCGGTAATGCGGAAACAACATATATGTAATGTCCGGCCATAATAAAAACGGTTATCGAGTCGACGAGTAAACCCGTTAACTCATGCACTCGTTTATTTATCTATTTTAACAACTCTGCCAGCTTCGGGCGCACCAGGCCGGAAAGGTAGGCGGCCAGGGCCTTGTCGCTGAAATCAAAATGCGATTTGCCCGCGTCAAAACTGATGATAAAACCTCCGGAGACCTCGTCGGCGGCCTTCAAGACGATATCCCGTTTTAATTCGTCCTTCAGTTTCGCAAGGAAACCCTGCTGGAGTTTTTGACGATCGCCGTCCTGTAAAGAAACCGTCACCGGCCCCGCGTCCTGGCCGCCATACTGCTGGACAGCCAGCTTGACCAGGCCGGCGAGCTCCTGGGGCCCGAGCGCCTGGCGCACGTCGAGAACGGCGACACGATCGAGTGTCGCCAGGATCTGTTTCTTCAAAGACAGGACAAGGTCGCGGCCGGCCTGCTTGAGGGCGGCCTCCGATGACTCTTTTTCCTGCCGGACCTTCTCCCGGGCATCATCCATAAATTTCTTGGCGTCGCTCCTGGCGCGCGCGACGATCTCGTCCGCCTGTTTTTGGGCGCGCGCCTCTATCTCCCGGGCGGTCTTCTGAACGGCCTCTACGCCCTCTTTCTGAATCTTGTCGAGCAATGCTTTAAGTTCCTGTGCCATATAACCTCACTTCGTTCGGAGTACATAGTAGACAGCGGAAAGTAGACAGTAAATTTCGGAATATTATTTACCGACGACTATCTACCGGCTACTTCATTTAACGCTGACTCTTGATTTCTCTTAATATATTTTTCGCTGCAGCCAAAGGGTCGGATGCTTCAAGAATGGGCCGGCCGACAACCACATAATTGCTGCCCGCAGCGACGGCAGCCGCCGGCGTTGCGACCCGCTTCTGATCGTCGCGATCATTCTCCGGCAGCCTGATCCCGGGGGTCACGATAATAAAATCTTCTCCGTATATCTGGCGCACAGCCGCGGCTTCAGCCACGGAACAGACAACGCCGTCCAATCCGCACTCTTTAGCCTGCGCGGCGCGCCGCAAAACCTCTTCGACGACACTTTCCATGGATTGGCTTGTCAACACGGTCACCCCGACGATCAAAGACCGGCGTTTTTTTGTCCTTCTGGCTTCGTCTTCCGCCGCCGCCACCGCCTTTTTCATCATATCCGCGCCGCCGGAGGTGTGGACCGTCAGCATAAAAACATCCAACCCGACAGCCGACCCGATAGCGCTGGCTACCGTATTGGGAATATCATAAAACTTCAAATCCAAGAATACTTCGGCGCCCTTCTTGCGGATATATGCGACGGCTTCAGATCCGCAGGCCGTAAAAAGCTGGCTGCCTACTTTAAAATACTTCACAAGGGGATAAAGTTTATCGACGATATCCCTGGCCTTCTGGAGGTTTTCAACGTCTAAAGCAACGATCAAATCGGTTTTCATAGAATCAGCCCTTGTCCTGTCCTCCGGCTCCTATCTACTGCCTGCCGTTCCATCAGGAGACATTCAAGCTCCCGATAAGCTCTTTAACGTCTTTGTAGTGATGCTGCGACAGGTACGAAGAGATTCCGTTAACGACCTCGAGAGACGTGCGGGGGTCGACAAAATTGGCGGTTCCAACGGCAACGGCAGTGGCGCCCGCGATCAGGAATTCAATCGCGTCACGGGCATTCATGATACCACCCATGCCCACGACCGGTAAACTGATTTTGTTATAGACCTGCCAGACCATGCGCAGGGCCATCGGTTTGATCGCCGGCCCGCTCAAGCCCCCCGTGATGTTGCCCAGGATGGGCCTGCGGGTCTCTACATCGACAGCCATGCCCAAAAAGGTATTGACGAGGCTGACCGCGTCCGCCCCGGCTTCCTGGACAGCGTGGGCGATCTTCGTAATATCGCTGACATTGGGCGAAAGCTTGACGATCAGGGGGCGGTTTGTCCTTTGACGCGCATCCCGGACAACCTTGTAGGTCAGCTCTTCATCCTGGGAGATGATCTTGTCTTTATACTCGATATTCGGGCAGGAGATATTAAGCTCGTAGGCCGCGACCTCCGCATGAGAGTTGAGCGCTTCGATGACCTCGCCGTATTCGCTGCTTGCCTCTCCTCCGACGCTGACGATCAGCCTGGTCCCCAGGCCTCGGCAGGCAGGCAGTTTTTCGGCTATAAAATCCTCAAGCCCATCGTTCTGAAGGCCGATGGCATTGAGCATCCCCCCGGTCGTTTCACAGATACGGGGCGGCCGATTCCCTTCTCTGCGGTTTTTCGTAATGGTTTTTGTCACGATCGCGCCCAGCTTGTCCGGCTCGACGTAAT
>JAQUOM010000157.1 GCA_028717105.1 Candidatus Omnitrophota bacterium
TTTCGCACCGACCTCCTTTGTATTCGATTGCCATCTGCCGTACTTTTTTACGTCTTTTGCGGACAGCAGCAATCAAATAAGTTCGCCGTTGCTGGTATGGCCTTGTATCTTGCCTTGCCAACGTCGCCTCCTTTCCATGCCTTGCCTCAACCGACTTTGGTCGGCCTTCGGCCTCCCACAGCCACTCGCTCTACCGACTGAGCTACGGGGGAATAGAATCTACAAAGAACAACACTTCAGCTTAGTTTTCAAAACCGATCGACCGTAACCAGACTTCAAAAATCGCTCTCGTTTCTTTGCAAAACCTTCATCAACATGCTCTTCAGAGTATATTAATTTAAAAGGACGGTTATTCTTTGTAAATGCGTTACTACCGGAATTATGTTCTAAAAGCCTTGTTTGCGGTTTCTTGCTTGTAAAACCGATATAATGCTTTCGATTTTTGAGGCTTAAAAGAACATAAACGTAATACATGTTATATATATTCTCTGGCCCGCCAAAGATCAAGGCGGGCTCCGCCACTAAATCCGCCATGTACTGTGGCGGAGAGCTACGGGGGAATATATCAAAGAAAGTCACCGGGACACCATGTCACCAGTCGCCAGTGATCAAAAACCCTAAAACCTGTTGTTCAATTATAGGGAAAATCGACTTCTCCGTCAAGACAAAAGGACAACCCCCTGCCTTTAAAAACAGCTCCTTCTCAGACAGGCGGAAAACGGTCAAAAAGTAGAGGAATCCAGCCATTGGCTATGATCACACGGAATGTTAATCTAGGGATGTAAAAAATGACGGGACCTGATTTCGAAAACAACAAGCCTGAAATATCAAAAGACTTCCCGTCCCAAAGGAAGCGGGCGGTTCCAACCCCTCCAGGGCCGCTCGTTATATTTAAGCCCGCACGGCAATACCGTGCGGGCTTAAAATTTAGGACATGAAACATCAGCCGGAATATTATATCTCCCTGCGCCCCTCCATCGCCCGCGCCAGCGTCGCGGGGTCTGCGTATTCAAGATTGGAACCGACAGGCAGGCCGATGCCGATCCGCATGACACGGACACCCAGGGGGCGCAGAAGTTTGGTCAAAAAGATCGCCGTGGCCTCCCCTTCCGTGTCGGAATCCGTCGCGATAATGACCTCCTGGACGCTGCCCTTCTTGAAACGCTCGATCAGACCGTCCACTTTGAGGTCGTGCGGCCCGCGGCCCTCCAAAGGCGAAATCGCCCCCAAAAGCACGTGGTAGGTCCCGCGGAAATTCGCGCTGCGCTCGATATTTTCGACGTCCTTGGGGCTTTCAACGACGCAGACGGTCGTCCTGTCGCGCCTCTCGTCGCCGCAGATGCCGCAAACCTCGCTCTCGCTGAAATTATTACAGATACTGCAAAAGCGCACGTTTTCCTTGACCCGCGTGATCGCCTCGGTCAACATGCCGACCTCCTGGTTCGGCGTGTCGAGCATGTGATAGACGATACGCTGCGCGCTCCTGCGGCCGATGCCGGGGAGTTTCATCAGTTCTTCGATAAGCTTCTCGATCGTGGCGAGGCTGTATCCGGCCATGGCTACTTTTTAACCACCTTCCCCTTGAACAGATCCATCGCGGATTTGAAAAACGGCGTCTCTTCAAAATGCCCGTCGTCCTGCGCGGGGGCCGCGAGCCCTTCGACGATCTCCAATTTAAGATTCAGGCGCACCTCATAGACGGCCGCCACAGCTTCCTCGACGATCTTCAAATTGTCCTTATGTTCCAGCGCCTCTTTAAAAAAAACAGCGCTCTTGGGAAAACCGATCGTCAACCAGCCTCCCTCGCACTTCACGGGAGTCGATTCCCGCAAATAGGTCGAAAGGGACATCTTGACCCCGCCCAGATGCCGGATGAACCTGTCCCAGCTGTTCTGGATATCCTGCAGGCTGCAGGAGGCCTGCGCGCCGCCGGCTTCTGCGGCGGATGACGGCCGATTAAAATCAGGGGCTTTCTCCAAAGAGGCAAAAGAACTCAAACGATTGCCCACCGAACCCCTCTCCTCTTTTAAGATCGACAGCGGCCTCTTGGCAACGGCAGCGGCCGGCTTTACCACAGCCGCAGGAACGGCCTGCGGCTCTCTGTGCGCCGGCGGCGCGCCCGGTTTTTTCTTTCCGATTCCCCCTGCCAGTTTCACCGCCAGAACCTCCAGGGGGATCCGCGTCGTATTAAGCTTGCGGCTCATCTCCTGCGCGGCGAAGATCTGGTTAACGGCTGTCATGATGTCCGAAAGCTCCATGCGCTGGGCCTGGGCGGCGATATCGGCGATCATCTCTTTAGGGAGGTCAACAAGCTCTTCGCGGCTGTCTCTGACGATCTTTAAAACCATCAGGTTCCTGCAATGTTCAAGCAGTCCTTCAAGAAAATAATCCATGTCCTTGCCCTTGGCGCTGATGTCCGCGATCAGGCGCAGGGCGGTTGAGGTCTCGCCGTCCAGGCAGGCATCCATGAATCTCAGGAACGCGTCTTCTTCGATGATCCCGAGGATAGCGACGACATCGGCAAGCTTGATGTCTTTCTGCGAGAAAGCAATGAGCTGGTCCAAAACCGATTCGGCGTCGCGCATGCAGCCGTCCGCCGCCTTG
>JAQUOM010000158.1 GCA_028717105.1 Candidatus Omnitrophota bacterium
GTCGAGAGAACACGCCCCGATCGCGCTGAAAGGCTGCGGCGTCTCCTTGGTCATCGCCAAGAGTTTTGCCAGGATCTTTTACCGTAACGCGATTAATATCGGCCTTCCCATTATTGGAGTCAAGGAAGCCGATCAGATACAGTCCGGCGATGAGCTGGAGGTCGAGCTTGAGAAAGGCGAGATCAGGAATTTGACGCAGAACAAGACATACCATGCCGCCCCTTTTGCGGATTTTGTCTGCCAGATCGTCGAAAAAGGCGGATTGGTGAATTGGGTGAAGAGTAAGGAAGACTCTTTGCGTAAACGCTCGTGAAATTTAATCCGTAAACCTTGTCTTAAATTTCACTAAGCACGCTTCGGAGTTAATTTCGATAGGAAAAAACCTAAAAAGGACGAAATCAATGTACAAAATTGCAGTGATACCTGGAGACGGGACAGGGCCTGAGGTCGTGCGCGAGGGACTCAAAGTCCTGGATGCCGCCGCAAAGAAATTCAATTTCAAATTTGAAACGAAAGAATTCGATTTCAGCGGCAAGAGGTATCTGAAGACCGGCAAGCTTGTCGATGATGCCGATATCGCCGAACTCAAGAAATACCATGCGATCTATCTGGGCGCCGTCGGCGACCCGGAAGTGAAGCCCGGCATCATCGAGACGGGCGTGCTCCTGAAGCTCAGGTTCGCCCTGGACCAGTATATCAACCTGCGGCCGGTGAAGCTTTACAGCCCCGCGTTTTGTCCGTTAAAGGACAAAAAACCGGAAGATATCGATTTTGTCGTTGTCCGCGAGAACAGCGAAGGCCTGTATAAAGGCATGGGAGAGTTTCAGAAGAAGGGGACGAAGGATGAGGTGGCTATCCAGATCTCCTATAACACGCGGGCCGGCGTTGAACGCTGCCTTCGCTATGCGTTTGAGTTCACGCGCAAAAGGAATAAGCGCAAGCAGCTGACCCTCTGCGGCAAGACCAATGTCCTGACGTATGCTTGGGATTTGTGGCAGAGGACGTTTAACGAGTTGGCCAGGGAATATCCGGATATCAAGACCGATTATGCCCACGTGGACGCCACAACGATGTGGTTTGTCAAGAATCCCGAATGGTTCGATGTCATCGTCACGGACAACATGTTCGGCGACATCATTACGGACCTGGGTGCCATGATCCAGGGCGGCATGGGGATCGCTGCGGGCGGCAACATCAACCCCTCAGGCGTCTCGATGTTCGAGCCCATCGGCGGCTCCGCGCCGAAATACACGGGTAAGAACGTGATCAATCCCCTGGCGGCGATCTGCGCGGCCGGCATGATGATGGATACCTTAGGAGAGGCCCGCGCGGCCAAGGCGATTGAAGACGCCGTCATCGGGATCGTGCAGGCGAAGCTGAAATCATTGGCGGCAGGCAAGATGGGGTATGCGACCACCGAAGTCGGAGACCTTGTGGTCGCTAACCTGTAGAAATATCCTTGACATCTACCTGGGCGGAGGTTGGAGATTCAGCCGTCAAGGATCTGTAAAGACGCCGCACGTTTCTTGCGGAGGAGAACATCATGCGTAAAAAATCAAAATATAACGTTGCTGTCGTCGGCGTAGGGGCCGTCGGCATCGAAATGCTGAAGGTTTTAAGGTCGAGAAATTTTCCTGTCGGGACTTTGAAGGTCCTAGCCCGAAGCGACAGGGATATTACGGTCGACGGCCAGGTCTATCACGTGGCCGCGATTTCTCCCGAGGCATTTGACGGGATAGATATTGCGTTATTTGCGGGGACGGAAGGCGAGAAGGGCGCCGCTGTGACATATGCGTCTGAAGCAGTCAAGCGGGGGGCCGTTGTTATCGATAATGGCGCGGATTTTCGCATGGAAAAAGATGTGCCGCTTGTTGTTCCCGAAGTGAACCCTAAGGACGTCAAAAAAGCAAAAAAGGGGCGCGGGATCATCTCCAACCCGAATTGTTCCACGATCCAGATGGTTGTGGCGCTTGCGCCTATTCACGCACTTTATAAGATCAAACGCGTCATTGTTTCGACCTATCAGGCTGCTTCCGGCGCTGGGAGCAAGGCGGTTACGGAGCTCTTCGATCAGACAAGATCCATTCTGGCGGGAGTTGAATCGAAATCAGAAGCTCTGCCTCAGCGAATTGCTTTTAATGTTTTTCCCCATATCGGGGGGTTTGCGGAATGCGATTTCACCTCTGAAGAGTGGAAAATGGTCAAAGAGACCCATAAGATCATGCACACCGATAAGATCATGGTGTCCGCGACGACCGTGCGCGTTCCGGTGAAGATCGGCCACAGCGAGTCGATTTACCTTGAAACAAAAAAACCGATCGACATCGCCGAAGTTAAAAAGGCGCTCGGGGCATCTGCAGGCATTGTTGTGGTTGACGACGCCAAGGGCTGCGTCTATCCCCTGCCTATCGATAGCGAGGGCAAGGATGAGGTTTTTGTCGGCCGTATCCGTAAGGACCTCTATAACGAAAAAGGGATGTGGATCTGGGTTGTTGCCGATAATCTGCGCAAAGGCGCTGCGACAAATGCCGTGCAAATCGCGGAATTATTGGCTAAAAAATAAATGTTGATGGTTATCCAGCG
>JAQUOM010000159.1 GCA_028717105.1 Candidatus Omnitrophota bacterium
GCCTTCCGAAAGCATCGAACCCGTCGCCCGGCTTGTTCAATATCTCCATGGCCCGGCCGACCATCGCATACATCTCTTTGAGCTCTTTGGTTTTGGCGGGGATATTCCTGATCTGTTCTCCGGCGATTTCGGAAGCCAGCCGGGAGAAACCCGTAAAATACAGCAAAAGATGGCCCTGAAAAATCTTGAGCCTTTTATTATCCAGCGTCACCGGGGTCACCTCGACATTCTTGGCCCCTTTGAACTCGATCTTATTGAACCCGCCGAACGCCGTGATCACCTGGTCCTGGGAACCGACATTCTCCTTCATCCAGTTCTGCTCGATATCGATGGCCTCCAGCGCCAGTTGTTTTTTCGACACCATCCTGCCGGTGACGGCATAGAGGCCGTGAAGGAGCCCCACGGTAAAAGACGAGCTGGAACCGATCCCGGTACGGGCCGGAAGATCGCCGACGTGCTGGACGCTGATGCCTTTTTTGATCCCCATAAAACGCAGCGTCTCGCGCACGGCCGGATGCTCGATCTCGGAGACCTTTTTCACCATCTCGCGTTTGGAATAGACGATGCGGTAATTGCAATCGAAAAACGGCGGCAGGTAACCGACAGTCAGATAACAGTATTTATCGATGGTTGTCGCCAGCGTCGCGCCGGAATGCTGTCTGTACCAATCCGGATAATCCGTGCCTCCCCCGAAGAATGAAATACGAAACGGTGTTCGGCTGATGACCATGTAAAACCCTCCTTAATCCCACCTCTGGCGGGATTAACTCCTCCACCCGGCCTCATCGGATGGCCGGTGTGCCGCTTTCTGCGGCAGCGTATCTTGGAAATATCTGGATACCCGTCCGAGCTCTGCGAGGACTGGTCATAGAGAGATATTGACAAGATGCAAACGCGAGGAGTTGTTTTTATCTTTTTTCATTCTCTCCTGCCCAGCTCGTCCCTTTTTGACAAGATGGGGTCCTTCACAGGCCAGGAGATGTTAAAACGGGGATCGTTCCATTTAACGGTAAACTGCTTGCCGGGATCGTAGTATGTGGATTGTTTGTAGTGAAAAATAGCTCTCTCGCTTAAGACGAAATGGCCGTTGCCGAATCCGGGAGGCACGATCACTTGTTGCCTGTTTTTGTCGGAAAGGACAAAAGACTGCCATTTTCCAAAATCTTTGGACCCCTGGTCATAATTCAGGACCACAAGGTAGAATTCTCCGTGAAGGCAGGAGATCAGCTTCCACGTCGCATCATCGCCGTGGATGCCGCGCAGGACATTCTTGTAGGACATGGAAATATCATCCTGGACAAATGCGACATCAATACCGTTCTTGCGGTAAAGGTCCTCATTATAAATTTCCACGTATTCGCCCCGATGGTCCGAGAAGACGGACGGCTTGACCAAAAGGACCCTTTCGAGTTGCGTTCTTTCTACTATCATCATGACGGCCTCATGAGGTAAAATAATTTTTCTTCTTCTTGAACTCTTCCTGGTTACGCACAAACCAGCGCCACGTCTCTTCTAACCCCTCGCGCAGGCTCGTCGACGGTTCATAATGGATCATCTCGCGTGCCAGGGAAATATCCATCACCCTTTTGGGAAATCCCGCGGGTTTTGAGGCGTCAAAGACATAAGAAAAATCCAGGAAAGAACGCAGGGTCTCCACCAGCTCGCGGACGCTGAATCCCCTGCCCGACCCTAAATTCACAAAACTCCCCTTGGTGCCGTAATAGAGCGCGAGGACCACCCCCTCGGCTACGTCCCGGCTGTAAGCGAAATCCCGGATGGCGCTGCCGTCGCCCCAGACGACCAGAGGATCCTCCTTGTGGTAGATCCGGTACATGAGCGACGGGATCACCATGGCATTCTGCGGATCAAAATTATCGCCGGGGCCGTAAACATTGCACGGCCGCACCACGGCAAAATTCTCCAGGCCGAACTGCACGCGGTAGGCATGGACCTGAAGCTCCGCCATGCGCTTGGCCCAACCGGCAAAATCCATAGGCTCGCTGTCAAGGCGATAGTCCTTCTCGCGGAAGATGTCCGTATTGGCATAAGCGCCGATCGAACTCGTATAGACGACTTTCGGAACGGCGTTGCGGCGGCAAGCCTCCAGCATATTCATGTTCATCATCATGGTCGGCACGAAATGACTGGCCAGTTTTTTTTCGGTGACGGATGCCGAACCCTTGATGCCCGCCAAGTGAATGACGCAATCCATCCCCCGCGTAATCTTCCGACAGAAGCCGAACTCCGTCAAATCGCCGTAAATATGGCGGGCATCCGCCCGGAGCTTCAGGCGATCCAAAGAAACGATAGTCACCCGCGCTCCCGCGCGGCAGAGAAGATCAACCACCTGGCGGCCGATCAGACCCGTGCCGCCGGTCACGAGTGCTTTCTTTGCGCGAAAATAGTTTAAAACATCCTGCGAGATCATATCTTGTCCTTCATTGTTCGATACCAGGCGACTGTATCCTTTAAACCCTCCTCCAGAGAGACCTGCGGCTCGAACCCGAGAAGATGCCGGGCCTTGGACGTATCGACCATGCGGAAAGGAATGGCCGTGGGTTTGGAGCTATTGAA
>JAQUOM010000160.1 GCA_028717105.1 Candidatus Omnitrophota bacterium
GATATATCGCGCGGCCGTAGAGGACGATAAACCAAGGCCGCGCTCTCTTTCCAACAAGGCCCGCCGGCGTTCCTCTTCGTCCCTGGAGACATACCATACTTCGTCGAGCAGGCGTTCCAGCTTTAACTGGTACAAATTGGCGGAATCCACAAAGAGATGCCCCCCGTCCCCCTGTTTCCAGCCGCTCAAGGTCTCGGCCAGGTGACGATAGGTCATACGCCGCCTGAGCGACGACGACAGAAAGACATGAAGCGCGTAGAACGCCGGCGTCAAGGAAACGGCGTATTTGACGATATTCACCAGGACCCTGGCCGCTGCGTTGCGCGGGGCCGCGATATTTCCAGCTCCCGAGAAATCACCCGAGATGACGGCATAGCCCTCCTCTTTGAGAATCCCCGAAACCGTCGTCTTGCCCGACCCCATGAAACCCGTAATACCGACGATCTTTATCCCCCGGCTTTCCTTCAGAGAAACTGCTTCCTTCATCCGGGCGTCCCGGCGCACACCCGTCGCCGGAGAACTGGGGGAACCGCCCTTTGTCATTTTCTGATAGGCCAGCGACATCTCGACATCGATGGTTTCAAAAGCGATCATCTTCGGATTGCCGTTCCACTGGGAGATCAAGATCACGTCCGCATCGGCCAGGGCGCGGAAAAGCACGGCAACTTCTTTCAAGGCCTCAAGCGCATTCCTGATATTTTTCTCTCCAAGGCGTTTCTTGCCTTCCTTATCGCTCAGGCACCAGTTGATGAACCCTCCCAAAGCCGTCGTCTTGTTAAGCAGGTAGTGGTTCCTTGTGTTAGCGATAAGGTCCGGCGTGATCTGACCGGCATCGGCGCTCAAAAGATAGGCGGAAGATATATTTTTTTCAAAAATGTCAACGATCTCTTTGATGCCGTCGCAGCCCCGCCCGCTCAGCCACTCTGCGACCTGGCCGGCAAAATCATCCGTCGCAGCAGCCAACGACCTCATAACAAAACCCAGGATTTTCCTGGATTCAGCCGTCAAGACAACCCGGATGAACGGGCGACGCTGGCCCGCAGATACCTCCAACTCGACACAAACAGGAAGGATCTCTTTGATCTGCCGTTTGATCTTGTTCAGGGCAGGACGGGATGCCCGTTTGGCGCTCAGGCGCGACGGGCCTTCATGGAGCCTGGGGATCCGGCAAATCGCATCAACCTGCTCGCGGCTGGCATTCAACAACTCCGTGGTCAAATAATATTTGGCAGGCGATGCGAGGACTCCGGGCCTGCCCTCCCTGACGACGTGAAGCAAGCCGCACCTCTCAAGAACAATAAGCAGTTTCCTGGCGTGTTCATGGCTCACGTTTTTGCTCAACCACGGAACGATCTCCCCCTCAACGACCATCACGCCTCTGGCGCGGCCCTGAATGGCCCGGCCGGCCAGCTTGTCCCTGTTTTTCCACAGGTCCAGGATACATTCGGCGGCCGTCACTTTCGGCCGCGAACCGCCTGCCTTGGTGACAGACTTGGCCGGCGAACTCAGGCCGTCTTTGGATATCGGATCGGACGCTCCCGGCCCTTGCGGCATCCTCGAAGCCCCTCCTCCTGCAGCCTCGGCGCTATCCGCAGGGGCCGGCGGCGGCAAAACGCCGTTGCCTCGGCGAAGAAGAGCGGTCATAAATTTAATGGCCATGGCGGGCAGGATGAAAATCCCGTAAAAGGACCCCAGGAACGCCGCATCAAAACAAGGATTAAAATTCCAGAGATAATAGTTAAGAAACGCGGCCGTCACCCACGGAATGACGATCAATTCTGAACTCGTAGACTTATGGTTCCTGATCAGCCCGGAGAGAACAGCGGCGATCCTTTCCTTGGAGAACAATCCGCGGCCGTTTTCTTTTTTGAACAACCCCGAGAGAAGATAGGGAATATACAACAATCTCCAGAGATTGAACGTAACGGCCGTGATCACGAAAAGAAAGGCGAACATTTCCGGCGTCAATATCAGCGGCCGCGCGGTCAATCCGTTAAACCAGAACAGGAACCCGAGATTGACGCTCCCGACGCAGAGCCCCACCTCAAAAACCGAAGGCACGACAGCCTTGGCAATGAAGCGGCTTAATTTCGGAGAACCGGTCTGGAGCGTCATGCGCCACTCCAAATCCTGATAGAGTTTCTCCATCAGCGGCCAGCCGGTAAATATCAGCGAACCGAAAGAAGACGCCGGAGAACTCTCTGCCGGCGCCGCGGGCACGATTCGGAATTCTTCGAGGTGGCGCGCGAGGATAAACGCTTCCTGGTCCGGCGGGGTGTATTCGTGGATACCGCGCCCAGGGTCTGCCGAGGCCGTCACCAAAGCCAGGGCCGCTATATTCCTGGTCTTCAAAACTTCGGCGATATCACGCGTCATAGCGGCAATCTCGTTGTCTTCGCGCCTCTCATCGATCGAAGAATAATAATCGAATTCGATGCTGACCGCGGCCCGGAGGCCGGACGGCAGGCGCGCAAGCATCGTCTTATCCAAGACCCGCCGGCCGAAGTGGTCTCCGGGATAA